>JAFZKK010000021.1 GCA_017551905.1 Salinivirgaceae bacterium
GTAGCCCGACTCGGTGATTTTTTTCAGCACCTGCTCGAACGGTTCTTTCGACTCGATGGCCACCATATCCACGCGCGGACACATAATTTCCGACACCTCGATGTTGCCAAACTCGATAATGCCCTTCAGCATCTCGCGCTCACTCATCAAACCGGTCGAGTTCTCCTCAATCACATCCGATAGTTCGTCCATCGAAATTGATTGATTCTTATGCACTTGCCGCTCAATTCCGCGATTATTTTTTGTCATAAGGAATGTCGCCGGCTTAAGCAATTTACTCATAAAATACAGTGGCACAGCCATAAACGACACGTAAAAGCCCTGCGAATGGCGGGCGAACATTTTTGGCATCACTTCGCAGAAAAGCATAATAACCGGCAACAGCACAAGCGCCGTCAACGCAATTGCAACTATAGGGCTGAACGAGACCAATATCGGCTTTGCCACAAAAAACGACAAGCTGGCTATAGCCGTGTAATTGAAACAGTTAAGCACTGTCACCAGCGCCAACAGTTCTTCGATACGCTCAATAAGCTTAACGGCCACACGCGAAGTGTACCGTCCGCTTTTGCGATATTTTTGAATGGAATCGGAATCTAACGAGAGAAAAGCGACTTTGCTGCCCGACACCAAGCCGGCAACAATCACCAATAAAACAATCACACCTATAATAAATGGTGTGCTACTGAAAAAGCAAGAGCCGACATCAAAGGTGTTCGATGTCAACTCTTGCGCATAATGGTCGGTTTCCAAAATATAAAGTATTGGTTAACACTAAAATGGCAAGTCATCTGCCGGCATCTCTTCCGTTGACGGCGGAGGCACTGTTCCAAGCTGTGGGCCTTCCGGCTGACGGTTACCATCATCACGCTTGCCGAGAAGTTTCATGTCATTTGCGACAATCTCAGTTGCATAACGGTCGTTTCCGTCCTTGTCCTTGTACTGGCGGTTCGAAATGCGCCCTTCGATATACAGTTGCGAGCCTTTATGCACGTATTTTTCAACAACTTCGGCCAAATTGCGCCACAGCACAACCCTGTGCCATGTTGTCCGTTCCTGTTTTTGTTTGTTGCTGTCAGTATAACGTTCCGAAGTAGCTAACGATATGGTTGCCACCTTAACATTATTCTCCAAAGTGCGCACATCAGGGTCACCACCCACATTGCCCACCAAAATAGCTTTATTAATCATAATCAGATAATTTTAATTGTAAATATACTTTTGTTGTTTATTCGTTTGCAGGCTGAGGATGCGAGCCAAGCAACTTAACCGTTTCCGCAACAACCTCTGTCACAGAGCGTTGAACACCAGTTTTGTCGGTATAGCTGCGTGTTGCCAGTCGGCCTTCGACATAAAGCTGCGTGCCTTTCCGAATATGTTTCTCGGCCAACTGTGCCAATGCGTTCCAAAGCACCACGCGATGCCACTCGGTACGGCTCTGTTGTGCTCCCTGCTTGTCGGTATAGTTTTCCGATGTTGCCAGCGAAATGGTTGTAGTTGGTGTGTTTGCAGCAATATAACGAACTTCAGGGTCGCGTCCGACATTGCCAATAAGAATGACTTTGTTTACCATATTTTTAAAATTAAGAAGTTAAAGATACAAACATTTTTGATTGCACCAATAGAACACCATTTTTTCTGATGCGCTCATTCCGCCAGTTCGGCATACAAATCGAACTCGTCGGCATCGGTAACGCGCACATTTACAAAGGTTCCGATGGTCAGATTGTCGGCTTTGACAAGCACCTCGCCGTCAACTTCGGGTGAGTCGCCCTCGCTGCGGCCGATAAAGAACTCGCCTTCCTGTCTATCTATCAGCACCTCAATGGTTTTGCCGATTTTATTTTGGTTGATTTCAAGCGAAATCTGCTGCTGAATCGCCATTATGCGCTCCATTCGTTGTTGCTTCACATCTTCAGGCACGTTGTCGGTGTAGTTTTTGTAGGCGAAGGTGTCCTCCTCGTTCGAGTAGGTGAAAACGCCCAAACGGTCGAAGCGTACATTTTGCACAAATTCAACAAGTTCCTGAAAATCAGCGTCGGTCTCGTCGGGGTGACCGACAAGTAATGTGGTGCGCAGAACAAGCCCGGGCACGCGCTCGCGGAACTTCCGCACAAGGTCGTAAGTCTCTTGTTTACTGATATTTCGGCGCATCTTGGTGAGCATATTGTCGCTGATATGCTGCAAGGCAATGTCGAGATAGTTGCAAATGTTGCTGTGGCGCGCCATCACATCTAACACATCTACAGGGAAATGCGCCGGATAGGTGTAGTGAATCCGCAGCCAGTGCAGCCCCTCAATGGCGGCAATGCGCTCCATCAGCTCGGCCAGGCACTGCTTTTTGTATAAATCGGCGCCGTAGAACGACAAATCCTGCGCAATCAGGATAATCTCCTTCACGCCCGAACCAACCAACAATCGGCACTCCTCGACAATCTCGTCCATCGGTCGTGATTTGTAACTGCCTGTGATATTGGGGATTGCGCAGAACGAACAAGTGCGGTTGCAGCCTTCGGCAATCTTCACGTAGGCGTAATGCTTTGGTGTTGTGAGCGTGCGCAGCGGCTGCAGATTGCAGTTGTATTCGGCATTGAAATACTGCAACATACCCTTCAAATCGAACTTGCCGAACCACGCATCCACCTCGGGCAACTCCTTGGCAAGGTCATCTTTGTAGCGTTGGCTCAAACAGCCGCAAACCACAATTTTGCCCACTTTGTGCGCCTTTTTCTGCTCGGCGTATTCAAGTATAATGTTGATTGACTCTTCTTTAGCGTCGTTGATAAATCCGCAGGTGTTAATCACCACAAAGTCGAATTTGCCCTTTTCGGCCTCGTAACTAACATCGAAACCGTTGGCTTCCAACTGACGCATAAGTATTTCGGTGTCCACGCGGTTTTTGGAACACCCCATCGTAAACAGATTGATTTTCTTCGGCATCTGACGGCTAACTTGTTGGTTGACAGATTATGAGAACAGCGAATCGACAAACTCGGCAGGCACAAAATCCTGCAAATCGTCGATTCCCTCGCCCACGCCAATGTAGCGCACCGGTATCTTGAATTGGTCCGAAATGCCGATAACCACGCCGCCCTTGGCAGTGCCGTCCAACTTGGTGATTGCCAGCGACGAAACCTCGGTTGCCAACGTGAATTGCTTGGCTTGCTCAAAGGCGTTTTGGCCTGTCGAGCCGTCGAGCACAAGCATCACATCGTGCGGCGCTTGCGGGTCGATTTTCTGCATCACCTTGCGGATTTTGGTCAACTCGTTCATCAGGTTCACTTTGTTGTGAAGGCGGCCTGCAGTATCGATAATCACCACATCAACATCGTTTTTGCTTGCCGACTCAAGCGTGTCGTAAGCCACCGAAGCGGGGTCGGAACCCATACGCTGCTTGATGATAGGCACGCCCACGCGGTTTGCCCAAACCTCAAGTTGCTCAATGGCGGCGGCGCGGAAAGTGTCGGCAGCGCCAATCATAACCTTCTTGCCCTGTTGCTTGAATTTGTTGGCCAATTTGCCAATGGTGGTTGTTTTTCCCGCACCGTTAACACCCACAACCATAATCACATACGGCTTTCCTGCTATGGTTTCTATCGCATTATCGTGTGAGTTGGCTTTGTTTTCGGCCAGCAAAGCGGTAATCTCCTGCCTCAACAGACCATTCAGCTCATTGGTATTTAGATATTTATCAGCCTTGACACGCTCCTGAATCCTCTCGATAATCTTCAGCGTTGTCTCGACACCAACATCCGATGTTATCAGCACTTCTTCCAGATTATCAAGCACTTCGTCATCAACCGTCGATTTTCCGACAATGGCGCGCGAGATTTTTTTGAACACACTCTCTTTGGTTTTCGCCAGACCTTTGTCGAGAGTATCTTTCTGGAAACGAGAAAATAAACCCATAATTATGTAAGATAAATTGAAATGGAGTGACACCAAAATAAAAAGGCTTTCTCCGAATACGAAGAAAGCCTTTTTAATGATAAATCAAAAATTTATTTCTTGAAAAAATCTTTTGCGTGTTCAGCATTGACCACTTCCTCTTTGAACTGGTAAGCGCCTGTTTTTGGCGATTTTACCATCTTGATGCACTTAACGAAGCTCTTAGCCTCGCCAGTCTTCAGTGTTGCAACTACTTTCTTTGCCATAGTAGACTATTATTTTATTTCCTTATGAACGGTTACCTTCTTCAGGAATGGGTTATACTTACGCATTTCCAGTCTCTCCGGAGTGTTTTTGCGGTTTTTGGTAGTTATATACCTTGACATTCCCGGCACACCGCTCTCCTTTTGTTCAGTGCATTCCAAAATAACCTGAACTCTGTTACCTTTAGCTTTCTTTGCCATTTCGAACTATTTTTTAGTAGTTGTTGATATAACCTGCGGCTTTGGCCTCTTGCAGCATTTTGTGCAAACCTTTTTTGTTGATATCGCGCAAGCCGCTTGCCGATACTTTCAATGTAATCCAACGGTCCTCTTCAGGATAGTAGAATTTTTTCTTGAACAAATTTGCATGGAATTTGCGTTTGGTCTTCAAGTTAGAGTGACCAACGTTGTTACCAACCATGCTGCGTTTTCCTGTTACTTGACAAACTCGTGACATATCTTTACTTTATGGTTTTCTTTCAAAAATCGGTTGGCAAAGTACGCGTTTTTAATTCAATTTAGCAAATGTTTTTTAATGATTTTTTTCGCACTCGCGAGCACTGTTTCCCGGCTGCAAAAATACATTCTCCAATACCGATATCCGACTGATTTTCAACACTATTACCAAATATTATCGAGCAACATCTTCAAAGCGGCATCGGTAAAGCTGTTGATATTATTCTGGCGGTCGGAGCCGAACACCAACCGCGCCGACACAACTTTGTGCGGAGTGGCTACACCAATATACACCGTCCCGACAGGATTATTGTCAGTTGCTCCGGTTGGTCCGGCAATGCCGGTGGTGGATACTGCAAAATCGGCACCCATGATGCGGCGAGCGCCGTCTGCCATCGCCTCCGCAACCTGCGTCGAGACTTCGGTGTAGCGGTCAATCAACTCATACGGCACTTGCAACACATTCATTTTCACCTCGTTGGTGTA
>JAFZKK010000022.1 GCA_017551905.1 Salinivirgaceae bacterium
ACTTATCACTTATCACTTATCACTTATGCCTTGTAACTACACAATCATCATCCCAATATGATAAACCGCAAACGTCACAATCCATGCCAAAAGTGTTGTGTAACAAGCCGTAAACACCGCCCATTTAGTGCCGCCTTCGTTTTTGACAGCTGTTATAGCGGCGATGCAAGGCATATAAATCAGCACAAAAATCATCATACACAAGGCCACAAGCGGACTGAACACATGTTCGCCCTTGTGCGGCCCGCGTTTGTAAGTCTCCTGTTGCAGTTTGGCTTGTAAGTTCGATGTATCTTCTTCATCGTCAGACTGATAAAGAACTCCCATTGTGCTTACAACAATCTCTTTGGCCGCCATTCCGGTGAGCAGGCAGACGCCGATTTTCCAGTCGAAGCCAAGCGGACTGATTACCGGTTCAATCAAATGTCCGATGCGCCCGATGTACGATTTCTCAAGGTGTTCGGCCTTCATATCGTACTCAAGCGAGCTAATGGTTTCGGCTTTTTGCTCGTCGCTAAGTTGCTCATTTGCTTCAACTTGCTCGATTATTGCCTGATAAGGAACCGAGTAGCGCACCTTCTGCGGATAGTGGCCAAGCGCCCATATTATTATCGATGCAAGCAGAATGACCGTGCCCATTTTTGTCAGATACTGCGCCGTCTTATCCCACATGTGTATCAGCGTGTTACGCAGCGTCGGGATGCGATAGGGGGGCAGCTCCATAACAAACGGAGCGTCGTCGTGCTTGAAGAAAGCGTGCTTAAAAATGAACGCCATAATGGTTGCCAGCAGAATACCGATAACGTATATCATCAGCATTATCAGCGCCTGATGAGCGTTGAAGAAGGCCGAAATGAGCAGAACATAGACCGGCAGCCGCGCACTGCACGACATCAGCGGCACAATCAGCATTGTTAGCAGACGGTCTTTCGGGTTCTCAAGCGTCCGCGTCGACATAATGGCCGGCACATTGCAGCCGAAGCCCATTATCAGTGGAATGAACGATTTGCCGTGAAGCCCGATTTTGTGCATCGCCACGTCCATAATAAAGGCGGCGCGCGCCATATAGCCACTGTCCTCCATAAACGAGATGAACAGGAACAGTATCAATATGTTAGGCAGAAAAACGATGACCCCGCCAACACCGCCGATGATGCCCTCAATAACTAGGTCGTGAAGCGAGCCGGCTGGTATCAATGCTGACAACCAGCTACTTAGCCATTCAACTCCGGCTTCAATCCAATCCATCGGATACTGTCCGAGCGTGAATGTCGCCTGGAACATCAGCCACATGAAAATGATGAATATTGGCAGTCCGAACCATTTGTTAGTCAACACTTTATCTATCTTGTATCCTTTACCGAAATCGGGCTTGCTGTTAGGAACAAACGTCTCTTTCAGCGCACCGCGGATAAATCCGTAACGGGCGTCAGCAAGTATCGTCTCGGCTGTGTCGCCATATTCTTTTTCAAGTAGTGCGCGTTGCTCATCAGCCTGACTGACAATATGTTGAGCGTCGGGGTGAGCAGCAATGTTCTTGATAAATATCTTGTCGCCTTCAATCAGTTTCAGCGCCGCAAAACGTGGAAAATACTTCTCGTTCAGAAGCTCGTGGTGCTCAATCTCGCTGCGGATTATCGAAACGGCCTTCTCAATGTTTTTTCCGTAGTTCACCTGAATCTGATGCACCTTCGGGTCGCGGCCCTCGTAAACCTCGATAATCTTGTCGAGCACCTCGTTCAATCCGGCTCCGTTGCGGCCGTTGGTGGGGATGAAGGGCATACCAAGCATTCCGCCAAGCATCTTGTAGTCAAACTTATCGCCTTTCTTCTCCAACTCGTCGAACATATTCAACGCAACTATCATTCTGATATTCATTGGGATAAGCTGCGTTGTGAGGTAGAGGTTGCGCTCAAGGTTCGAAGCGTCGATTACATTAAGAATGATGTCGGGATTTTTCTCGAAGATATGCTGACGAACATAAAGCTCCTCGGGCGTATATTCTGATATTGAGTAAGTTCCGGGTAGGTCGGTTATGTTGATTGTGTAGCCGTTGTGCTCAAGAGTGGCCATTTTGGCATCGACGGTAACGCCGCTGTAGTTGCCCACCTTCTCGTGGCGGCCTGTGGCGTGGTTGAATAGCGACGTCTTGCCGCAGTTGGGGTTGCCCACCAGCGCCACATTAATAGTCTTGCTTGCGCGCTTCACCAACTCGCTGAAAGGCACCGTTGTAAGCTCCTCGCGGCTGAACGTCTCGCCATCATTGATGTGAGCGTTGGCGTCGGTCACAACTTCAATAAGCTCGGCCTCGCTGTGCCGCAGCGACACATGGTAGCCAAGCAGTTCGTATTCGATAGGTCCTTTCAGCGGCGCCTGTTTTATAACCTTGATGCTTGTTCCTGCAACAAACCCCATTTCGGTTATGCGCT
This sequence comes from Salinivirgaceae bacterium, assembly GCA_017551905.1. Lineage (GTDB taxonomy): Bacteria > Bacteroidota > Bacteroidia > Bacteroidales > SZUA-534 > RUG13583. The sequence goes on from JAFZKK010000022.1 coordinate 2,430, forward strand.
TGCGGAAAGCACCGTGTCCAAGCACTTTTACTATTGTAGCTTCTTGATTGTTAGCAAGTTCCGATAACCGGCTTATAGTGTGTTTATCTTCTGACATCTTCGTTGTTTTTCACAGCAAATTTATAGTTTTTACAACTATTGTATCCCGCCAAAACACTACAACAAATGATGATTTTTAGCTATGCCGATAGTGATTTTTGGGGATGAAAAAAGTTAGGCGTTATTGTCAAAGTCATCGTTATCGTCACTTCACAAAACTCTTAGTAGTCCATTTCAATCCCCACCAGCGCTTGATAAACACGGCGGCGCGGATATTCTCGTCAAGGACAAAGGCGCACCACATTCCAATCAGGCCCCAGCCGAGACCAATGCCGAACAGGTAGCTCAACCCGACAGAGACTGTCCACATAACGCCAATGCCCAGCAGCACAGGGAAATAAATGTCGCCAGCCGAGCGCAGGGCATTCACGGCAAACACGTTGACTGCGCGGCCGAATTCCAGCACCACATCAATCCAGAGAATGACAACGCCCATTCGAATAATCTCTTGATTATCAGTCAAGAAATTAAAGATGAACTTGCCAGTAATGGCGAAAATCAGCGACACCACAATCGACGTTACAACGGCAATCTTCATCACCAGCTTGCCGAACACAAACGCCGCGCGCGGACGGCGGTCGCCAACAAGGTGGCCAATGGTTATGGCGCCGCTTTGGCCCACCGACACCGAGAACAGATAGACGAACATAATAATGTTCATACAGTAGGTTCGGGCGGCCAGCGCCTCGTTGCTTATCATATTGATAAAGAAGGTGATAACCACCATCGAAAGGCTGTACGACATTTGTTCGCCAGCCGACGGAATGCCAATGTGCAGCAGTTTCCGCAGTTCGCCGAAGGGGAAGGGGCGGAACAGTTGGCGCGGGAAGTGGTGTACGTGCTTCTTTTTCAGGAAGTAAAGCAGTGCGAACATCGCTATTGTGCGGCACGCAGCCGTCGAAATGGCCGCGCCCTCGACGCCCAATGCAGGCATCCCGAACTTGCCGAAAATCAGCGTGTAATTGCCCAAAAAGTTGATAATATTGACCACCAGCGTCACCATCATCGGATAGACGGCCTTGTTGGCGCTGCGCAACGACGCCGAAGCCGCCATCGATATTGCTTGCGCGAAGGCAAACGAGCCCACAATCCGCATATACGACAGGCCGTCGGGCATCAGTTCGGGACGAAGGCCCATCAGGTTCAGAATGTTTTCGGCAAAGAAGTACATCAATAGACTGATAATCAGGCCGAAAGTGGCGTTCAGCACCAGCGACACGCCCACGGTCTGCGTCACCTTGTCGTGCAGCCGCGCGCCAATGTACTGCGAGCATAGGATAGAAGTGCCCAACGCCGTCACCTCGAACACAAGGAAAATCATACTCACCAGTTGGTTCACCATTCCCACGGCGGCCACGCTGTTGTCGGAATGTTGGCTCAACATTATGGTGTCGACGGCGCCCAATGTCATCACCAGCAGGGTTTCCATAAAGATTGGCCCCGCCAGCAGCGCAAGTTGCTTTTGCAAACCGTCGAGTTGGAATGTTTTCATTGTCAATTAATTAGAACGCGGATTGAACGGATTAAACGGATTTACACAGATTTTTTAATTACGAATTTAGAATTACGAGTTACGAATTAATCCCGCAAACGCAATTAAACAGCGAAGCGTTTCAACTTGTTAAACTTTAAACTCGATTTACCGATTCACCAGTTGGTCGATTCACCAATCATTAATTTCCTGATATTCTTTTCAATGCCCCTGTTTCAGCGTCAAACTCGATTGAGTATTTGTGGTTTGCTAAATAGTCGGACGGCATCGGCACAACCACACCTTTTTGGGCGATTGTCCATTGGCTTGTGTGGTGCAGCAGACCATCGCAATCAATTGATACTGAAACCATTCCAGGTGTGCGGTAGTAGAGTCCGTATTTAATGCTCGACGACGATTTGCCCGACGTGTCGGTTTCCTTAATCGATACCTTTGGTGCGTTTGTCAACGAGTTGATTTTCATTGTGATAGGATAGGCGTCGCCACGTTTCGCGGTGCCGAATCCGTATTGTTTCGAGAAATAGCCGAAAGTGATTTGTTCGTCTTCGGAATTATTGTTTGGTGTAACTATAACCGTTTGTGTGTAAGTCTGTTTGGTGCTCTTACCTACAAAAAGGTTTAAGTATTCGGCTTCAAGTCGGTCGAGTTCCTGAATCATCAGTTTCATAGCCTTGCCGTCGACAGGGTTGGTCTCTTCGGCCATTCCAGCAACTAGTTTCAGGCGGCGTTTGCGGATTTTGCGAATGAAAGCGGCGGCAGCGGCGGCATTCTCTTCCTCGGTCATCACAATGGGCTGTTGCTGTTTCGGTTTCTTCACTTCAACAGAATCCTCGTCGGCCTCATCTTCCTCATCTTCAATAACTATGAACGGTTTCACGCCCATATCAAGAAAGGCGATAGGCTTTGTTTCGGGCTCGACGTTGCTTTGCGGTTTTGGCGCCTTGTAGCCCTCGACAACGCGCGGACAGTTGCAGGCTAGAATGGTGCCGTTGTCGTTCAACTGAACCATCGGCAGATTGTCGAGACCAGTGAAATTGATAGCGTAGAGTTGGCTCGTATCGGGCTGACTTATGCGCTCAACTTTCACGTTTTCAATCGAATATGCGGTTGCCGACTCATCGACAACGCCTGTTGTAATGTTCAGATATTTCTCGGCATACTGCGCGTATGGGCCTTTGGCCGTCACCGTCTTTTCAATTTTCAGGCTGACCATCAGCGAATTGCTTGGCAATGAATAAAATACTTGGTGCCCATCGACGTTCATTTCGCCTTTGACGGGTGTTACAAAATAGTTGTTTTCGACATCTTTCTGCCCGAAAGCCAGCGTTGCCGAAGTTAAAGTAATGATTGTAATAACCGATTTTAAACTATTCATTATCAATATTTTTAAGTTCTAAAAACGCTTTTCCCAAATTGTCGGTAATTGTGCTTGCCGTAACAAATTCCATACCATCGGCGCGAGCGGCAATGTCACCAGCCAGCCCGTGCAGCCCCACGCCCAAAACGGCGGCGTCGGCGGGGGCATAATGTTGAGCCAGCAAAGATAGGATAATTCCCGTCAAAACATCGCCGCTGCCCGCTGTGGCCATTCCTGCGTTGCCCGTGGTGTTGAACCGCACAGCGCCGTTGGGGGTGGCCACCGAAGTAAACGCGCCTTTCAGCACAATTATTATATTGTGTTTCCGCGCCAGGTCGATTTGCGACTGCAGACGCTCGTAGCTCGTTGTGTGGCGGTGCGTCAGACGGTCGAACTCGCCAGGGTGCGGCGTTAGTATTGTGTTGGGTTTCAGATTGTTAAGTAGTTCGGGCGTGTCGGCAAGAATGTTGATTGCGTCGGCGTCGAGAACCATTGGAACGGTGCAGTTTTTCAGAAGTTCTGCCAGTCCGTTGCGCACCTGTTGGTTTGTGCCAATGCCAGGTCCGACGCCCACAGCCGAAAAACGTTGCAGACGTTCGGGTGTGCAATATTCCATTTGACTGTCGTCGATATTCAGAATTGCTTCAGGCACAGCCGTTTGCATTATCGGGTAGGCCGATTGCGGCACGTGCACCGTGAGCAGCCCGCAACCCGTGTGCATACACGCCCGCGCCGCCAGAACAGCCGCACCGCTCATTTGGTAGCTTCCCGCCGAAAGCAGCGCGTGACCAAACGTTCCCTTGTGAGCAAAACGTGGCCGTGGCTTCACAATCCGCGCCAAATCGGCCTTCTGCGTAAGCGAGTAGGGCGTTTCGGTGCTGTCGATAGCCTGTTGGATTCCGATTGGCAGAATGTGGAATTGCCCCACAAACGGCTCATTTTCAGCAAAAAGGAACGACAGTTTGGCCAATTGCAGGCTCAAAGTGTGCGTGGCGCGGATAATGGCGCCGTTGTTCTGCCGATTGTCGGTGCAGAACAATCCCGATGGAATATCAATCGCAACTATCTCATTTCCAGAATGGTTGATATGCTCAATCAGTTCGGCCCAATAGCCTTCAACGGGGCGGTTCAGACCAGAGCCGAAAATGCCGTCAACAACAATCCAGCCTTGCGGAATGGTCGGTAGAGCATCGCCCTTGTCGATTTTAACCAACTGAATATTAGTGGTTTCGCGCAGACGGTCCAAATTTTGCTTTAAGTCGGCACTCTGATTGCTGCCGATATTCAACTGATAGACAATGATTTCCGACGGAAGATATGACAGCATTCGAGCCACGGCCAGCGCATCGCCGCCGTTGTTGCCCATGCCTGCAAAAAACACAAACCGCAGATTCCGATTGTAACGCCCCATCAGCCACTGCGCAACGGCATCGGCAGCCCGTTCCATCAGGTCGATAGAGGCTATCGGCTCGTTTTCGATTGTGAAACGGTCGCAGGCGCGGATTTGTTCTGCATTTAGGATTTTCATTGTTATCAAATGTTTGATAATCAGTTATTTGTTTTTACTGCGAATTGTCGGCACCAATATTGTTTGCGACGCCATTCGCTCGCTGATTTCGTTTGCAAAGATAATCTCTCATTAATATATTTGCCTTATAAAAATCAATTAAGTAATGTTCAAAAATCATCCTAAAGGGCTTTTGGCGGCAGCCTTGAGTAATATGGGCGAGCGTTTTGGCTACTATATTATGAATGCCGTTTTGTTGCTGTTTCTGGTGTCAAAATTCGGGCTTCCCGATGGAACAGCGGGTATTATCTATTCCGTTTTTTATTGTGGAATCTATGTGCTGAGCTTGGTTGGTGGTATCATCGCCGACCGAACACAAAACTACAACCGCACCATACAATGGGGATTGGTGATTATGGCAGTAGGATATATAGCATTGGCAATTCCGTTATTCAGCAAAATTGACGGTCGGATAGTAAACGAAGGATTCCAATGGTGGGCAATTTTGATATTCACCTGTGTGGCTCTTCTTTTCATTGCATTTGGCAACGGCTTGTTTAAGGGCAATTTACAAGCTATTGTGGGCAAAATGTACGATGAGTTTGAAGCCAAAGCCGCAGCTGAGGGTGAAGAGGCTCTTAAATTAGCAAAAGACAAGCGAGACGCAGGATTCCAGATATTTTACGTGTTTATTAATATCGGAGGCCTGGTTGCTCCGTTTGTCGCTCCGTTGCTGCGTCAATGGTGGCTGAAAGCACATAATTTCATTTACAATGCCGATATGCCTTCGCTTTGCCATCAATATCTGTTTAATGGCGAAGTCACCGAAAAATTTACCGAAACCATTTCCAAAGCCATAGGTGACGGCTATGTAATGAGCGATTATGCATCATTTTGTTCCGATTACATTACCGTGTTCAATCAAGGCATACACTTCTCGTTTATCGCTTCGGTACTGGCTATGTTAATATCACTAACGATATTCTTTTCCACAAAGAAATTGTTTCCACAACCCGCTCAGAAAGAGAAAACCGATGTGGTTGAATACACAGATGAGGAGCGTGAAAGTATGGCCCAGGAAATTAAACAACGTCTCTACGCATTGTTCGCTGTGTTAGGTATAGCAATCTTCTTTTGGTTCTCGTTCCATCAAAACGGGCAATCGCTATCGGTGTTCGCTCGTGATTTTGTTGAGACAGATACCATTGCTCCTGAAATATGGCAGGCTCTCAATCCCTTCTTTGTGATAGTGTTGACACCTGTTATTATGATGATTTTTGGAGCGATGGCGCGTAAAGGCAAAGCCATTTCAACTCCGAGGAAAATAGCCATCGGTATGGGAATTGCCGGATGCGCCTACTTGTTCCTCGTCATTTTCTCAATAGTGAGCAACTATCCGTCGGGCGAAGAGTTTAGAGCGTTGAATGCAGCACAAATGGCTTCAATGGGATTGGCAAAAGCCGCTCCTTGGGTGCTCATAGTTACCTATTTCTTCCTGACAGTAGCCGAATTGTTCATTTCTCCACTCGGATTGTCATTTGTATCAAAAGTGGCGCCGCGTAATATGGTCGGTTTATGTCAAGGTTTGTGGTTGGGTGCAACTGCCGTCGGGAACTTATTTATATTCTTGGGTCCAGTTATGTACAACGCTTGGCCTATTTGGAAATGTTGGGCAGTGTTCCTGGTGGTTTGCTTCATCTCGATGGCCGTGATGCTTGGTATGGTCAAGTGGCTTGAGAGGGTGACGAAATAACGTAAACAGAAACAGAAAACGTGAACTAAAATCACACACAATAAAAAAGGCGGCCAAATGGTCGCCTTTTCTATTTGAATCGATGTCGATTACAATTTGTTGTCGCTGCCCAAAACATTGACAATCTTGTGGATGTACATCTTCTTCATATTCTCGCGAGCCGGTTTCAGATACTGGCGCGGGTCGAAGTGCGATGGGTTCTCGGCAAGATATTTGCGGATAGCTGCGGTCATTGCAAGACGAGAGTCAGAGTCGATGTTGATTTTGCAAACAGCCGACTTCGAAGCCTCGCGCAATTGCTCTTCCGGAATACCGATAGCGGCTTCAAGTTTGCCACCATATTTGTTGATGGTGTCAACCTCTTCCTGCGGAACCGACGATGAGCCGTGCAGAACGATTGGGAAGCCAGGAAGTTTTTTCTCGATTTCGTGAAGAACGTCGAATGCCAACGGGGGCGGAACAAGAACACCATTTACTAAGGTGCACTGTTCAGGGGTGAACTTGTGTGCGCCGTGCGATGTGCCGATTGAGATAGCCAGCGAGTCGCAGCCTGTGCGAGTGGCGAAATCCACAACCTCTTCAGGTTTTGTGTAGTGTGATTCAGCGGCAGAAACTTCATCCTCAACACCAGCCAAAACGCCAAGTTCAGCCTCAACGGTAACGTCGAATTGATGAGCGTATTCAACAACCTTCTTTGTCAGCTTGATGTTCTCTTCGTACGGAAGAGCCGAGCCGTCAATCATAACTGACGAGAAACCGTTGTCGATGCAGTCTTTGCAGAGCTCGAAGCTGTCGCCGTGGTCAAGGTGAAGAACAATCTGCGGGTTGGGGCAGCCAAGTTCTTTGGCGTACTCAACGGCGCCCTTTGCAAGGTTGCGAAGGATGGTGCCGTTGGCGTAGTTGCGTGCGCCTTTCGAAACCTGCATAATGACAGGCGATTTGGTCTCAACTGCAGCCATTACAATAGCCTGCATCTGTTCCATTGTGTTGAAGTTGAAGGCCGGGATTGCGTATCCGCCTTTAACTGCTTTGGCAAACATCTCACGGGTGTTTACCAAGCCTAAATCTTTGTAGTTTACCATTTTATCTGATATTAAGTTAAAAAAATACTTTTTTTATCTTTTGCGCAAAGATATTATTCTTTGTCATAATTTGGTTTTCAAATTTCGATAACTTTAAAAATTATATTCGGATTCTGATAATTGTTGTTTGTCAAAAACGATATGAGCTAAGGTAGAGAAATCCTTTAGGGATTTGTCTTTATAATGAAACGCAATAATTTGTGGTTATTGGCTTGAAAACAAGGTTGATATGAAAAAGTTATTGATATCGATATTACTGATGATGATTGTCGTGAATGTTGCGGCGCAAACCGAAACCAGACGGCATGAGGTGGCTTTGAGCTACGGAATTGCTCCAATAACCGAGTTTGGGTCAGATGATAAGGAATTACAGGTTGGTTACGCTTGGGGAATGTATGTTAATACCCACGATGAAAAGTATTCCGAAGCCATTGGTCTACAATATGCTTATCAGCCTGTCCGTTGGTTCGAGTTAGGTGTTGTTGGCTGTTTCAACCGCATTACGATGAAAGTCTATCCGTATATTGACAGTACCTATAATTACATTTCAGAAAATGCAAAAGGCGATGCGTCATTTAATTATTTGACAATTATGCCGATTATCAAGCTTAACTGGTTCGATACTAAGTTTTTGGGCATGTATTCAAAATTTGCTTACGGACTTTCTAAGGAAAAGATTGTGGTCAATAATTGGAGCGATAAGATAATGTCAGATAAAGAACATTATTGGCCCGGATATCAGGTGTCGCCAATATGTTTGCGAGTTGGAGCGCCAAATTTTTGTTTTTTCCTTGAAGGTGGACTTGGATTTTTGGGAACAATTAATATCGGATTTAACTATAAATTTTAATTAAAAATATTGATTATGAAAAAGTTATTTGTTTCAGTATTGATAGTTGCATTTGCACAAAGCGCATTTGCCGTACGTCATCATGAATTTGCCGCCAGTTATGGCGAAGGGACTCACAACCAGATAGTTAATGGTTTCGCCAATGTTGTGGGCACAATACTCACAATTGGTTATGCCGATGTTACCGATTTGACTTGGTCGGGCGCATACAATTTCAAATACGCCTTTCATCCGGTAAACTTCGTAGGCTTGGGCGTTGTAACAAGCTATCAGACATCGAAGGGCGATATTGTTCAGGGTACAAGCAAGAACAAAAATGGTGATTTAAGAGTTGTCGTGGGCAAGGCCGAAGGCAAGTATCTGACAATCATGCCTACAGTGTCGCTCAACTGGTTCGATTTCGACTATGTCTGCATGTATTCAAGATTGGCCGCCGGCTATTCGCTGACAAAAACCACGCAGACTCATACCGTGGAAAAGGTCACAAATCATACAAGCGATTCATATTGGGGATTCCAATTTGTGCCGGTTGCCATTGAGGCCGGTTCACCGCTCGTTCGTGCATTTATGGAGCTTGGCTACGGCTACGAGGGAATAATCAATGTTGGCGTGAAGTGCAAGTTTTGAGAGGAATGCATAGTTTAGTGTTTAATGATTAATTAAAAAGATTAATCTGACACTTCACTTATTCAATCCTTCAATAAATCAAACCTTCAATCCTTCTCACGACCGCGGATGGAACCTTAAAATCGTATCCCGCAGATATTCCTTGTCGAGGTGGGTGTAAATTTCTGTGGTTGTGATAGATTCGTGGCCTAACATTTCCTGAATCGCTTTTAAATCAGCACCTGCGTCAATCAATTGCGTGGCAAACGAGTGGCGGAATGTGTGCGGGCTGATAGTTTTTTTTAGATTGATTTTGGCGGCAAGGTCTTTGATGATGGTGAAAACCATTACGCGCGTCATTTTTTTGCCTCGACGGTTCAAAAACAGGATATTCTCGTCTTTGTGATAGATGTTAAGCGTGTCGCGATAATTATGGATGTAGAGAGTGATTGCGTCTCTCATATAGTGTCCTATTGGAACCAATCGTTCTTTGCTTCCCTTACCTTTAATTTTTAAATAACTTTCTGCGAAATGTAAGTCTGTGAGTTTTAAGTTAATAAGTTCAGATACGCGTAATCCGCAACCATAAAGAGTCTCAAGTATTGCGCGGTTACGATAACCTGTTTCACTTCCAAGGTCAACAGCTTCAATCAGTTGTTTAATTTCTTCGGGCGAGAGCACCGTGGGCAATTTGCGGCCAAGTTTCGGTGTCTCAATCATTTCCGAAGGGTCGTGGTCGATGATGTCGTGAACAAGAAGATATTTGAAAAATGACTTTATTCCCGATAAAATACGAGCTTGTGAGCGGATGCTCATATTTTGGTCTTCGTTTAAATCGTCCATAAACGAGCGAATGTCGTCTAAAGTAACTGTTAACGGACTTTCGGTTCCCGAATAATCGATAAACTTCTGAATATCTTTCATATAGGCTTCGATGGTGTTCGCCGAAAGCGATTTCTCGAGTTTCAGAAAGTTCTTGTAACTTGTCAGATAGTCGGCCCAAACCATAATTCACTGATATTTAATCGATAAACATATTTTCGTACTTAATCAAACAAAAATACTCTAAAATTGGTATGTTTGTCGGCATTGAACGTATTTTTTAAACATAACAATATGAATCTTTTAGAACAAATCAAAGAGAACGCCAAGCGGCAGAAACAGACAATTGTTCTGCCCGAGGGCTACGAAGAGCGCACAATCAAGGCCGCCGACGCGGTGATTGAGCAAGGCATTGCCGACATTATCCTGATTGGCAACAAGGCCGAACTTGAGAAGAAAGCCGCCGATTTCGGGTTGAAAAATATCGCGAAAGCGCTGATTGTTGACCCCGAAGACCACCCGCGCAAACAGGAATTTATCGACAAACTGGTCGAACTGCGCAAAAACAAGGGAATGACGCCCGAAGAGGCCGCCCGACTGCTCAAAAATCCACTCTATTTGGGCGCGATGATGGTGAAGATGGGGATGGCGCAAGGCGAGGTTGCCGGTGCCGACAACGCCACTGGCGACGTGCTGCGTCCGGCTTTCCAAATTGTGAAGACGAAACCTGGAATCTCTTGTGTTTCAGGCGCTTTTGTGATGGTGCTGAAGGACAAATCGTGGGGACAAAACGGCATTATGGTGTTTGCCGACTGCGCCGTGCTTCCGGTGCCCACCGCGCCCGAGTTGGCGCAGATTGCCGTTGAGTCGGCCAAGACCGCCAAGGCTATCGCCTGCATTGACGACCCGAAAGTGGCCATTCTGTCGTTCTCGACCAAAGGCAGCGCAAAGCACGAGGTTGTCGACAAGGTGATTGAGGCTACCAAACTGGCTCAAGAGATGGCGCCCGAACTCAAAATCGACGGCGAACTTCAAGCCGATGCTGCCATTGTGCCGGGCGTGGCAAAGAAGAAAGCCCCGGGCAGCGACATTGCCGGACAGGCCAACGTGCTGGTGTTCCCGTCGCTCGAAACGGGCAATATCTGCTACAAACTGGTTCAACGTTTGGGCAACGCCGAGGCTTACGGCCCGATTCTGCAAGGTATGGCGGCGCCAATCAACGACCTGTCGCGCGGATGCTCTGTCGAGGATGTAATCAACGTTATCGCAATCACCTGCAATCAAGCCATTGCTTTGAAGAAATAAAAAGTTTAGAGGGATGAGAAGGTTAGAAAGTTGAGTTGAATCAATAAATCCTAACTTCTAAATCCTAAATTATAAAAGTAAGATTATGAACGTATTAGTATTGAATTGCGGCAGCTCGTCGCTCAAATACCAACTCATTGATATGAACACCCGCAGTGTTCTGGCAAAGGGTATCTGCGAGAAAATCGGAATCGAGGGCTCGTCGCTCACGCATAAGCCGACAGGCAAAGAGCAACTGGTTGTAAATCAGCCGATGCCCGACCATAAGGCGGCCGTCAAATTAGTTATGGACGCGCTGCTCGACAAGAAATATGGCGTGGTTAAATCGATGAACGAGATTCAGGCCGTTGGCCACCGCGTGCTGCACGGCGGCAAGTTCTACAGCGGCTCAATCCTGATTAACGACGATGTGAAGCGCGTCATTCGCGAGTGCTTCGACCTTGGCCCGCTGCACAATCCTGCAAACCTTATCGGTATTGAGGCCTGCGAGAGTCTGATGGGCTCGACGCCGCAGGTGGCAGTGTTCGACACCGCATTCCACCAGACAATGCCCGAAAAGGCTTATCTGTACGCGCTTCCGTATGAGTATTACGAGAAATATGCCATTCGCAAGTACGGCTTCCACGGCACAAGCCACTGGTACGTGTCGGGCCGCGCCATTGAGTTTGGCAAACTCGACAAGAAGAAGTCGAAAGTGATTGTGGCTCACTTGGGCAACGGCGCAAGCATTTCGGCTGTTGTGGGCGGCAAATGCGTCGATACAAGTATGGGCCTGACACCGCTCGAGGGCTTGGTTATGGGCACCCGCAGCGGCGATATCGACCCTGCTGTGGTTCAGTATATTGCCAACAAGGAGAAACGCTCGGTCGACGATGTGCTGAACATTCTGAACAAGAAATCGGGCGTGCTGGGCATTTCGGGCGTTTCGAGCGATTTCCGCGACCTTGAGGCTGCCGCAAAATCGGGCAACAAACTGGCGCAGACGGCTTTCGATGTGTTTGTGTACCGTGTGGCCAAATACATTGGCAGTTACGTTGCCGCAATGAACGGCGTTGATGCAATCGCCTTTACTGCCGGTCTGGGCGAGAACAACGGTGCCGCCCGCAAGGCCATTTGCGACTATCTGGGCTACCTGGGTATCAAATTAAGCGCCAAAAAGAACCAAATCCGCGGCGAAGAGGTGGTAATCTCAACCCCGGCTTCGAAGGTGAAGGTGCTGGTTATCCCGACCAACGAGGAACTGGCAATTGCTATGGAAACGGTTAAGATTGTGAAAAAGCTGAAGAAATAAACAGTTGAATAACAGATAGAAAAAGCGAAGTCTCGAAAAGGGGCTTCGCTTTTTTTTATTGGGTTGAGGGTTAGCGTTGTTCGTCTCAGACACATTGTCCTGAAGATTTTTCTAAAAAAATATAGTTTTTATTTGGCTGATTTCTAAATGATTGTGTGTGTCGGCTTAAAAAACTTCGTCTTGATATGAAAAAAAATTGCAAGGCAGGTAGGGTAAAGGTAAGGTGAGGCTGTCATATATGCGTAAAACGATAATAAACGAACAAAGATGGAAAAGCAAGTTAGATTAGGAGTGTACAGAGTGCTTCGCAAAGTTGGGGTCAATCGGCAGTATATTTACCCGGAAGCATCGTTCACAAACGATTTGTTCTTTGATGATATAGATTGGAAATGCTTCCTCTGCTTTGTTGAGGAACAGTTTAATATAGAAATAAACGACGAAGAGGCTCAACGCCTTGTAACAGTCGAAAATACAATAGAATTGGTCAACAAACGTTTATCGCTTAATTAATTAGTTTTTTAGTTGGAAAGATGATTCGAAAGCCCGCTGAAGCCCAGTGGGCTTTTGGGCATGGTATCAGATTGCAAATCCAACAGTATTAACGTTTCTCTCTACTTCTCTTTTCACTTCCTGAATTTTTCAGTCATAACCTTCTGCAACTCAAACATTTCGTCGCGCAGGCGGGCGGCTTCCATAAAGTCGAGTTTGTCGGCGGCGCGCTCCATTTGCTTCTTGGTCTTGTCGATGGCTTTCAGCAAAGCCTCGCGGCTCATATAGGCTACCACAGGCTCGGCGGCCAATCCAACTTTTTCGGGCTCGGTGTAGTACGGCGTGTGGGTGTCGGCCTCGTCGGCGGTCATTGGGCGGCGCTTTGCCTTGACAATCTGCGTTGGGGTGATGCCGTGCTCGGCGTTGTAGCGCAGTTGCTTCTCGCGGCGGCGGTTGGTCTCGTCGATGGTGCGCTGCATTGAGTCTGTTATTTGGTCGGCGTACATTATCACAAGGCCGTTCACGTTGCGGGCGGCGCGTCCAGCGGTCTGCGTAAGAGCACGCTCGTTGCGAAGGAATCCCTCTTTGTCGGCGTCCAGAATGGCCACAAGTGACACTTCGGGCAGGTCCAAACCTTCGCGCAGAAGATTGACGCCCACAAGCACGTCGAAAAGGCCGTTGCGAAGGTCGTCGAGAATCTTCACGCGCTCCAGCGTGTCAACGTCGCTGTGGATATAGTTCGAGCGGATGCCCATTCGCGTCAGATATTTCTGCAACTCCTCGGCCATACGCTTGGTGAGCGTCGTCACAAGCACGCGCTCGTCTTTGGCGGCACGGCGGTTGATTTCCGTCACAAGGTCGTCGATTTGGTTCAGACTCGGCCGCACGTCGATTGGCGGGTCCAAAAGTCCTGTGGGCCTAATCACTTGGTCCACAATCACTCCGCCGCATTTGGCTAATTCGTAGTCGGCAGGTGTGGCGCTCACATAGACGGTTTGTCCCGTCATTGCCTCAAACTCGTCGAACTTAAGCGGACGGTTGTCGAGCGCCGCGGGCAGACGGAAGCCGTACTCCACAAGGTTCTCCTTGCGCGAGCGGTCGCCGCCGAACATTGCGTGTATCTGCGGCACGGTTACGTGACTTTCGTCGATGACCGTGATAAAATCTTTCGGGAAGAAATCGAGCAGACAGAACGGCCGTGTGCCAGCCGCGCGCCCGTCGAAATAGCGCGAATAGTTCTCAATTCCAGGACAATGGCCCAATTCGCGAATCATTTCAAGGTCGTAGTTCACGCGCTCGTCGAGCCGCTTGGCCTCAAGGTGCTTGCCGATGCTGTTGAAATACTCCACCTGCGCCACAAGGTCGTCCTGAATCATTCGGATGGCCTTCTGAATGCGGTCCTGCGTTGTTACGAAGATGTTGGCGGGGAAAATCGACACCTGTTCGGGACGGTCTAAAGTGCTGTTGTTCAGCGGGTCGAACACCTGAATGCTGTCAATCTCGTCGCCCCAAAACATTATGCGGTAGGCCGCGTCGCCGTAGGCCAGATAAACGTCGACCGTATCGCCCTTCACGCGGAACGTGCCGCGGCTGAAATCCACCTCGTTGCGCGAGTAGAGCGCGTCAACCAGCCGTCGCAGGAATTGGTTGCGGCCAACCGTTTCGCCCACCTTCACGGTGATGCTATTGCTGTAGAAATCGTCGGGGTTGCCAATGCCGTACAGGCACGACACCGACGACACCACAATCACGTCGCGCCGCCCCGACAAGAGCGATGATGTGGTGTGCAGCCGCAACTTCTCAATCTCGTCATTGATGCTCAAATCCTTCTCGATATAGGTGTCAGTCACGGGGATGTACGCCTCGGGCTGATAATAGTCGTAGTACGACACAAAATACTCCACGGCGTTGTTCGGAAAGAACTCCTTGAACTCGCTATATAGTTGAGCTGCAAGTGTTTTGTTGTGGCTCAACACCAGCGTTGGCCGTTGCGCCTGCTCAATCATATTGGCGATGGTGAACGTCTTGCCCGAACCCGTCACGCCCAACAGCGTCTGAAACTGCTGTCCGCGCGCCAGCCCCTCCACAAGTTCCTTGATGGCTTGCGGTTGGTCGCCCGTAGGCTTGTATGGCGAGTTTATTTGGAAGGGCATTTTATTAATTGATTGAAGGATTGACTGATTGAAGGATTGAATTACGAGTTACGAATTATGAATTACGATTTTGATTTTCGATTGGTTCAAATTGTTAAACCCGTTAAACTTTAAACTTCGATAACTTAAAACTTATAACTCGATTCTCCAGTTCACCGATTGACCGATTCACCAATCTTATTTCTTATAGAAAATCATATAAACAGGATAATGGTCGCTGAATCCGCCGTAGTATTTGCCTGAATATGAACGTGAAGGTGCGATATCGCCATTGCTTTCCTTAAAACTGATAAAGTCAGGTGCGAAGATGTAGCCTGTTGGCTCGTAAAGGCGGAATCCGCTTGTGCGGGTGAGCAACGGATTGCTGACAATCAGGTTGTCGAGCATTGAGTATTCGCCTTTGTAATAATAAGTTCCGCTGCCGAACTTGCCTTTGTTTTTGTTTTGCAGCCCATACATAATATTGTTCAGACGGCTGTATTGGCTCGTCTCTTTGGCTTGCAGAATCTCATAGACACTCTCATCGGTCGGTTCATCGTTTAAGTCACCCATTATCAATATGTTGCATTGCGGTTCAGCCTTGATGAGCGAGTCGGTAACTTCCTTCAGACGGTCGGCACATTGGGTGCGTCGGTTTTCGGTTTGCTGCTTGCCGCCAACCCTTGAAGGCCAGTGATTTACAAAGATATGTAGAGTCTCTTTGTCAACCATTCCCTTCACATACAAAATGTCGCGGGTTGTCTGTCCCGACGGACGCAGTTTGACGCGAATGGCGCGGTGTGATAAATATTTGAATGTCTTTGGATTATACAACAATCCGCAGTCAATTCCGCGATTGTCTGTACCTTCCTCAAGAATGCACTCGTAACCCGCCGCGCTGATGGCTTCCTGTGCGGCCAAATCTTTAAGCACATCGATGTTTTCAGCCTCGATAATACCCACAATATCAGGAAATTGTGTCTTGTCGGGATTGACGGCGGCAATCACCTCCGACAAATGCTTCAGTTTGGTGTGGTAGCGTTCCGATGTCCAATTTTTCTTGCCATTAGGCGTGAACTCCACATCGTCCTTGCCCGCGGCATCGAGCGTATCGAACAGATTCTCAACATTGTAACTCATCACCGTGAAGAACTTCTTCGATGTCCATTTGTCGGGTTGCGCATTGGCGGCCAGCGCAGCAACAATCAGAAAAGATGCAAAAATGTGTTTCATATTTGTACGAATAAAGTGCAAATATAACTTGTCAACCTCAAATAATGAGTGTGCAGAATATTTTTTATGAGTGCCGCTTTAAAACCTGTTACCTCACCACCTCATTAAAAAAGCAACTTTCAGCCCCAGTGTGGCAGGCGGGGCCGCAAGGTTCGGCTTTCACAAGAATGGTGTCAAGGTCGCAATCGAGAAAGATTTGCTTGACCATCATAAAATGGCCAGACGTTTCGCCTTTGAGCCACAGCGATTTGCGGCTGCGAGAGTAGAAGGTGGCCTTGCCAGTTTTCAGCGTCAGGTCGTACGATTCGCGATTCATATAGGCCAACATCAGCACCTTGCCAGTGTTAGCGTCCTGAACAATTGCAGGCAGCAAGCCGTTTGGGTCTTTGTCAAAATCAGGGGTCATAGTTAAATGTTTAGTGTTAAATGTTTAATGATTAATGAGTAAAGAGTAAAGAGTAAAGAGTAAAGAGTAATGATTTTAGGATAAAAGCACTATTCCAAACTCATTGTTAATTATTAATTGTTAATTAGTTACATATTCTGTCAATCGTCTGTTGTCCGTAGTCTTTAGTCCGTTGTCCTCAAATCCTCACGCTTATCCCGTTCTCTTTCAGATATTTCTTCAAATCCATAATCTCGATTTCCTTGAAGTGGAAAATGCTTGCGGCAAGGGCGGCATCGGCTTTGCCCTCGCGGAAGACATCGACAAAATGCGCCATTGTGCCCGCGCCACCCGACGCAATTACAGGAATACCAACCATTTGCGATATGGTGCTTGTAATGTCGAGAGCGAAACCGTTTTTGGTGCCGTCGTGGTTCATACTTGTAAGAAGAATCTCGCCTGCGCCGCGGTTGTAAGCCTCTCGCGCCCAGTCGGTTGTGAGAATGGGGGTGGGGCGTGTTCCGCCGTGGGTGTAGACGTACCACTGTCCGTTGTCGAATTTTGTGTCAATGGCCAGAACCACGCACTGCGAGCCGAACTGTCCAGCCAAATCGCTGATTAGTTGCGGATTGCGCACTGCCGCCGAGTTGACGGTAATCTTGTCGGCACCAGCGTTGAGCAATGTGCCCACTTCGGCCACGCTGCCGATTCCGCCGCCCACGGTGAACGGAATGTTCACGTTGCGGGCAATGTCGCGCACAAGTTCGGCAAAGGTCTTGCGCTGCTCGAGTGTTGCCGAAATGTCGAGAAAGCAAAGCTCGTCGGCACCGTTACGCGCATACAACGCGCCCAACTCAACAGGGTCGCCAGCATCGCGCAACTCCAGGAAGTTCACGCCTTTAACCGTGCGTCCGTTCTTAACATCAAGGCAGGGGATTATTCGTTTGGTAAGCATAATTTTAGGTGTTAGGTATTTGGTGTTGGGTGTTAGGCATCAGGCATTAGGCATTAGTCTGTTGTCCGTTGTCCGTAGTCCGTAGTCCTTTAATTTTCAATTCTCAATTTTCAATTGTTAATTGTTAATTGTTAATTGTCCATCGCCAACTGCTCTAACTGCTTCATTGTTATGGTTTTCTCGTAAATGGCCTTGCCGATAATGGCGCCGTACATTCCGTTCACCTTGAGTTTCAGCACGTCGTCGAAGCACGAGATTCCGCCGCTTGCAATGAACTTCTGCTCGGGGAAATCGCGCATCAGGCTGTTGTACAACTCAAACGACGGGCCTTTCATTGCGCCGTCCTTCGAAATGTCGGTGCAGATAATCTTGTCGATTCCGTCGGCTTTGTAACTGTCAATCAGTTGGTTGATAGTCAGTTCCGACTCTTCCTGCCAGCCTTTTATAGCAATCTTTCCGTTGCGGGCATCGGCACCCAGAATGATTTTTTCGGGACCGAAATCCTTCAGCCACTGACGGAACATTTCGGGCTGACGGACGGCAATGCTTCCGCCAGTAACCATCTGTGCGCCAGAGTTGAAGGCAATTTTCAGGTCGTCGTGGCTGTTAAGGCCGCCGCCAAAGTCAATCACCAGCGGGGTGTGGCCTGCAATCAGCTCAATGGTCTTGTAATTGATTATGTGCCCAGCCTTTGCGCCGTCAAGGTCGACAAGGTGCAGGCGGCCGATTCCAGCATCGCAGAACTGCTTTGCCACATCGAGCGGATTTTTGGCATAGACGGTCATTCGGCTGTAATCGCCCTGCGTCAACCTGACGCATTGACCGCCAATAATATCGATTGCGGGTATTATTTCCATCGTTTTCAAAGATTTACAAAGTTTTGCAAGATTTGCTGACCCACGGCGCCACTCTTTTCGGGGTGGAACTGAAGGCCGAAGAAATTGTCGCGCCAAAGTCCAGCGGTGAACGGCTCAATGTACTCCGACGTGCAGATTGTGTCCTGACCGATTTCGGCGTGATAACTGTGCACGAAATAGACATACGGCTCCGACGGCAGTCCGCGGAAGAGCGGATTATCGTTGCAACGGATTGAGTTCCAGCCCATATGCGGCACTTTGTCGAGCGGCGGAAAGCGTTTGACATTCAGGTCGACAATGCCCAGACAGTCGGTGTTGTTCTCTTCCGAGTGGCGGCACATCAGTTGCATTCCAAGGCAGATTCCCAGCACGGGCTGCCGTAAGTCCTTGATTACCTTGTCCAAACCGCGCTGCCGCAGATAGTCCATCGCGCTGCTCGCCTCGCCAACACCAGGGAAAATCACCTTGTCGGCAGTCTGCAGCTCCTGCACATCGTCGGTCACTATAGGGTTGATACCCAATCGGTTAAGCGCAAACTCAACCGACTGCACATTCCCCGCGTTGTATTTTACAATTGCTAATTTCATTGAAAGTTATAAGTTTTCGAAGTTTTAAGTTGATATTCAGTGTTTTATTTGAAACGACATACCAAAATGGAACGCTATTACAACACCACATATAGCATCTCTAATACTTTAAATAGTTTGGTAGTTCAAATCGATAATAGGCTGTTTATCTTATTTTTAGCCTCATTATTTATTTCTTTTCTTTTGGCTGATAATACTTTTCTTTTATATCATACCAACGTGGCAAGATTAGTTCCGTTCCGTAATGTTTCTTGTAGGCCTCACATAGTTTATTTGCCCAACCTTCGGCCAGAGTGCTTCGTGTTTGGCTGTAGTCGTACAATGTTTGTTCTATGGCTGCCAAAAAATCTACTAAACATTCAAATACAGGATATTCAGTTTGTTCGGCGTACCAAGTTGCAGGGCGAATGTTGTAAATAACTTTGCTTTTTTCTTGCACTTTTATCGGACGCGGCCCCGAACTGCTGCAAATTTCCCAAACGTTTTTAAGCCAAGCGTTTTCAATGGTTACAATGCCCGTTTCGGGGTTCATATCGTATTTCAGCAACAAGTATTTGCTGTGCAAGCGGTAAGGTTTCTCAACTATTTCCTTAACGTATGATATGAAGTTTGCAATATCAAAGCCAGGACCTCTGTAAAAGCATTTCACTTCCAACAAATCTTTTGTCATATCTTTGGGGTTGAGCCAAAAATCGGGCGGTGTTTGTTTGGTGTTGTGGATATTGGTATATCCTTGTGAATCAAACCAATTAGCAAGCCATTCTTCCAATATGTTACCAACAACGCTGTTTTGCTTAACGGTTATGTCAAATTTGTTAAGGTCAAAGCGAATGCTACCTGTGGCATTTACAATTTTGAAGTCATTACATAATGCATCAAAAATCTTTTCTGTTGTACTTTTTTTAGCCATTGCAAACCATTTTTTCTAATTCTACTTCTTTGATTTCCATTGTCTTAACAAGTCTTTGTGCCACGGCTTTTATGACAGGAACAACAACAGTATTACCCAATAAATCAAATCCATCTTTTTCCGAAACATCAAACTTGAAAGTGTCAGGATAACCAAATAATCTCAATCCTTCTCTCAAAGTAAGACGGCGAAGTCCACCGCTGTCTTCCACATATAATTTCTGCATATCCATAGCAACAAGTGTTGGTGCTATGTCATTGGGTGACAATATTTTGTTTATTTCAAAACTCAATTTTCCAGTAACTATATTATATCCTTTCTCTTTTGTTTCGTCTTGTACTCTTGCAAAACTTTCACCCGTGTCAGTAGTGACAGTAACTCGTTTTTTCGGGTGTTCTAATTTTAAATACCCCATTTCTTCCAAGTGGGCAAGCATTTTTTCCAAGTCAGGGTGTGAATAGAATGTTTTGATTTGCTTTAATGTTAAAGGCATCCCGTCCATCCATTCAATTCCAATTATTGAAGCCCATTGTTTTTTCCTGCGTTCGGTCAGGATTCTATCCAAAAGCCTCTTTTCTTCGGGGGTAACATCGCCTTTTGTCCCTATATCCCAACTATGTATATTATTTGTTCCGCCACGTTTGTCTTTTATGCTTTTGCCATACAGATAATTAATATCATATTTGGAAAGTAGTAAGTCAATGAACTTTGATTTTACTGTAGGTTGGCCTTTTTGTAAAACATCAGCAAGTTTTTTGTATGAAGGCGAGAAAAATCCTAATTCAACTTTATTGTGCAAAGTTCCAACTATGTAAATCCGTTTCCTTTCTTGCGGAACACCAAAATTTTTTGAATTAAGTACCTTATATGCAATGTGATAATTCAAATTATTCAGGTGTTCAAGAATGGTTGCAAATGTGCGTCCGCCATCGTGGTTGACAAGGCCTTCAACGTTTTCCAAAATAAAACCTTGCGGGCGTTTCGCCTTTAAAATCCTTTCTACGTGGAAAAACAGTGTGCCCCGAGTATCGGCAAATCCCATTCGTTTCCCTGCCGCTGAAAAAGCCTGACAAGGGAAACCTGCACAAAGAATGTCGAAATCAGGAATGTCTTGCTCGCTTATTTGCGTAATGTCACCGTGAATTTCATCGGTAGGGTGGTTTTGTTGCAACACTTTGATTGCGTGCGGTTTAATTTCCGACGTAAAAACACATTCCGAAGTGTGTCCAGCCTCTGCTAAAGCCTGTTCCAATCCCAAACGGATTCCGCCAATTCCTGCGAATAAGTCTATTATTCTAAAATGAGCCATTTGCTATAAAAAATGCTTTTGACAAAATTATATTTTTTTAGCCATTTTCCTAAAAAAGGCCACTGTTGTTTTAAGTTATTTATTTACAACTTTTTAATTTGTCTCGTTACACCAAAATTTCTATTTTTCAATATTATGGATTTTGCTTCTTCGGCTGTTTGCTCATAATCGTGGGGCATTGACAAAAAATCTTCAATCCAATTTTTATCTGTTTTTTCTTTATATGTCTTTTTCTGTTTATCCATAGATTTTAATTGGTTTGAAATCAATAATTTATAATTGCTCCCCAAGTTGGGGAGCAATTATAAAATCCTAATTACAAAACCCCTTTCGTCGAAGGCAGTTCATACTTGTAGATATCCCGCTTGACGGCCATTTTGATTGACTTTGCCAGCGCCTTGAAAATGCCCTCAATCTTGTGGTGCTCGTTTTCGCCTTCGGCCTTGATATTCAAATTCATACGAGCCGCGTCGCTCAAGCTCTTGAAGAAGTGCAGGAACATTTCGGTGGGCATATCGCCGATTTTCTCGCGGGTGAATTTGGCGTCGTAAACCAGCCACGGACGACCGCCGAAATCGAGCGCAACGCTGCACAGGCAATCGTCCATCGGCAGGCAGAAGCCGTAACGCTCAATGCCGCGCTTGTCGCCCAGAGCCTTCAGAATGGCCTCGCCGAGCGCAATAGCCGTATCCTCGATAGTGTGGTGCTCATCGACGTTCAGGTCGCCCTTAACGCGAATGTCAAGGTCGCTGCCCGAGTGCTTGCCAATCTGCTCAAGCATATGGTCGAAGAAGCCTAAACCAGTGGAAATGTTGCATTTACCCGTTCCGTCGAGATTGATTCGGACGTAAATGTCGGTCTCTTTGGTGGTGCGCTGCACGGTGGCCACGCGCTCGCCAGCAAACAGAATCTCGCAAACCTCGTCCCAGTTGGCGCAACGGCGGCAGTTGGGCAGTGTAAGTTCTTCATTTCCAATATACAAGCCCTTGCAGCCAAGGTTCTGCGCCATCTGCATATCGGTGGGGCGGTCGCCAATCACATACGAGTTCTCAAGGTCGTAATCGCCTGACGTATATTTAGTTAGCATTGCGATTCCAGGCTTGCGGGTCGGCTTGTTCTCTTCGGGAAACGAAGGGTCGATAAGTATGTCGTCGAACTTTACACCCTCGTTTTCAAACACTTGCAGCATCTTGCCCTGCACCAAATCAAAGTTCTCCTGCGGATTCGACGGTGTGCCCAATCCGTCCTGATTCGACACTATAACCAATTCAAAATCAAGGTTTTTGCGGATAAAATAAAGGTTGCGCAAAACCCCAGGCAGGAACTCGAGTTGGTCGAGCGTGTCAACTTGAAAGGTTACGGGCGGCTCAACAATCAGCGTTCCGTCGCGGTCGATAAACAATGCTATGCGTTTGCTCATATCGTTGTGTATTAGAGTTTAACAAAAGTTATTTAAAGCGTTGATTAAAGTGTCGTTTTCGGCTTTGGTGCCAACTGTAATCCGCAGTCCGTTGTGGCACAGCGCAACACTGTGACGGCTGCGCACCACAATTCCCAACCCCACAAGATAGCGGTAGATTGCGGGCGCGTCGCTGACCTTCGCCAGCACAAAGTTGGCGTTGGTAGGATAGGTGCATTCAACACATTTACAACTGTTTAACCTGCTAATCAGATTGGCGCGGTTGGCCAGAATCTCGCTCACCATACGGTTCTTGTCGGCTTCGCGGTCAAGTGCCTTAAACACAGTTTCTTGCGTGAGAATGTTAATGTTGTAGGGGTACTTTATTTTCAACAGCACATCAATCACTTCCTTCTGCGCAAAAGCCATTCCGCAGCGCAGCGCGGCCATTCCCCAGGCCTTGCTGAACGTTTGCAGCACAATCAGGTTGGGGTAGCGGTCAATCAGTTTTGTAAACGATTCTGTTTCAGCAAAATCGATATAAGCTTCGTCCACAACCACAATGCCGTTGAACTTCTCAAGAAGCTCGATAATGGCCTCGCGTTTCATCAGGTTGCCCGACGGGTTGTTTGGCGAGCAAACGAAAATAAGCTTTGTTTCAGGCTTTACGGCAGCCAGAATCTTGTCGGTTTGCAACTGAAAATCAGGCGTTAACAGCACCTCATCGACGGGCGTTTCGTTAATGGCCGCCTGCACCTTATACATTCCGTAGGTTGGCGGGTTAATGATTGCGCGGTCGATTGTCGGTCGGCAGAAAGCCCTGTAAAGCAAGTCGATAGGCTCGTCGCTGCCGTTTCCGAAGAACACCTGTTCGGGTTTTACGTCCTTTATTTTGGCCACTTTTATCCGCAGCTGCGTCTGCCGCGGGTCAGGATAGCGGTTGTAGCCCTCGCCAGCCAACGACCCGAGCGAGTTCTCGTTCGCATCGAGAAAGACGGCCGCTTCGCCCTCAAACTCATCGCGAGCGCAGGAATAAGGTTCCATTGCCAGCACATTCGGGCGCACAACTTTATTTAAATCAAAACTTGACATAATCGTAGGTATTTAATTCAGGCAAAAGGCATTAGGCAAAAGGCATAAGTGTTTGTCTGTTGTCCGTTGTCTGTAGTCTGAAGTCCATTTTTAATTTTCAATTTTTCATTTTCAATTTACCGCCTTCAGCCTAACCGTCACCGCATTCTTGTGTCCGTCGAGCATTTCGGCGGCGGCCATTGTCTCAATCGTCGGGCCGATATGTCGGATTCCTTCGGCTGTAAGTTGCTGAAATGTAATCTTTTTCATAAAACTGTCGATATTCACGCCGCTGTAGGCGCGGGCATAGCCGTTGGTGGGCAGCGTATGGTTGGTGCCCGAAGCGTAGTCGCCAGCGCTCTCGCACGAGTAGTAGCCCATAAACACCGAGCCAGCCTGACGCACGCGCGCAGCCCACTCTTCGGGGTTCGAAACCGACAGAATCAAGTGTTCGGGCGCGTATGCGTTCACAAAATCCATCGCCGTGGCCATATCGTTGAAGCATACAAACCGCGAGTTCGATAACGCTTTGGTAGCGAACTCTTTACGCGGCAGTTCGTCGAGTTGGCGCTGCGTTTCCTGCCAAATGTCCTCAATCTTTTGTTGCGACAGCGACACCAAAACAACCTGACTGTCGGGGCCGTGTTCGGCTTGCGACAGAAGGTCGGCGGCGGCAAACTCGACGGGTGTTTGCTCGTCGGCCACAACCAGCACTTCCGACGGACCAGCGGGCATATCAATTGCCACACCCATCGACGAGACGAGTTGTTTGGCGCACGTAACATATTGGTTTCCAGGACCGAAAATCTTATCAACCTGCGGAATGGTTTCGGTGCCGAACGCCATAGCCGCAATGGCCTGCGAGCCGCCCACCTTGAACACGCGCTTAACGCCCGTCAGCCTTGCGGCGAACAGAATGGCGGGGTTGATTTTTCCCTCTTTGTTGGGCGGCGTGCAGAGCACAACTTCTTCGCAACCAGCAATCTGCGCGGGCACGGCCAGCATCAGCACCGTCGAGAAGAGTGGGGCGGAACCGCCAGGAACATACAGGCCTATCTTGTTGATTGGGAACGCTTTCTGCCAGCATCGAACGCCAGCGGCAGTTTCCACTTCAACCTGTTTCGGCATCTGCGCGCTGTGGAATTTGGCAATGTTCTCTTTGGCTGCGCGAATGGCATCTTTCAGAGTGTCAGACAGTTTCTGTTCGGCCTCGTCGAATTCCCACTCGCTCACGAGCCAGTTTTCGGGAATCACCTTGTCGAATTTCAGCGTCAGTTCACGCAGAGCCTCGTCGCCGCGCTCACGCACCTGCGCAAGCACATCGCCAACCATCGGTGCCAGACTTTGGCGGTCAATCTGCGGCCGAGCCACAAGCTCGTTCCACATCTGTTTCGGCGGATTTATGTTGATATTCATAGTTTTACAGTTTAAAGTTTAGAGTTTAGAAGTTTAGAGTGTAGGGACGCGGCACTGCGGTAGAGACGTAGCGCGCTACGTCTGTACAATTCGCATCCGTTCGTAATTCGAAATTCATAATTCGTAATTAAAAATCTCAACCCTTACCACTCAACCCTTACCATTAATAAATCATCTTCTCAATCGGCATCACCAGAATGCCCTCTGCGCCAAGGTTTTTCAGTTTGCCAATGATTTCCCAGAAGTATTTTTCCTCAATCACCGAAGCCAGCGACGACCAGCCATCGGTTTCCAGTTTGGTGATAGTGGGGGCCTTCATTCCAGGCAGAAGTTGGCTTGCGGCCTCAATCTTGTCGTTCGGAATGTTCAGCACAATGTATTTCTTGCCTTCGGCGTTCTTGTACGAGTCGAAGCGGAACAGCAACTCGTTCAGAATCAGCCGTTTCTCTTCGGTCAACTTCTTGTTGCCAATCAGCACGGCTTCCGATTTCATCACCACTTCAACCTCTTTCAGGTTGTTGCTGACGAGTGTGCTGCCCGAACTTACAATGTCGAAAATGCTGTCGGCCAAGCCGATACCAGGCGCTATCTCAACCGAACCTGTAATCACGTGAATGTCGGCCTTAATGCCGTTTTTGTCAAGGAAACGCTTCAGGATTCCAGGGTACGAAGTGGCAATCTTCTTGCCGTTGAACCAGTCAAGTCCCTTGTAGTCAATCTCTTTGGGAATGGCCAGCGACAGTCGGCACTTGCTGAAATCCAGCCGTTTAACAATCTCTGCATCTTCCTGACGCTCTTCAAACTCGTTTTCGCCAACAATGCCCACATCGGCAATGCCGCTTGCCACGGCCTGCGGAATGTCGTCGTCGCGCAGATAAAGAATCTCGACAGGGAAGTTCTTTGCGGGCACCAGCAGGGTGCGCTTTCCCGATTCCACCTTAATGCTCGACTCTGCAAGCATTGTCATTGTCTCGTCAAACAATCGGCCTTTGGCCTGAACTGCAATTCGTAGTAACATATTGTAT
Organism: Salinivirgaceae bacterium; assembly: GCA_017551905.1. Lineage (GTDB taxonomy): Bacteria > Bacteroidota > Bacteroidia > Bacteroidales > SZUA-534 > RUG13583. Next base: position 28,362 of record JAFZKK010000022.1, read on the forward strand.
CTGTTTTTATTAGTTTCGTTTATCAGATTTGCTGTTTCACTCTAAAAAGAAAGGCCCGCATTGACGCGAGCCTTCTGTATATTCACATAGTATCACCCTCAATGCCTTTAGATTGATTCGCAGCAATGGTGATGATGGTGTTTCTGTAACATTTCCGTTTCATTTTTGTTGGTGCAAAGGTAA
>JAFZKK010000023.1 GCA_017551905.1 Salinivirgaceae bacterium
GACGCCATTCACGGCGACCTTGGAATGATTCAAGACAACGATGTTGTGATGCTTCTGTCGCGGAGTGGAAGCACGCCCGAAATAAAAGTGCTGGTGCCGATTCTCAAAATTCGCCGCAACAAGATGATTGCCATGGTGAGCGACACGCAATCGTATCTGGCGCAACAAGCCGATATTGTGATAAACGCCTTTGCCGCTCACGAGGCTTGCCCCAACAATCTGGCGCCTACATCGAGCACCACTGCGCAACTTGTCATGGGCGACGCACTGGCTGTGGCCTTGCTTGAATGCCGAGGCTTCACTCCCGCCGATTTTGCCAAATATCACCCAGGCGGCGCACTCGGCAAAAAACTGTATATGCGCGTCAGCGATTTGTATGTCAACAACGAAAAACCTCAGGTTCAGGCAAATGACAATATCAAACGGGTGATTATGGAGATGACCTCGAAGCGTTTGGGCGCCACCGTCGTGCTCGACAGCAACGGCAATTTGCTCGGCATCATCACCGACGGCGACCTGCGGCGCATGCTTGTCTCGGAGCGCGACATAAACAACCTGACAGCCCAGGACATCATGTCGAAAAAACCGAAAACCATTGACGAGAACGAAATGGCCGTGAACGCTTTCCACCTAATGGAACAGAACCACATTACGCAACTTGTTGTGTTACAAGACGGAAAGTATGCCGGCATAATTCACATTCACGACATACTGCAAGAAGGTATTGTTTAATAGGCATAAGTTGAATGACGAAAAACGATGACGATAACTAAGACGAAATCATTTCAACTAAAAATTAAGCCAAAATACCACTATAATAATCAATTGTAAAGAATACTTTTGCGGCAATTTAGAAACATCTAAAACTTTATATAAATGGATATTTTTGAAAGAATAGAGGAATCGTCGGGCGGTCCGTTGGGACAGTACCGCGAGCAAGTTGAAGGCTACTACTCGTTTCCGAAGCTGGAAGGCGAGATTGGCCCGCACATGCGTTTTCAGGGCAAAGATGTGTTGTGCTGGAGTTTGAACAACTATCTGGGCCTGGCCAACCACCCCGAAATCCGCAAGATTGACGGCGAGGCAGCCGTTCGCTGGGGTTTGGCTTACCCAATGGGCAGCCGTATGCTCACCGGCAACTCTGACCTTCACGAGAAGTTCGAGCATATGCTTGCAAAATTCGAGAAGAAAGAGGCCGCGTTCTTGTTCAACTTTGGTTATCAGGGAATTGTGTCGGCTATCGACTCTCTGCTGAGCCGCCACGACATAATTGTGTTCGACGCCGAGTGCCACGCCTGCCTGATGGACGGCAAGCGTCTGCACCAAGGCAAGGCCTACTCGTACAAGCACAACGACATTGAGAGCTGCGAGAAGAAACTGAAAGTGGCTTGCAAAGAGGCTGAGGAGCAAGGCGGTGGCGTGCTTCTCATCACCGAGGGCGTTTACGGTATGACCGGCGCGCTTGGAATCCTCGACAAGATTGCCGCACTGAAAAAGAAATACAAATTCCGCATTATGATTGACGACGCCCACGGCTTTGGCGTAATGGGTCCTCACGGACGCGGCACATCGGAGCACTTCGGCGTTATGGACGACATCGACATCTACATTGGCGCTTACGCAAAATCGATGGCAATCATCGGCGGTTTCATCGCTTCGAAAAAGTCGGTTATCGACTACCTGCGCTACAATATGCGCTCACAGATTTATGCAAAGGCTCTGCCAATGCCGATTGTCGAGGGTTGCATCAAGCGTTTGGAGATTATCGACAGCCCCGAGGGCGACGAACTGCGCAACAAACTGTGGACCATCACCCGCCGCTTGCAGGACGGTTTCCGCAATCTTGGTTTCGACATCGGTCCGGCCGAGGCGTGCGTTTCGCCGGTTCACATCAAGGGCGGCCCGGAGCAAGCATCGGCAATGGCCTACGACTTGCGCGAGAACTACAAGATTTTCTGCTCGATTGTGGTTTACCCCGTAATCCCGCCGGGAATGGTAATCTTCCGCATCATTTCGACCGCCGCTCACTCAATCGAGGACGTCGATTACACGCTGAACGCCTTCAAGGAAATCAAAGAGAAACTCGACAAGGGTTACTACGACAACAGCGGAATCCAGGCAAACGCAAGTCTGATGGACTAACGCTGATTGGCGATATTTTCAAAGCCGTGCTCGTTTGGGCGCGGCTTTTTTTATTTAGGATTTAGGAGTTATGATTTTTGATTCCCGATTATCCGCATCGCTTCCGCGATAATTTCGGCGTGGTCGAAGGCTAAGGGCGGCAATTGGTTGATTGGAAACCAACGCAAGGTTTTGGCATCGTCGGCGGCAATGGCGGCTGACGGATTTTCACAGACGCCCCAATAGGCAATGGTTATGGTGTGCCCGCGCGGGTCGCGGCCGGGCTTGCCAAAGGCGCGGAACTGATGCAACTCAATATCTGTGAGACTCGTTTCTTCGCGCAACTCGCGGGCGGCAGCGTGGTCAAGGTCTTCGTTCTCATCGACAAAACCGCCGGGCAGTGCCCAACAGCCGGCAAAGGGATTGTTCAGGCGTTCTATTAGCAAGATTTCCAAACCGTTGGCGGTGCGGTGCAAAACAACCATATCGGCTGTAACGGCAGGGCGAGGATATTGATAAGTGAAACTACCCATAAATCAGTTACTTATCTTCCATTTTGTGTTTGGAATAAAAGAAAAGTGCCACAACAATAATTATGAGCACCAAAGCCACTTTAACTGTCAACGAGTAGGTCATAAGGCCGTTAAGAATCAATCGTTTATGATTCTATTTACAAGTCTGAGCTTATGGGTGTACTTGTTTATCTCTTTGTTGAATATGCCCTGGTGGTCGACAAGGTCGACACGGACACGACCGTATGAGGCATGAACTATCTGCCCGCCCTCAACAATCATTCCCACATGGATAATGTTGCCGTCTTCGTTGTCGAAAAAGGCGAGGTCGCAAGGCTGGGCTTCACCGATAAACGGCACGGGTATGCCGACAATGGCTTGCTGCGAAGCGTTGCGCGGAAGATTGACACCAACAGTGCTGAACAACACCTGAGTAAGGCCCGAACAGTCGATGCCTAGCATGGTTTTTCCACCCCAAAGATAAGGCGAACCCACAAAGGCGTCGGCAAGCGATGTGATGGCAAGGCGCTTATTGCTTATGGCTTGATAATCAGAATAATGCGAATACAGATGCTGGCCAACCTCGATATTGAAGTTTGGTCCACGACCATAAAGGATTGAGCCGGCCGGCATCGGCAGCTGCCATTGTCCGTCTACAATGACGAAATCGAGAGGACGGTTTGACGCGCGGCGCTCCATTGACAGTAGCCGCCCAAGCTGCTCATCGGTTATCGGTTCAAGAAGTTTGTTGTTTATCCAACCCTCGGTGTTGTCGTTTTCAATTTTTATGTGGCACCATTTTTCGGTCGATTCCACTACCCAATATAACTCGCCAAAGAGAATTTGTGTCTCTAATTCAGCTGTTTCGCTTGGCTGAGTGCGAACGGGAATAAAACTTTGATTGCAAAAATATGTCTCGCTCATTTTGCGGTTATTATTTCTTATGAAGCCCCAAATATAAGGCATTCAAGCTAAACTTATCCGATAACGAACCCAAGATGCGACAAAAATGCAATGTATTTTTGCCTAAAAATAAATGCCTTACGGCGGTTCTTTTTGTTCCGTAAGAAACAAAAACTATATCTATCAGAAGATAAAGTTCGAACTGATTGACCGCTCCTGATAAACGCTCTTGATGGTGTTGGCGAACAGGTCAGCAACCGACAGAACGGTTATCTTACTGCATTCCTGCTTCAAAGGAATGGTGTCGGTGGTGATGACTTCGGTGATTGGCGAATCCATCAGGCGCTCGTAGGCCGGGCCCGAAAGAATTGGGTGTGTGGCCATCACGCGAACGCTGCTTGCGCCTTGGTCCATAATCACTTGTGCGGCTTTGGTGATGGTGCCGGCGGTGTCAATCATATCGTCGATGATGACAACGTTGCGGTCTTTAACATCGCCGATGATGCGCAACTCGTCAACCACGTTGGCTTTTGCGCGGTGCTTGTGACCGATGGCCATCGGGGCGTTCAGGTATTGAGCGTATGCGTTGGCGCGTTTCGAACCGCCCATATCCGGTGCCGCAATTGTCAGGTCTTTAATGTTTTGGCTGCGCAGGTACGGCACAAAAATCGATGATGCGTACAAGTGGTCGACCGGCAGGTTGAAGAAGCCCTGAATCTGGTCGGCGTGCAAATCCATTGTGATGACGCGCGACACACCGGCGGCAGTGAGCAAGTCGGCAACCAATTTCGCGCCTATCGACACGCGCGGACGGTCTTTACGGTCCTGACGAGCGAATCCGAAATATGGCATCACTGCGATAATCTTGTAGGCCGAAGCGCGTTTGGCGGCATCAATCATCATCAACAGCTCAAGCAAGTTGTCGCTCGGCTGGAATGTCGATTGGATGATGAAAAGATTTGAGCCGCGGACGGTTTCTTCGTACGATGTGGCAAATTCGCCGTCGGCAAAGTGCTGAACCAAAGAACGGCCTAAGGTTATACCATAACTGTCGGCGATTTTCTCAGCAAGATAGCGCGTTGCGGTTCCTGAAAACAATTTTATTGGCGCGGATAACATAAATAATTGATTTTCAAAAAATTATTTTTAAAATCATCACCCACAAAATTATAAATAATTTGCATTGCTGTCAGTTTTTTCCGAAACATTGTGACCAAAATATCAACAAATGGTTAAGTGGTTGATAGAAAATAAATTGGTAGAGACGGTGTGTACACCGTCTAAATTACGCATTCAATTATTCCACCTTGTTGGCGTTGTCGATAAAATCCAAAATCTCGTCGCGGCCCACGTGTTTTTCCGACGATGTGATGAAGCACGGCGGCAACTCTTCCCAATCTTCGAGCAATTGCTGTTTGTAAATATCTGTGTTCTTGATTAATGCGGTTTTTGAGAGCTTGTCGGCCTTGGTGAAAACGATGGCGATGGGAATGCCTTGCTCGCCGGCCCAACGGATGAACTCGATGTCGATGGCAAGCGGGTTGTGGCGGCTGTCGACAAGGATGAACAGGCAGTAAAGGTTCTCGCGGTTGCGGATGTAGTCGCCGATGAACGACTGCCACGTGCGGCGCTCGCTGCGGGCCGATTTGGCGTAGCCATATCCCGGAAGGTCGACCAAATACCAATTCTTATTGATAATGAAGTGGTTGATAGTCTGCGTTTTGCCCGGCTGACTCGACACTTTGGCAAGTTTCTGGTTGTTGGTCAGCATATTGATGAGCGAGCTCTTGCCCACATTCGACCGCCCAATGAATGCGTACTCGGGCATCGTCGGGGGCGGGCATTTCCGAAAATCGGTGTTGCTCATTACAAAATCGGCTGACTTTACTTCCATTGGTTTAATTGGTTAATCGGTAAGAGTTTAGAGTTTAGTTTTAAGTTTTCGAAGTTCTAAGTTTAAAGTTTATTTGACTACAGACAACAGACGTCAGACCTAAAAACCAAACTTGCCACTTGTACATTGTCACTTATAACTTATGCCTTTTGCCTTATGGCTCTTAATCACTCCTCCTCCGGTTTTATCTCGCCTTTCGAGCTTTCTTTTTTCTCGATTTTCGGCGAGCCAGTGTAGATGATGCTTGCTTTTTCGGCTATATCAGCCACAATTTTCTCCGACACTTTCGGACGGGCGATACCAGCTTTCATATCGGCGTAAAAAATGTTGCAATCCAGCTCATCGGCAGCATACGAACCACCTGTTGATGTCTTGAGCTGAACGACGCGTGATTTCCATGTGAGCCTGACAAAACCGCCGCGAACCACCAAAACATTTATTGAGTCGCATTCAACAAGCAAGTCGAGCTCACTGCCGGCACCGGCCTCAAGATGCAGAGTGTCAGCTTTGATGGCGCCACTTGTGAAACATTTTGCGTTGCCACCCAACTCAATGGCGTCCAACTTTGGGCAACCGACAGTCACCACCACGTTGCTCTGGCGCGTAACAGCCTCAGCATTAATGCGTAACTGTCCGTCAACCACTTTGTAAGTAACATTATCTGTTTTCCCAGCATTAACCGTAACACTCTGTGGCTGACCATATTTGACGCTCACTTCCATCTTACCGAAAACCTTTATTTTGGTGAATTCGGGCAGGTCGGTCTGCGCTGTGGCTGTGAGCGAAAACGCTATCGCCGCAAATGTCGTAATGGCTTTTATCAGTTTCATAATTAATGATTTATAAACGTTTCAAACCAAATAAACCCAAATATATCCAACAAAAACCTAATGATTCGGTTTGGATTCGTTTGGTTAGCAATCAATTAAATCTTTGCCAATGCCTGGTCCAAATCGGCAATGATATCCTCAATGTCCTCAATACCAACCGAGAAGCGGATAAGGTCGGGTTTAACGCCAGCCTCGAGAAGTTGCTCGTCGGTGAGTTGGCGGTGAGTGTGGCTTGCCGGGTGCAGAACGCAGGTGCGGGCGTCAGCCACGTGAGTAACGATGCAGGCCAACTTCAAGCTGTCCATAAAGGTTATGGCTTTTTCGCGGCCGCCCTTCACACCAAACGTAACAACGCCGCACGATTGGCCGTTGGTAAATTGCTTCTGTGCCAAAGCGTAGTACGGACTTGACTTCAAGCCCGAATAGTTGACCCAAGCCACTTTCGGGTGTTTCTCAAGATATTCGGCAACTGCCTGAGCATTAGCGCAGTGGCGCGGCATACGAACGTGCAAGGTTTCAAGGCCAAGGTTGAGTAGGAACGCGTTCTGCGGTGCTTGAATCGAGCCAAGGTCGCGCATAAGTTGCGCCGTGGCTTTGGTGATGTAAGCGCCCTTGCCGAAAGCCTTGCTGTAAGCCAGTCCGTGGTACGACGGGTCGGGTTCGGTCAGGCCGGGGAACTTGTCTTTGTGCGCTTCCCAATCGAAGTTGCCGCTATCGACAATGCAGCCGCCGACGTTGGTGGCGTGGCCGTCCATATATTTTGTGGTGGCGTGTGTCACAATGTCGCAACCGAACTCAAACGGACGGCAGTTGATAGGCGTCGGGAAGGTGTTATCGACAATTAAAGGCACGCCGTGCGAGTGGGCGATGCGGGCGAATTTCTCGATGTCGAGCACGCTCAAAACGGGGTTGGCGATGGTCTCGCCGAACAAACATTTGGTGTTCGGGCGGAAAGCCTTGCTGATTTCCTCTTCCGAAGCGTCGGGGTCAACGAATGTGCACTCGATGCCTAACTTCTTCATTGTCACGGCAAAAAGGTTGTATGTTCCGCCGTAGATGGTCGATGACGAGACAAAATGGTCGCCGGCCTCGCACACGTTGAAAACGGCGTAGAAACTTGCCGCCTGGCCCGATGATGTGAGCATTGCTGCCACCCCACCCTCAAGAGCACAGATTTTTGCTGCAACTGCATCGTTTGTAGGGTTTTGCAAGCGTGTATAGAAATATCCCGATGCCTTCAGGTCGAACAGGTCGGCCATTTGCTCGGTGTTGTCGTATTTGAATGTTGTGCTTTGGTAGATGGGCAGCACACGCGGCTCGCCCTTGGTCGGCTTCCAGCCCTCTTGCACGCAGATGGTGCCTAAATTGTGTTTTTTACTCATTGTATATAATGCTTTTGCTATTTTTTGCTAACGCCCTTATAATCTTCGCAATAGAAGATATCGTAGGCTGGGATTCCAGCCACTTTCACGCAATCTATCTTTTTGACGCTGGTGAAGCAATCGCGGATGAAATAGAACTGCGTGTTGCTGTTGAGCCGCGGTTTCACCAATATTCCGTCGCGGCCTTTCAGATTGTCGATGTCAAGACCAACATAACCGAAATGGTAAGGTGTCTGGCCTATAATCTGCGGTCCGTAAATGGTGTCTTTTCTATTATAGAAACTGATTTTAGACGCTGTCTTGTAGCCGTCGGTAGCATAGACAAAGGTGTTGGGATTGGCGACGTGAATGGAATCGACCTCCCGCGCCAGCAACTCCGAATCCAAGCCCAAATCGTAACGGACAAAAGGCGACTGCGGAGCCAGCACAATAAAGTAGATGCTGACAAGATAGAGCGCCGAGGTTGAAATCCAGTGCCACTTCTGCCAGCGTAGCTTCAAGAAACGCGCCATAAGCACAATGCCGCTTATATATGTCGGTATCAGCCAGTTATATTTAACCTCGCCGAATATCGACACAAGGTAAACACCTATATATGTCGGCATAAAGAAACAGAACAGGAACCAAATCTCGGGATTGGTCTGATTGGGTTTTGTGAAAATCCGCCACAGATATTTGCCAAAGAGCCACCAAAGCCCGACAAACAAAACGGGCATCAGGATAATTATCTGTGAAATAATGAATTGCAGAATGTTTTGCGGAGTGTCGCTGTCGAACGGCTCGGCACGGAGCACCGAACTGATGCGGAACGAGACAAAATCGTTCTGCGCATTCCAGATAATGACCGGCAAAGCCAACAGCGCCATTATCAATATCGACAGATAAGGCCACGGCTTAGCGAGAAGATTGCGGTAGCGCCCCGAAAAAAGCAAGAACAGCAACAATCCAACCGGCAAGCCCATTGCCGGATATTTGCTGTCGAAAGCCAAGCCCATAAACAAACCGGCATAGAGCCAAAAGCGCCGCTCACCATTGAATACGGCGCGATAGAGAGCCCAGATGGATAGCGTCCAGAAGAGCGTCAGAACCACATCGGGGCAGTTCTGCAGCGAGAGCGATGTTACGAGCATCGATGTGCAGAACATGGTCCAAGCCAAATATTTGCGGTCGCTGCGCAACACTCGCGACGACAAGGCGAAAAAGGCCAGCTGCGCCATAAGTGTTATGAAAAACGAAGCAAATTTGACGGCAAACACATTGTGGCCGAACATCTTCATAAACAGCCAAATGGTGTAGCCCACCAACGGCGGATGGTCGTAGTAAGAGAGCGAAAGATGGTCGGCATAGTAGGCAAAATACGACTCCTGCGGTGTCAGCCCGATAAACGGCATAAAAGCTAACCGCAAGACGTTCAATATGATAACTACTATAAGAGCTTTTTTCATACTCTATTTTTATAAGGCGCTAAAGTACACAAATAAATTATTTGTATGCGCCCTCGTTTCGGCTTTACGTTTTTGGCTTAGATTGATTGTTGCCAGAGATTTCCTCATCGTTCTCCGTCTGATATTTGGTAAGCCTCTCAATCACCTTGTTATAAATCTGCTCATACTCCTTGATGTGCCGCCCGTAATATTTCATTGTGTTCATAAACTGTGCGGGCGTAACATCGTATTTTTCAAGAATAAAGCCGTAAGCGCTCTCAGCATCGTCGTGTTTTGGCCACTTGCCAAACCGCCCTTGGTAACCCAGATATGCGTCGGTCATGTGAATATCGATAAGCATATCGACAAGCTTATCCTTCTCAATCTCAGGCCGGCTGCCGGGCTCGCGCGAACAGCACTGCAGCAGCACAAGCAAAACGATTATCGGAATAAATCTCTTCATAATAAAAAAAACAACTGCCCCGCGTTTTGTTGCGAAGCAGTTGCAAAGATAAAGCTATGTTCTTTGATTATCTAATCTTTCGTTTCGATTTTGACTTACGGATATCCTCAAATTTGACACCAAGCATAATCTCGTGCGAGCCGTTGCTGGCGTTGCTCAACTTCGATATGGTGACATCGTAGGAATAACCAACGTTTATCATATCGTTGTAGTTGTAGCCGAGGAAGACGATAACAGCCTCAGGATTCTTGAAATTGTAGCGGAAGCCAAGACCGCCCCAAACCATTTTCTGATAGATGACACGGCAGTTGATGTCGGTCATGAAATCGTAGTTGGGCACGGTTTTAATCAAGATTGAAGGCTCGAGGTCGAAGTTACGGTCGATGTTGTACTTGTAGCCGCCCTGAATGTAGAAGTGCGGTTTAATGCGGCCGTCCTTTACAATATAACCCTCGTCGTACTTGTCGAGCAACGACATATTGTTGAAGAACAGGTGATGGAAAGCTATGCCGGCATAATACTGCGATGTGTAGAGATAGACACCCAGCGATGCGTCGGGGTAAATCTTCTTGTACACCGAATTGGAGAAACCATCGGCACCCTCGTTCAGTTCAACATTGACATCGGTAAGGTCGACTTTCTGTTGAACAATGCCGAGAAACAAACCCGCCGAAATGCGGATGTCGCCCGTGATGCGCAGGTTGTAGCTGTAGGAACCGTAGGCGCCCATGTTGCCAACCGGACCGGTAACATCGTTGAAGATGTAGCCGCCGTAGCCCATCGGCATCACCTTATGCGGACCGTAGCCTCCAAGCATATAGGTTTGCGGTGCATTCTTCACACCTGCGAACTGATAGCGATAGTTCGTTTTTATCTGCCAATAGTCGTTTGTTCCGCCAACGGCCGGGTTCAGCATATAGTCGTTGAACATATACTGCGAGAACTGAGGCAGTAATTGTGCGTTGGCACTTGGAGCAATAAGCATCGCTCCAGCAAACAATGTTAAAATAATCCTTTTCATAGCTTTATTACCTTACAATTGTAACAGGACCAGTTTTCTTCTTACCACCAAGCTTATCGCTGCTGCATTGGATTACATAGTAGTATGTACCCGACGGCAGCGGCTTGTTTTTAGCGTTTCTACCATTCCATTGGTTAGCCGCGTACTCGAGGCCGCTTCCTGAGAACTGCCATACGCGTCCGCCCCAACGGTTGAAGACGTAGATGTTGACATGCTCGTACGATGACAAACCGTCAATTCCCCATGTCTCGTTGTATGCATCGCCATTAGGAGTGAACACATCAGCTGGTTTTATTCCGCTAACTGTTCTGACATCGACGCTCTCAGTGTAACGGCAGGCGAAAGTGGTGTCTTCAAGGTAGAACATTACGCTGTCGCTGACTTTGAATGTCAGATTCTCGGCAAACGGACGGACAACTGCCGGCATAGTGTCGAGCGACGACATCCAGAATGCGTTGTCGGTGTTGGTTGCCCATTGGAAGTTATTCTCGTACTCGTAAGAGTAGAGCATGTCGAATGTAAGAGTGTTGGCTACCAGATAGAGCTCTGCTCCCTCTGCTACCTCGTAAACTCCGTTATTCTTCAGCGCCTCTGAGTCGAAGCCGTCCATTTCGATATGCGTCTTGAGCTTGTTATCAGGCTTCATTGACACTGCGTGCAACGAGTCGATAGCCATGCAGACGCCGTTGGTGGCTTTCACATAGTAGTAGGTGTCGCCGCCGTATGGCAAGAATGTGAACGGTAGGATAAAATCAGGCTCACTGCCTACTGAGTCGACACCCAGAACCACATTTCCGTCGGCATCTATCACGTAGCGCGGTTTAACCGGCTCCTCGGCAACTGGTACAGAATCAGTTGGGATGCTGTCAGTTATCACACTGTCAACCTCTGTGCTATCGCCGTTGGCGCGCAGGAAGAAGTGACGCATTTTGCTGATAGCCAAAGCCGTATCGATACGAGTTGAGTCGGCATTTGTAGTATCAGGTGCAACAGCAGGCTCTTCCTCTTCTTCCTCCTCAACGTATGGTGTGTACCACTTCATCTGAGTGTAGGCCGATGTGGTGTGAGCGAATGCTTTCAACTCGTTGTCCGGGCAAGTGAATATCTCGTCGGTCTGAGTGTTGGCGAAGTAGATGTCGTCGATTGCAAAGCCGTTGCGGCTGCCGAGCTTGCGGCTTACAGTTGTCGAGCACGACAAGGTGTCGCCGTAACCGATAGTTATTGTGTGGCGGCCTGAAGCCAATCCATTAAACTGTCCGCTGCTCTGAACCTTACCTCCATCAATCTGATAACGAAGGTTCGTATTCTCGATAGTATCGACACCTGTTATAGTGCTTGATACTGAATAGAACGCTGTTACGTTGAGTGAACCGTCGATTGAAACTGCTCCGTCGGCTGTGTAAGTGTCGCAAAGCGGCAATGAGAGGTCGACTTTGAGAACCATAATCTCGGGGTTAGCAGAGTAAACGCGGAGAGGAACGGAGTCGCTGACGCAATTGTTCTGCGCATCCATAACCACCACTTTATAATCTCCTGTCGGCAACAATTGTTCGAACTTAACCCACGAAGTGTCAACTAACGGAGTTTGCTCATAATATTCACCTGATTTGGCGAAGAACTCGAAGCGTTTATATTTATTAATACTACCGCCCTTCAAATCTGAGATTTCAACAACACCATCTGCCAAATTGTAGCAAGAGTTTGCTATAGTACTTGATACGGAGAATGTTACAAGATTCGGTTGTATCAATTCTATTGTATCAGTCTTTTCGCAAGTATACTCATTATCAATAGTTGCGGTTACTTTCACATCATATTTGCCATCAACCAAATTGCCAATATTTTGTGTAGTATCACCATTGCTCCACAAGTATTTATAACCAGTTCCACCCACAACACTAGTGGTTACTTCAATTGCACCATCATCATAACCAAAGCATTTCGGGTCGTATGGTTTGCTGGTGACAGTAAATTTCGACAAGTCAGGAACAATCACTTCTGTTTCATAGTGGCATCCAAGACTATCAACCACTTTCACATTATAAGTACCTGAAGCCAAACCTTCAACCTTTGGATTAGTTCCCGAATATCTGATTGAATCTTTTGTCCAACCATCTTGTGAGATGTAGTATGTGAATGGCAGCGCTCCACTAAAGGCGTTCTTCAAATCAGATGGCGAATTAGGTTCCTTAATTGTTATTGAACCAATAGAATTATAGCAATATGAACCTGCGCTATCCAAAGCCATAATTGGTATATTCAAGCGGGTTGACGGCTGAATAACAGTTATGGTATCATAAACATTTCTCCAACCAGTACCTTGTGAAACCTTAAGGGTGTAAGTACCGGCAATCAATCCGTCAATTGTCGCTGTTGTGGCAACAGAATCGGCCGACCACAACTCACTACGCCATTCGTAAACATATGGGTATCTGGCATTTGACTTGCCACCAGTAGCGTTAGCTTGCAATCTGCCGTTGTCTTCGCCGTAACACTTAACATTTGTTGTGTCAATTGCTACAACAATCGGTTTGTATTCAACCTTGATTGTGGTATCTATTCTACAACCTTTTCCATCTACCAAATTTTGGTCTTCAACAACAAGTGTGTAATAACCCTCAGCAAGCATTATTGCACGAGTCCTATTTGGCTCACTGGGGTCGAACCCTATTAAGTTGTCAGACAGAACAATGTCATTTACACTGTCTTTCCATGTGTAAGTGTATCCTGGCTTGCCACCTTTAACAACCATCGAAATAACTCCATCGTTATTCGGAGCACCTGTAATATCGGGGTCTGTAAAGGTATTGTGGTCAAGTAAATCAAACTTCAATGCATTCGAATTACCTATTTTGACAGTTGTCAACCCTGTACAACCATTATCAGCATAAACCCATACCCTATTTTCTCCATACGGTAATACTTTGGCTGTATCATCCACCGACAACGTGATATGGTTGATTGGGTTTTCAATTGTTCCTGTCCATCTAATTGAATCAGCTCCAAAATATTTAAATGTTGTTTCGTCCATAATTGCGTCAACAATAGCCTGTCCTGTTGGACGGTCAGTACAGATAACATCACCTACAGGCTTTGCATGTACAGTAATACCTCCTTTGTCTTCAATCATGAATTGATTGCTGACTACGTTGCAACCTAAAGAATCGGTTACTTCTACAACATAGTAGTTTACACCAAGTGATTTTGCTGTATCGGATACGCCGACAACATTTCCGTTAATATCATCAACGTGCCACTTGTATTCATAATCGCCTAAACCACCCACAACATTTACTATTGCAGTACCATTTGCTGTGCCGCAGTCTGTTCGCGTTGTATCAACTCCCGTAATGTACATCGTATCAGGATAAGCGATTGTTACCGTGTCAGAAATCTGGCATTTGTTAGAATCGGTAACCATAACGATATAAGTACCTGCACCTGCGTTGCTCAATACCGAATCAGCTGTTTCTTTGTTTTTGTTGACATCGAGCCAAGTGTATTTATAGCTGCCTTTGTCTGGCGTTCCGCCTTCAGCCTTGGCATAGAAAGCGGCCACAGTGTCACCGTAGCACTTGATTGCCTGAGTGAAGATGATGGTGTCTTTGAACGGCTCCGGGTCTGTTAATGTAACAGCTTTGCTTGTGATGTCGCACTTCGACACTGTATCAAGAACATACAAGCTATAAGTGCCTTCTTTCAATTTAGAAATGCTTGATGAAGTTGAATCGGTTATAGCATTACCATCACCATCTAACCACTGGTAAGTGTATTTGCCCGAACCATTGGAAACGGAAGCTGTAATTGAACCCTTCTCGTCTCCGGCGCAAAGATTCTCAACTGGAGATAGCGAAACTACCAATGTATCGCGAGCTGTATTGATTGTGGTATCAATGAAGCAGTCTATTAAATTTAGCAATGCGTCTACGTCACGAATTCTGAATTTCACACTGTTGCTACCTTTAATATTGGTTGCAGTGAGGCTATCGATTGAAATTTCAGGTTGGTCAGCAGCGTCACCCACATATTCCAAAACATAGTTGCCACTTCCACCTTTAACTTCGAATGTTACTTCACCATTGTTGGCTACGCACGATGAAGCTTTTGTAACAGTTGCACTGGTGATTTCCAATGTGTCGGGTTGCGTGATGTTGAATTCCAACGAATCATGGCAGCCGTCTTCATCGGTTACAATCACCTTATAACCATTACCCCATGGCAATCCTGAGAAAGTAGCCGATGTGTCATTTGAAGACGCCACATTAAATCCGGCCATTGCGAAATCAAAGTGAGTGATTGATTCTTTAGATGCGGAGAGCCCAATATAACCATCACTTCCACCATGGCAAGCCACATTTCTTATACTATCCTGGGAAATGTTGATTTTCTCAGGTGCACCGACATGAACCGATGTGAATGCTGAGCATTGATTGCCATCTGTTACTGTTACAGTGTAGTCACCTGCGCAAAGCATGGTTATTGCACCATCAGCTGTTTGCGGCGTTACTTCGGCACCTGTGATGTCATTAATCCAAGTGAAAGTGTAGCCAGCACCTGCACCACCAATTCCACTGGCAACTGCATGGGCATCGCACATTCCGAAGCAGCTCTCATTAAGACCTATAGGTGAGCGGTAGGTTAGTTGCTTCTTGGGAGGAATAACCTTGTCTATCGCCTTGGAATCGAACGTTATGGTTTTAGTCGGATTAGTGTCAATATTATCTTTATGGTCGGTGAACGTTATTTTGGCTCCGAATAATTTACCACCATTTTGCACAATTCCGCCTATCTTGACAGCCCAACCACCTTCGGCAGGGTTCTTCCCATAAATGACACTCTTATCGGCTATTCCAAACACTGTGTCAACTGCTTGCAAAGCCTTAAATTGTTTGAGAGTGGGTATAGCTGTTGATTCCGTAGTAAACTCTATTTTAAACGGCCCTGGCTGAATTGTCCATGCTGCAACTGTACTGCTTGACATTAATGTCATTTCAGTGCCATCAGGCGATACTAAAGAAATAGCAACTGTGTTAGCTCTACCACCTTCATAGGTTCCTTCAACTTCAACCGTAATTTTAGTCGTTTCAGCAATGTCAAATGGTTTAACCGTACCAACCATTACTTGTAATTCAGGGTGAAGTGTCAGAATAACTTTAGCGGTATCATTTCCGCAACGTGTACCTTTGGCTATCAAAGCCAATTCAACATATCCGAGCTCCCAATCATCAGGTCCAGGTATAAACTGTGTAGCAGTATCTGCCTCGTTGATGAATTTGCCCGCTGCATCGCCTAATGATATCCATTGCGCACCATCGGCAAATTTGTAGTCACCATGCAATTGGGCAGTGTCGCCGTAGCAAACCGAGAAATCCTTACCTGCATCTGCAACAGGACCGGGAACAACGGTTACGGCAATTGTGTCATTGTGCTCGCAAGAGTTGCCATCTTCAATTGTGCAAACAAGGGTATATGTCCCTGTATTCAGACTCGCAAAGGTTGGCATGGCAATACCATCGTTACCGCCAAGCAATTCTGCCACGCTTCCTCCTCCCAAATCTGTCCATGAGTAGTTGTAAACAGGGGCATTGTTCAACGAATCGGTTGCGTTCAAAACAATTGAGCCATTGGTGCACACTGTATCAACAATTGGCAACTTGCTTCCCGGCAACTTATTTACTACTATCGGCAATGTTTTAGGTTTTGCGGGTTCGCAACCATTTCCATCTGTATAGGTAACCGATAGGTTATAATTGCCGGCTGCTTTCCACAAATAATTAAGAGATTCTGTTGTTGCTACAGTGTCGCTGCCAATCTTCCACACATACTTGCTCATTCCTTCATCGGTTTTGTAGTTGCCAGATGAACTTGCGCAAACTGTGTCATTACCTGTAAGTTTAGGCAATGGTAGCGGATTGATATCAATGGTTATTGAGGCCTCTGCATCATCTGCAGGTTTACACGGAGTCCTCGACTTTGCTGTCAACGTCAACGTTATAGTGTGAGCCGCTGTATCGGCAGGAGTGATTTTATAAATCGGGTTCAAAATATGTGTTCCGTCGCCACCAAATTCGTCAACAAACGTACCAGTACCCGATGTTGTCCAAGTCAGACTGTCATTAACTTTATTATTGTAGAACGATGCGGTTGCATTTGCCAATTCGAAAGTTGTATCGCTGGCGCAAATAGCTGTATCGCTGCCGGCAAACGCCTCCGGTCTCGAAACAAAAGTTACTTTTGCTGTATCTCGAGCCAAACATTTACCGACACTTTCAGTAAGAACTACTGAAATGGCGTCTTCTTTAGACAAGGTAATTTTTGTTGATGAATAAACCATGCCTTCTGGTTCATCAAGGGGGGCCCAACTGTTACTAGAACTTATTCCTGTTACGCTTGTCAGTTTCGGCCAAACATACGTAAGACCACAAATAGTAGTGTCTTTAATATTTGGTTCAGGCATTGGGTTTATAGTCAATGTCATTTTTGCCTCTGCCTCCGAAGGACAGCCGTCTTTTGGCGAAGCCGATATTGTTATCTTTTTAAATGCGGTTGACTTAACTGAATTGAACGTTCCGCTATGAAGACCTGGGTCAACAACTCCAGATGTAGAAACCCATGTATATTCCTTGAAATTTTCATGAGTTTTTACATGTATTGTGAACGATTCTCCTGCACAAATTGTTGCTGCAGTATCTTTGGGGTCAAACGCAATAACTGGCAAGGCCTTGAAAATAACCAATGTAGTATCTTTGGCATCACAACCTGCAGGGTTTTTCTCAATTATAACAACAGGGCCTTGAACATAATTATTTGCATTGCTAAGCTTGATTGGCTGTTTAACTTTTTTGGCAACAGCATCGACAATTATTTCTTCTCCATTTTTTACCATTCCGCTTGGCAAACTCCATTCTCTGCTATTATTATCCAAATCGCTAACTATTGCCACTACTTCACCTTCAGGTCCGCATATTTCTGTTGTATCGGACATCTTAGGATTAGGTATTGGGTTAACTGTAAAGTTGTATTCTTTATCTTTAGTAGGACAAACGCCATTAGTGGCAGTAACTTTGAGTGTTACGGGACCATCTGATGGGTCAAAAGTATATTTCGCTGTATTTATTCTTGTTGCTCTGAAATTATCGTCATCATAATCGTTGGTTTGTGTCAAATTGCCACTATTTGAGCTTGACCAAACAACCGATGTCGCGTTCTTTACTGTAGCTTTTACTTCCGCATAGATATCCGACACGCACTTATCAACCTCTTCTGGAAGTTCAATTTTCACACTGTCACGGAAGCTAACCCTTACCAATTCGCTTGTTCCCGAACAACCATCAGTAGTGGTTTCGGTTACGCTAACATTGCATCCGACACCGTTTGGTCCGCGAAGTTCAACTTCTTTATTATCTGCGCTTTTTGATGTCAAGCCAAATCCTTCTGTAGAACACCATGACCATGACAAATCACCACCAATAGTTTTTTGTGCTTCAGCATCAGTTTTTAACCCGCACACAAAACCTGCTGCATCTATGTCCGATATTGCAACAGTAGGCCTCGGCATTTGTTTCACATCCAGATTAAATGTAATTGGTGCCGGAGCAGGGCAAGCCGCTACATTACTAACCACCGATGCTGTAATAGCTACGGTTTGGCCTTCGTCACTTTCGCTGAGCGTTTCGGCACTTGCAGCCAATTTAGGTGTATATGTGAATGTTCCGCCAGTTCCACTGGTTGGTGTGCCTTTTCCTCCGGTTACCGCCCAATTTACTTGGGTAATATCGCAGTTGGTTTTCACTGTCAGCGGTTTAGGTATAGTGGCACAAGTATTGCCAGAAGTTTTGTCATCGTTGAAAGTCAATGTCCTTATTTGGTGGAATTTCACCGTAACTGGTCCAACCGGTTCTTTGTTAGAACATCCGTTCAACGTCTCTGTCAATTTGATGTTATACGGACCAGCCTCAGTTTGATTTTCGGCAAATGTTCCTTTAAAAGTTACTGTTGGATTATTAGTCTGGTCATTAGAAATATCCAAATTATTTTTGTCATAATCCCACTTGAACGTACTACTGCTATTATCAAGCCTACCTGTAACAGTTATTGTTGCTGTTCCATCGGAACACAATTCTTTGTAAGTGCCTCCATCTATCTTAATTGTTGGACTTGGCCTCCTATTAACTGTAACAGAGACTTCTTTCTCGACAACATCGCAAATGCCATTTGACACTTTAACTTTGAACGTTACAGTGCCTTGATTCTGCCCAACCGGTATATCACTTGCTGAAGTAGTATATTTAAACGACTTGAGTCCTGCGGCTGCAGAATAGGCAACTCCATTTTTCTCCCAAACAAGGGGAACAGTAGGCATTTGGTTAGTAATGGTTGCCGTAATTGTAATTTCATCACCCGCACAAGCTGTAGTTGATGATGCTGTCAGACTATTTATTACAGGTACGTCGTAGAAAGTATATGTTACATCGTCATCCGAAATGCCTTCACACGCCTTTTTATCAATTTGTTTAACCTTGAATTTATATTCGCCTGCTTTAGTAACATTTTTGATAGTCAAACCGTCACATTCGGCCTTTCCGCCTGTCGGCGAACTAGTTGGAACCAACTCCAATGTTCCACCCGAAAGATTTCCGCCTATGTCAAAATTTGCTTTAACCGCAAACGGCAGGGCTGACATACAAGAGTCGCCACCTTCCGATGTGATGGTTGGTTTTGGTTCTTTAATAATATGCAAAGTCCTTGTAGCTGTGTCAGGTTTACAAGTCTTGTTGGTTACAATGAGTCTTACTTTTGTGTTTCCTCCGTCAGTTAGATTTAAAGTTGCAGAGCTCTTACCTACGCCAGTAACAGACCCTCCGCTAAAGTTTGCATAGCTTCCTCCGTCTGTAACATCCCACGTGTAAGTCATGGTGTCGATTTTTGTCGCTGTATAGGGATATGTATTGGCCTTTTTACATACAGAGTCATTATCGACATTGTTAATATAAGCCACAGCTTTGTCATATTCATAAACTGTTTTTTGCAAAACGTTATCTTCCTTGTTCGTCAAATTGGTACATCCTTTGCCGTCTTCAACTCTAATTTTGCTGTCTTCAACTCTAATAGTATATGTGCCAGCAGAAAGACCTTCTATGATATTTGAAGATGTGCTTTTTTCTGTTCCACCGTCTTTACTATAATGATATGTATAAGGCGCTGTACCACCCGTTGCTGTAATTGTAATTGAACCTATCTCCTCTTCTTCGCACGATGGTTCTGTTTCAAATGTGGCTTTAATCAGTTCGGGGCCTGTTGTATAACTTGAAATAACTTTATTATATCCTCCATCTTCAGTCGTAAAATAATAAAAGAAATCGTCAGTAACAAATTTACATCCTAAATTGTCTGTAACTCTTAAAAGTGCACTTTGTTTTGGTGACAGAGAAAAATAATCTGCTACTTCACCTGGATTTTTATCAATATCAAAATCTTCTCCTTCATCTACAGCCCACCATTCATATTTTATATATGGAAGTGCACCACCTGACACATTAGGCTCTACAACAATGTCATCACCCCAACATTCAGCTCCACCATTTTCTTTAACTTTTATCTGATTTTCACCAAAAGTAGATTGGAATAGTGTTTTACTTAAATTGTGAAATTTGTCTATCAACTTCGTTCCACCTGGATAGCTTGTATAATATCGCACCCTATAAGAGCCAGCTTTCAGATTTGACAATGGTATATAATTACTGCGAAGACCTCCCGCGGGAACACCTTCAACAGGTTCTAACTTATCGTCTTCGTTAAGATATTCAACAAAAACCCAATAAGGACCTGTAACGTTATTAAATTGTATTGCCATTTTACCATCCGTGAATTCGCTAAAATTCTCCGCATTATCCGGGCAAGTTGGTTCTTTCTCTACAAGGAACTCTACTGTAACAGTTTTGGCGGCAGAGAAAAGATGAATACTATTGTAACTCTGACGAGCACAAATAGCAATATTATCCTCAGAATTATCTTTTACGGCAATATCAGACCCCGCAGCTTTCACGGCCATTTTTTTAGCTGCACGGGTTAACCATTTGTCACACACAATGTTTGATTTTTCAATATTGAGGAACTTGGCACCCTCGTTAGCAGTAAACACTGCGCAAGTTATGTTATGCCCATTGGTAGTGAACGAACCTCCATTGATAGTAATATTACCATCTGTTGTCAGGTCAGATTCAAGCGACCATTTACCACCTTCAATAACAATATCACTCCTAAGCGTTGTTGGCAAACTCAGTGTGTTTGAGCCTTTCCCCGACAGCACCAACGCTCCGCGCAATTTGCCAAAATCGACATCGCTGTCAACGTTGATTGAGCCGCTGACGGTGAAGTCTTTCTTGCCCGACAAAGCAAAGTTGGCGTCGGTAGCCGTAAAGCTGCCCACTTGCACTGCATCGCTGAACGACACTGTGTTGCGTGCTCCGCTGAACGAGTTCTCGTCGAACACTACGCTTGTACCTGATTCCGGCACCGATGCACCCGGCTCGCCGCCCGATGTGGTTGACCAGTGGCTCTCGTCAGTCCAACTGCCGCTGCCGCCTACCCAGAATCTCGACTCTTGACCGAATAGTTGCGCTGCAACTAATAAAATCGATACGGTAAAAATGTGTCTCTTCATAACTTATATTATTGAAGTTTTTCTATTCATCTTTCTTGTCGCGCCCGCTTTTGGGTACTTCAAGCGCATAAAAGTAAATTTTATTTAAATCAGCGTTTTTTTGCTTTGATAATTCGACAATAAAACGTGATTAAATACGATTATACATTGCCAAACCTATTTGGCGGTTGATAAATAACGGCCCTTCGCACAATAAACATCAGATAAAAACGTAGGGAGGTAGATATCGCAATATCTTTTATATTTGCTAACAAAACATAACAATATGAACCAAGATTTATTCTGCGTGATAATGGCCGGCGGTGCCGGAACACGTTTCTGGCCGGTAAGCCGCGCCTCCTATCCTAAGCAATTTATTGATATACTTGGCGTTGGCAAGTCGTTGCTACAACTGACCATTGAACGGTTTACGCAGATAGTGCCCAAAGAGAACGTGCTGATTGTCACCAGTGCCGAATATAAAGACCTGACACTCAAACAGCTGCCGCAGATAAACGAGTCGCAGATTTTGCTTGAGCCGACACGCCGCAACACCGCTCCGTGCATAGCTTACGCCAATTTCCGCATTCAGCAGATGAATCCCAACGCAAAGATTGTTGTCGCACCGTCGGACCACCTGATTCTCAACGACCAGATGTTCATCAACACCATAAAAAATGGTTTCGACTTCGTATCTAACAATAATAATTTGCTGACTCTC
The DNA here is from genome assembly GCA_017551905.1 of Salinivirgaceae bacterium. Taxonomy (GTDB): domain Bacteria; phylum Bacteroidota; class Bacteroidia; order Bacteroidales; family SZUA-534; genus RUG13583. The sequence goes on from JAFZKK010000023.1 coordinate 21,914, forward strand.
GGCATCCAACCCACTCGTCCTGACACGGGCTACGGCTATATTCAGTTTGGCGAGCCGCTCAATTTCAACAACATAAGCGATTTGTGCAAAGTGAAAGCCTTTACCGAAAAGCCGAATCTCGAGTTTGCCAAATTCTTCGTTCAGAGCGGAGAATTCTATTGGAACTCAGGCATTTTCCTCTGGTCGCTGAAATCGATTCAAGAGGCATTCCGCAAGCATCTGCCTGAGGTTTACAATCTGTTCAACAGCAAATCGGAACTCTTCAACACTGCCGACGAGGACGATGCCATACAGCAAATTTATCCTGTCTGCGAGAACATCTCCATTGACTATGGTGTTATGGAAAAAGCTGACAATGTGGCTGTTCTTGGCTCGCACTTCGGTTGGTCCGACCTTGGCACATGGACGTCGCTCTACGAGAACAAAGACAAAGACAATGACGCTAACGTGGCCGCCGGCGACAATATACTATTGTATAACACAACGCGCTCGGTGGTTTATGCACCGAAGGGGAAACTCGTTGTGGTTCAAGGTCTTAATAATTACATAATTGCCGACACACCCGACGCTTTGCTAATCTGCAACAAAGACGAGGAGCAAAAGGTGAAAAACATTGTCAACGACATAAAAACACGCACCGGCGACAAGTTTATCTAACTGATACACACCTTAAAAAGACAGCCGTCAACGCAATTGGCGGCTGTCTTTGTTTAGGTTGCCGCAACTATTTTCACAAACACTTTCATTCAAGTGCAATTTTATTCTAATTTTGCAACCCGAATCGAAACGTGCGATGCGCTGTTTGACACAATGATATTCAGCATATTGCGCAATTAAACAAATAAGAAAATATGGATAAAAATTCATGGATTGGCCTTTTACTCATCATGGCCATAGTGTTCGGTTGGAGCTATTTTACCCGGCCGTCGGAAGAAGAAATGCAACGCTATCGCCAACAGCAGGACTCCATTGCCCGTGTTGAGAAACAACGCGCCATTGAAGCCGAAATGAGGAAGGCTGAAGCTACCGAGCAGGCGCAATTGGCGTCGGCTGAACAAAGCGACTCGGTGCTCAGCGTTATGCTACGCAACCAGTACGGCGAGTTTGCTCAGTTTGCCGCCGGTGAGCGTGAATACTACACCGTTGAGAACAACTTGATGAAAATCAAATTCACCAATCTTGGCGGACGCATAGCATCGGTTGAGTTAAAAGAATACGACTCTTACGACTCGCTGCCTGTTGTTCTGTTCGAAGGCGACTCGTCTATTTTCAACATCAGTTTCTTTGCGCAGAATCGCCGTATCGAAACCGGAAAATTGTTTTTTGTTCCATCGGAAAATGTTAACACACAATCGGTTACTGCCGACTCGCTCGTTGTTAGCTTCAACCTCGATTTGACCGACGACCGCTCGCTGCAGTTCATCTACACTATCTATCCCGACAAATACAACATCGGCTTCAATGTGAAGATGCACAACCTGAACCAACTGATTCCTGCCAAATCGACCAACTACCTGACACTCAACTGGGAAACTTTCGCCAAACGACTTGAGAAAGGCATCAAATGGGAGACAATGAACTCAACCATTGCCTATCGCTACTTCGACGACGATGTTGAGCAGTTGAAGGAAGGCAGCGACTCCGATTCCGAGGAAATCAACACCCGTCTGCAATGGGTGTCGTTCAAGCAGCAGTTCTTCAACAACACGCTGATTTCGAAAAAAGGCTTCTCGGGAGCCGTGCTCAAACAAGAGAAGGTTGCTTCGGGCGACAAATATGTAAAGCATTTTACCGCCGAAATATCAATCCCTTACGACGGCCACGCCGATGAAAATTATGAAATGGAAATGTTCTTCGGCCCGAACCACTTCAAAACACTCAAAGCCTTGGATATCGACCTGCAGAACATCATTCCACTTGGCCGCAGCATCTTCCGTTGGGTGAACGTGGGCATTGTGATTCCGGTGTTCAACTTCCTTGGCCGATTCATCGATAATTATGGTATTATCATCCTGATACTGACTCTCTTAATTAAGTTGGTACTGTTCCCGCTCACCTACAAACAATACAAATCGACGGGTATGATGAGCGCCTTGAAGCCTGAAATCGACAAGCTGAACGAGAAATATCCGAAGCAGGAAGACGCGATGAAGAAACAACAAGCGATGATGGACCTCTACAAGCGCGCCGGCGTGAGTCCGATGGGCGGCTGTCTGCCAGTGCTTCTGCAGATGCCGTTGCTGATTGCAATGTTCCGCTTCTTCCCGGCCTCAATCGAGCTGCGCCACGAGAGTTTCCTTTGGGCCGACGACCTCTCGACCTACGACGCCATCCTCAACCTGCCGTTCAGCATTCCTTGGTATGGCGACCATGTGAGCCTCTTCTGCCTACTGATGACCATTGTCAACATTGTCTATATCAAGATAAGCGGCCAAGCCAACACAGGCCAACAGATGCCAGGTATGAAGGTGATGATGTATATGTTCCCGGTGATGATGCTCTTCTGGTTCAACGATTACGCCGCAGCCTTGAGCTACTACTACTTCCTGACGCTGCTCATCACCATTGTGCAGACCTACGTTATCAAGCGCACAATCAACCCCGAGGAAGTGCTCAACCGCCTGAAAACGGCCAAAGTGCAGAAAACCCCAACCAAATCGCGGTTCCAACAACGCTTGGAAGAAGCCGCAAAGAAACGTGGTGTTAAACTTCCGAAATAGTTATTGGTCAGTAACAATAAAAACTTCAAGGCCGTCAGCATTATGTTGACGGCCTTTTTGTTGTCACTCCCTTGCAATTTTCCCGTCAATTTCAATTAAATTAGCATTTTCTTTTGTGAAAAGAGATAGAAATATGAAACATAATTATTTTAAACACAGCATATTGCTTTACGTTGCGGCAGTTTTCTCTCTATTGCCGCCTTCGTCAATCTTAGCGCAAGCCCAACTCGATAGCACTATTCTGCAACAAATAACCCCCGACCTGCAAATCGCTGGCGAATATGCGCAAATCGGTGATTTTGAGGCCGCTAATGTTTATCTGAACAAAGCCACGCAATGGGTGGAAAGCACTGGCGACACCACCGCCATACTCCAATTCTATAATATAATTATCGAAGGACCATACACACCGATCGAAATCAGCCAGAATTATGCGAACAAAGCGCTGGAAATCTGCACGCAAAAACGCGATACGGCAGGTCTGATCGTATGTTATATGAGGCTTGGAAGTTTGGCTCAACTGCAGAATTACGACCAAACGGCGGAGGAAAATTTCAAAATGGCGGCACGGCTTTGCCGACAGTCGAACAATCATAATTTGCTGGTCAATGCGTTGGTTTTAATGGGTTACTTCTACGGTTATCAGGCCGAAAAGTACCATTCCGACTCAATTAATCTTATTGTAATACAGTGCTTTAAAGAATCGGCACAGCTTTGCGATTCGCTCAAAATAACGGAGGGTCAGTTGTTCGACTACACCTATTCGGGGCTTGCTGGCTCCTATTTAGGCGTGGCCGAAGGCACTGGCGACCAGCGCTACACCGACTCCTGCTACTACTATTTTCAAAAGGTGGCGCAGTCGCCCACGCTCAATCCGTTTCAGAAAAACGATGTTTACGTCCGCTACCTTATCCAGCGCAAGCAGTACCAGAAGGCGTTGGATTATGTCGATGCCAATTTCGACAAAAATGGCACCGATTACCACAAAAAACTGCACACCATATACAGCCTGATGGGCAACTACCGTGAGGCTTACCGCCACTTGCAGGCATACCACGAGCTGACGAACCAGACCAATGTGGAAGAGAACGCCCGCGCGTTGGCCAAGTCGGAAGCCGACCGCGCTGCCGCCGTTGAGCGCGTCAAGCGCGATGCCGACAAGCGCGTCTATGAGGCCGATGAGCGACGTATGCACACCATTATCGTGTCGCTTTTGTGTGGACTGGCGCTGATACTGTTGTGGGTGGTGTTCATTATCAGAATGTTACACGCCAAGCACCGCGCCAATGCCGAGCTGGCCCGCAAAAACACCGAGCTGGCCGAGCAGAAGGAGGAAATCGCCTCGCAGCGCGATGAGATTGCCGCTCAACGCGATACAATCCAGACCCAGCGCGACGAGATTCAGGCCAGCATTAACTACGCCCGTCGAATCCAGCGCTCGCTGCTCACGCCGTCGGAGACCATTTCGCGCATTTTCCCCGATTACTTCCTACTCTACAAGCCGCGCAACGTTGTCAGCGGCGACTATTATTGGGTTGGTCAGTTTGGCGACAAAAAGGTCTGCATTGTGGCCGACTGCACGGGCCACGGCGTGCCAGGCGGTTTTATGAGCGTGTTGGGAATGACCAACTTGAATTGGATTGTAGGTCAGGATGTTAGCCCCGATATGATTCTGAACCGTCTGCGCGAGGCCATTATTGCCAATCTGCGCCAGAGCGACGATGCCCCCACTGCCCTTCAGGACGATGGCGAGCAATATTCGGCCATTGAGCGCAGCACCGACGGTATGGACGCCGCCGTTTATGTGATTAACGAGCGGCAGATGACTCTCTCCTTTGCGGGCGCCAACAATCCGCTGGTATTAATCCGTGGCAACGAGATTCAACTGCTAAAAGCTGACCGTATGCCAGTCGGCATTTATGCGCGCCTGAACCCGTTTGCCTGCACCACCATTGAATTGCAAAAGGGCGACTGCATCTACACCTACTCCGACGGCTTCCAGGACCAGTTCGGCAACGGCACCGACAACAAATTTATGGGCAAGCGCCTGCGTGAGCTTCTGCTCGAAATCCACCAACGCCCAATGTCCGAACAAAAAGAAATCCTGAACCGCACCTACGAAGATTGGCGCGGTCCTGCCGGAAACCAGACCGACGATGTGGTGGTTATGGGAGTGAGAATTTGACGATGACGATAACTATAACGATGACACTGACATAAAACAAATTGTCGGGTGAGGTGCGAGTATGCCGTGCTAAGAAACAAGCATAATTAAAAACGCTACTTTTGCGCCCAAAATGAGACACAGAATGAAACACTTTTTTGCCTTAATGATGGTGGCTTTCATATTGCCGCAAGTTGCTTTGGCACAATATGAAGATGCAGAATTTACCGACCCAAATCAAACCATAATCGACAGCCTGCTGAACGCCATAAAGCCAGACTCGCCAGACAGTGTTAAGGCATATAATTACAATAGATTATCGCATATTGCCAGTAGTATTGACACTTCGCTAAAATACGCGAAGCTTTCACTCGAATTTTGTGAAAAGTCTGATATTCAAACCATAGCCGATGATTATGTTGGTATCGGTCTGTATTACTATATTAGTTGCGAACCCCGCAAAGCGTTGCCCTATTTTTTTAAATCCATCGATTTTTATAATCAACTTTCTGACAAACAACATATTGGCAACGTCTGCATGAATATAGGCAATTGCTACCGTGACATTAACCATGCCACCGATAGCGTTTTGTATTATTACAACATTGCTTTGAAAAATTATAATGAGATTAAAGACACAAACTGCATTTGTTACGCTTACCGGCATTTTGGCGATATATTTTCAATGCTTGACTTTAATACAAGCGCAGAAGAATATTATCATAAGGCGTTACATTATGCAACGCTTTCAAAAGATACGTTGGAGCAAGCATTCGCATGGTATGGTTTGGGGTATGCCATCATCCAAGAGTCCGATACGTTGATTCTATCCGCCATCGATATGTATAAGCGTTCGGTGAGCTTATTCGACTCTAAAGAAACCGATGATATTTACTATATCGACGGGAAGTATGAGGTTTATACCAACCTTGCCAAAGCGTATATTAAGGAGGCAAAATTCACTGGCAGAAAAGAATATGCCGACAGTTGCTATATGTATTTAAAGAAAATTGGCAATTACTTTCTCGAAAACGGAGAGATTTCTGCCCATTTCCCAGTTGTATATTATTATGTGGACTACCTCGTATTTAATAAGAAATACGATGCTGCTCTTGCCGAACTATTGGGACTTGGAAAATATTTAAGAGACGATTTTCCTGCCGGCGACCTATTGGATTATCATGAAAAACTATACGAAACATATTTACTTCTCGGCGATTACAAAAATGCTTTAAAACACCACGAAAAACTACTCGAATACAGTACAAAATCGTTAAACGACAGCACTTTCAACACTTTGAAGAATGCCGAAGTGGAGAACGTCCGCAAAATGGAACTGTTGAAGCGCGAATCGGCCGAGAAAATACATACCGCCGAAAGGCAACGAATGCGCACAGTAATTTTCTCGTTAATTGGTGGATTGTTCTTGATTTCACTTCTTGTATTCTATATTTTCAGAGTGCTGAGAATCAAAAAGAAAGCTAATGCCGAATTGCTTGAAAAGAACGCTATTCTGATTGAACAGAAAGAGGAAATCCAAGCTCAACGCGATGAGATTGAAGAACAAAAAGAAGAGATTGAGGCGCAGCGCGACGAGATTATGGCTCAACGTGACCACATTGAAGCGCAGAGCAAAGAGATACAGTCAAGCATTAACTATGCCCGTCGAATCCAACGTTCAATGCTGACTCCTGCAGAAACCATTTCGGGCATCTTCCCGGATTACTTCCTCCTCTATAAGCCGCGCGATATTGTCAGCGGCGACTACTATTGGGTTGGCCAGTTTGGCGACAACAAAGTCTGCATTGTGGCCGACTGCACAGGCCACGGTGTTCCGGGCGGTTTCCTTAGCGTGCTGGGGATGTCAAATTTGAATTATATTGTAGGCCAAGATGTTAGCCCTGATACTATTCTTAACCGCCTGCGCGAGGCTATAATCACAAATCTGCGTCAGAGCGACAACTCGCCTTCAGCCCTTCAAGAGGAAGAAGAATCCTCTTCGGCTTTCTTCCGCAGCAGCGACGGTATGGACGCTGCGGTTTATGTCATCAACGAGCGGCAAATGAAACTATCGTTTGCCGGAGCCAACAACCCGCTGGTGCTCATCCGCGGAGACGAAGTTCAAGTGCTGAAGGGCGACCGAATGCCTGTTGGCATCTACGCACGGCTCAATCCATTCCAGTGCACCACCATCGACATCCAACGCGGCGACTGCCTCTATACTTTCTCCGATGGTTTCCAAGACCAATTTGAAAGTGGAGGAACCTTTGACAAATTCTCTGCCCGCCGTTTGCGCGAGCTTCTGCTCGAAATCCACCAACGCCCAATGTCCGAACAAAAGGAAATTCTGAACCGCACATACGAGGAATGGCGCGGCCCAGCTGAAAACCAAACTGACGATGTGGTGGTTATGGGAGTGAGAATTTGACGATAACTAAGACGAAAAAAGTACGTTTTTCGATAAAAATAAAACCCAATTAATGGCGGCAAGGTGTATAATCACTCTTGCGGACGAAGCGTGTCGTTAATTTGGTTCACACCATTTTGTCCTGCCGAGCTCAACTCGCTTCCGCGATAAATCAATCCGTCTTTTATGATACCGATAATTGCCCACGACAACAGCAGACACCACGGCAGTGGGTTGGAGCGTCCGGCCTCTACATAGCAAGTTGCAATGCCTATAATACTGACAATTAAGGCTATAACATCCATAATGACCAATGTGATAAAAATACCTTTATTCATTTCAATTAAGTTTTGGTTTTTAGCTTTACAAAGATAATCAAATAATTGAATGATAGAAGGTCGGTCATTTTGCTTTACTTCCTGACGCCTAACACTACTCTTGCAAAATTCTCATAACCAATCTTTTGATTGGTGTCGTCATCGAAACCGAGCGACAGAAAGCGTTGCCACTCCTCGCGCGGCGACCACATTGGAAAATCGCTGCCCCAGAAAAAATGGTCAGAGCCGAATTTTTCAATCAGTGCACGGGCTTTTTCTGGTTCCAAAAAGGCCAATGAGCTTGACGTGTCGAAATAAACATTGTCAAAAACGGGGATTGACATCACCTCGTCCCAACGCCGGTAGCCGCCAAAGTGTGCGCCTATGATTGTCAGGTTGGGGAACTGACGCGCAATAACAGCAAGACGGCCGGGCGATGAGAAATCAAGACGGCTGTCGCCCATGTGCAGCAGCAGAGCCAGATTGCGGTCGGCAATGGCGCGGTAGATAGGCATCATTTTCGGGTCGTTGATGTAGAAACCCTGCATGTCGTGATGAAATTTTATGCCTTTAAGCCCGAGGTTCACAACACGGTCAAGTTCCTCCTCGTAATCCTCAAAATCGCGGTGCATGGTGCCAAAACCCACAAACTCTTGGTGCAGCTTGCACTCATTACTAATATAGGTGTTGATTGTCGGCACATTGTGCGGCTTGAGCGCAGGCGAGCATACAAGGCATTTGCAAGCGCCGACGGCCTTCTCGTGCTCTATCAGGTTGTGGCTTGTGGCGTCGGTGTGCGGCATAATATTGTACCAGTTGCCAACCGATACCGATGCTTTTGCCGCCAAAGCATCCGGAAATATATGTGCGTGTGCGTCAATAAGTTGCATTTTGCGATATTCTATTTTTCGGTGCAAAAATGTTACAAAAACAATGCCACTTTGAATGTAAGGCGGGCTTTGTCGCAATTATTTGATTTGCAGAAGAAAAATTAATTAATACATTTGTGTCGTTTTTGTGAGGTAGACAATTTCAGGGGATTAAAAGTCCCCTGTTTTATTGCAATACTATGATAGACAAGAAAATAATTGAGAAAATCGTGACCGACCGCATAGCCGGAACCGACTTGTTTTTGGTTGAGGTGAAGGTCGATACGCAGAACAACATCACCGTTACGCTCGATTCGCCCGAGGGCATCTCGGTTGACGCTTGCGTGCTTATCAGCCAGTACATCGAGTCGCAGCTGAACCGCGACGAGGAGGATTTCGCACTTGAGGTGTCGAGTCCGGGAATAGGCCAGCCGCTGAAAGTGCTGCCTCAATACAAGAAAATACTGAACGGCACTGTTGAGGTTTTGCTCTGCAACGGGCTTAAAATCAATGGTATACTTCGCGATGCCGGCGAGGAGGGCATCCTTCTTGAATATGAGACAAAAGAGAAGCCCGAAGGCGCAAAACGCCCTGTCAAGGTGGTGAAAACCGAACCTTTCAAATTCAGTGAGATAAAAACAGTGAAAGAAACAATAATATTTTAAAAATCAGAAAAAATGAACCTTACCGACACATTTTCAGAATTTAAGGAACTGAAAAACATCGACCGCCCCACAATGATGAGGGTTTTGGAAGACGTGTTCCGCAGCACATTGGTAAAACAATACGGCACCGATGAGAATTTTGACATAATCATCAATATCGACAAAGGCGACTTCGAAATATGGCGCAACCGCGAAGTTGTTGAAGATTCGGAGCTGACTGACCCGAACAAGCAGATTTCGCTTACCGAGGCAAAGAAAATCGATGAGGATTACGAAGTGGGCGAGGAAGTGTCGGACGAGGTAAAAATGGTTGACTTCGGACGCCGCGCCATTCTCACTCTTCGCCAGAACTTGACATCGCGCATCCTCGACCTCGAGAAAGACCAACTCTACGCCAAATACAAAGACCGCATCGGCGAGATTGTAACCGGTGAGGTTTACCAAGTTTGGAAGAAAGAGATAATGATTATCGATGACGAAGGCAACGAGCTGATTATGCCGAAAACCGAGCAGATTCCGAACGACTATTTCCGCAAGGGCGACACCGTCCGCGCCGCTGTTGTCCGTGTCGAGATGCGCAACGCCACTCCGCTGGTAATCCTGTCGCGTACAAGCCCGATTTTCCTCGAGCGCTTGTTCGAGCTTGAGGTTCCCGAAATCTTCGACGGACTTATCACTATCAAAAACATCAAACGCATCCCTGGCGAGCGCGCCAAAGTGGCCGTTGAGTCGTACGACGAGCGCATCGACCCGGTTGGAGCCTGCGTTGGTATGAAGGGCGCCCGCATCCACGGCATAGTCCGCGAGCTGCGCAACGAGAACATCGACGTAATCAACTACACCAACAACATTTCGCTCTACATCGCACGCGCACTGAGCCCTGCCAAAGTGTCGCAAATCAAGATAAACGAAGATACCAAGAAAGCCGACGTCTATCTGCAGCCCGACCAAGTGTCGCTGGCCATAGGCAAGGGCGGCTCAAATATCAAACTTGCAAGCCAACTTACTGGTTATGAGATTGATGTTTATCGCGAATCGAATAATGAGGAGGACGTTGACCTTGAAGAATTTGCAGACGAAATAGATGGATGGGTACTTGACACCCTCAAAGCCATTGGCTGCGACACGGCCAAGAGCGTTCTGGAAATTCCGGCCGACGAGCTTGCGCATCGTACTGACCTTGAGGAGAGTACAATCAACGACGTGCTTCGTATTCTGAAAGCTGAATTTGAATAACTATCGGCTTAAAAAAGGAGAAAACAGACTTATCAGGAAAATTAAAGTATAGCAGATGAGTGATTACAAACCATTGAGATTAAATAAGATAGCGCGCGACTTGAGCGTAGGCATCAACACAATAACCGAATTTTTGAGCAAAAAGGGTATTGCTGTTGACGAAGGCCCCAACACCAAAATTGAGTACGATGTCTATCAGATGCTGTTGAAGGAATACAGCGGCGACATGAAAGCAAAGGAGGAATCGGCAAAAATCGAACTCAACGCGATGCGTGCCAAAAAGGAGTCAATATATGCCGACGACGAGTTTGCCGAGCCTGAAAAGCCTGCCGAAGAGGAGCAACAGATATTCGAGACTCCCAAAAAGGAGTTGAAGGTGAATGTTGTGGGCAAAATCGACCTCAACAAGAAAAAAGAAGAGACTAAGCAGAAAGCGAAAAGCCAAGACAAACAAGAGTCGGAGTCTCAACCGAAAGCTCAAGAGGAGCCGAAGCAAAAAGCCCAACCAAAACCTGAGCCCGAGCTTATCAAGAATAAAGTTGAGCCGGTTAAGGATGTCAAGATTCTTGGACAGATTGACCTTGACAAACTGAACACCAAAACCCGCCCCGACAAGAAAAGCAAGGAGGAGCGCGCCCGCGAGCGCAAGGAGCACGAGCTGCAAATGAAAAAGCAACAAGCGGCTCAAAAACAGCAAGGCGGCGGCAAGGCAGCGACCAGCAAGCCAGAGCATATCGACACTAAGGTTGAGAAACTGCAAGGCCCCAAGGTTGTTGACAAGATTGACCTGAACGACCCACGTTTCGCCAATCCGACAAACGAAGGCGGTGGAAAGCGCCGCGAGAAGCGCAAACGCATACAGAAAGACCGTATCGACTTAAATGACAAACAGATATCGAAGAGCGACAAACATCAGAAAGGTTCGAAATTCCTGAAGAAGGAAGTGAACGATGAAGATGTGCAAAAGCAAGTAAAAGAGACACTTGCACGCTTGCAGAGCAAGGGACACAAAACCACGACGGCCAAGCACAACCGCGACAAACGCGAGAATGTGCGCCAACGTTCGGTTGAGGAAATGGAGCGTCAGGAAGCCGAAAAAATGGTTTTGAAAGTTACCGAGTTTGTGTCGGTCAACGAACTTGCAACCATGATGAACGTTCAAGTGAACGAGGTTATCTCAACCTGTTTCAACCTTGGTTTGTTCGTGTCAATCAACCAGCGACTCGATGCTGAGACAATGGCTTTGGTTGCCGATGAGTTTGGTTACAAGATGCAATTTGTGAGCGCCGATTTGCTCGACACTATTACCGAGGAGGAAGATTCGGAGGAGGATTTGGTTCCGCGTCCGCCAATCATCACTGTCATGGGCCACGTTGACCATGGTAAGACATCGTTGCTCGACCACATCCGCAACGCCAACGTTATTGCGGGCGAGGCCGGCGGCATCACCCAGCACATTGGCGCCTACAGCGTGGTGCTGAAGAATGGAAAAACTATCACATTCCTTGATACTCCTGGCCACGAGGCGTTTACCGCAATGCGTGCCCGTGGTGCTCAAATTACTGATATTGTTATTATTGTGATTGCAGCCGATGACGCCATAATGCCGCAGACGGTTGAGGCCATAAGCCACGCACAAGCGGCTGGTGTTCCTATCATTTTTGCAATCAACAAGATAGATAAGCCAGGGGCAAATCCTGACAAGATAAAAGAGGCTTTGGCCAACATGAACCTTTTGGTTGAGGAATGGGGCGGCAAATACCAGTCGCAGGACATTTCGGCCAAGAAGGGCATCAACGTTGCCGAGTTGCTCGATAAGGTTCTTTTGGAAGCCGAATTGCTTGATTTGAAGGCAAATCCGAACAAGTTGGCTTCGGGTACGGTTATCGAGTCGGCATTGGATAAAGGCCGCGGCTACGTTACCACAGTGCTTGTGCAGAACGGCACACTGAAAGTTGGCGACATTGTTCTTGCCGGCAGCTTTACAGGCCACGTAAAGGCTATGTACAACGAGCGTAACGGCAAGATTGACAAGGCCGGACCTTCGACACCGGCACTGATTCTCGGTTTGAACGGTGCTCCGCAGGCTGGCGACAAATTCAATGTTGTAAGTAGCGACAAAGAGGCCCGCGACATTGCCAACCGCCGTCTGCAACTGCAACGTGAGCAAGGCTTGCGCACACAAAAGCACCTTACTTTGGCCGAGGTTGGACGCCGCAAAGCCATTGGCGACTTCCACGA
>JAFZKK010000024.1 GCA_017551905.1 Salinivirgaceae bacterium
GACAACGTGGGCGACGTAGCCGGTATGGGCGCCGACCTTTACGAGTCGTACGCAGGCTCGATTCTTGCCACAATGGCACTTGGCGCTTCGGCATTCGCCACTTCGGCTGTCGAGGGGATGCAACTGAAAGCCGTTCTGGCGCCGTCGCTCATTGCGGCGTTTGGCGTCATTCTTTCGATAATCGGCATTTTTGTTGTCAAGACGAAGGAAGAAGCCGGAATGAAGGAACTTCTGTCGGCCTTGAGCCGCGGCACAAACACAGCCGCTGTGCTTATCGCAGCCGCAACGTTCTTCATTCTTTGGGCGCTTGGAATCGAAAACTGGGTAGGCATTTCGTTCTCGGTTGTCGTTGGTTTGTTGGCTGGCGTAATTATCGGTAAATCAACAGAATACTATACTTCGCAAACATTCAAGCCGACGCAGAAAGTGGCCGAAAGTTCGCAGACTGGTCCGGCAACAGTTATCATTTCGGGCCTTGGCTTGGGTATGATTTCGACGGCCATTCCGGTTGTGACGGTGGGTGCCGCAATCATTCTTTCGTACCTGTGCGCCAATGGTTTCAATGTCGAGTTTACGGCTGCCAACCTGTCGATGGGCCTTTACGGAATCGGCATTGCGGCTGTCGGAATGCTTTCGACACTGGGCATTACGCTGGCCACCGACGCTTACGGCCCGATTGCCGACAACGCTGGCGGTAACGCCGAAATGAGCGGTCTGGAACCCGAAGTCCGCAAGCGCACCGACGCTCTCGACGCTCTGGGCAACACCACCGCCGCCACAGGCAAGGGATTCGCCATTGGCTCGGCAGCTCTGACGGCTTTGGCTCTGTTGGCTTCGTATGTCGAGGAAATTAAGATGGCGCTTATCCGCGTGGGCGAGGCTCTGCCGAACGGTGTCGATGCCGCAAAAGCAACGCTTATCGACTTTATGAACGCCTACAACGTGAACCTGATGAACCCGATTGTGCTGGTGGGCGTGTTCATTGGCGCAATGATGGCCTTCCTGTTCTGCGGCCTGACAATGAACGCCGTGGGACGTGCCGCGCAGAAGATGGTTGAGGAAGTTCGCCGTCAGTTCAGCACCATAAAGGGCATTCTTGAAGGCAAAGCCGACCCCGACTACGCACGCTGCGTCGAGATTTCGACAAAGGGCGCACAACACGAGATGCTGTTCCCGTCGTTGCTGGCAATCATTGTCCCGATTTTGGTTGGCGTCATTCTTGGCGTGGGCGGCGTTCTTGGCTTGCTCATTGGCGGCCTGGGCTGCGGATTTGTTCTGGCAGTGTTTATGGCCAACGCCGGCGGTGCCTGGGATAACGCGAAGAAATATGTTGAGGAAGGCAACTTCGGCGGCAAAGGCTCCGACTGCCACAAGGCAACCGTGGTTGGTGACACCGTTGGCGACCCGTTCAAAGACACCTCTGGTCCGTCGCTGAACATTCTTATCAAACTGATGAGTATGGTTTCAATCGTTATGGCTGGATTGACTGTAGCGTTTACGCTGTTTTAACAATCACTGAAGGATTGAAGGATTGAAGGATTGAATTATTGAATGAATGAATGGAAACGGCGCTCTGGGGTTTCTCGGGGCGCTGTTTTTTTTGGCGATTGGCTTCTTGTGCGGAAAGTGTTCTACGTTTATTGAACCGGACAATTACGAATATCTCTTTTTTTTCGCCCCCGCATATTCTCATATCAACTATTTGCTTACCTTGGCTTTTCTCTTTAAAACAAACACTATGGCAACTAACGAAACCGACGGCGCAAGAACGCCCGAAAATGTTGAAAACGTTGAGAATGTAGATAATACCGAGAACGCCGGCAACACAAACGATGAAAATGACGGCAAAAAGAAAGGCAAACTGAAAAGCAAACTGAAAAAGAAATGGTCGCTGACACGATTCATTTTCAAAACGTTTGGCTGGCTGTTCGCAATCATTTTGCTGATAGTGATTGCCCTTCTGATGGTTGCCGAGTTCGCCCACGACAAGGTTGTCAAAATGGCACTGCCGAGTGTGCAGAATATCATCAACGCGCCGGTCGATATTGGCCAGACATCGCTGTCGTTCATCCGCTCGTTCCCCTACACCACGCTCGAGCTCAACGATGTTTACCTCGGTTCCGTCTTCAAAACCAACACCAAAGCCGACTCGCTTGTTTTTGTCGAAAAGGTGTATGTGTCGCTGCGGACCGAACCGCTGAAAAACGGCAAAATCGAAATCACCGAAGTGGAGTTCAAAGGCGCCACAATCAAGTATCTTGTTGAAGAAGACGGCACTACCAGCTACGACTTCCTGATGTCGCCGTCCGACACCACACCCAAAGTTGCCGACACCACCGCATTGGGACTTGTTATCGACCTTGAAAAACTGACAATCAGCGATATAACCTTTATTTACGACGACCGCAAGTTAGGCGCGCACGCGCAGGCCTACATACCGAAAATCACGGCCAAAGGCGCCTTGTCCGACACCTTGATTCAGGCGCAAGTGAAAGGCAGCGTGCAAGTTACGAAAGTTGATTATGAATCGACAAACGCCAAGAACCTGCAAATGGCCGAGCTGAAAATCGATGTCGATTACGTGGGTGAGGACATTGAGATTAACGATGTGTCGCTCTCGCTCGACGACATTCTGATTGCCATTACCGGCTCGGCTAAGATTGGCAAAAACATCTACGCCGACATGCACGCGCAGTGCGACAAGATAGACCTTGCCAGCGTGCTCAAATACGCTCCCGACGGCTTGCTCGACGAGCTTGGCGTGAAGAAAATAGAGGGCCAGCTGAATTTTGCCGCCGACATCAAAGGCAATGTTACCGACTCGGTCCGCTATCCGCACGTTGATGCTGTTTTGGGCTTCAAAAACGGCGCTGTCGAAATGACTGATATGCCGGCGGTTAAAAATATCGGCATCGATTTGGCCGTAACAACAGGAAAGAAAGATATTGACGAGACTATAGGCTTGAATTTGAGAAATTTCCACTTTGAGACTAACAAGAGCAAAGGCACCATTAAAGTGACAGCCAGCAACATCAACCGCCCGCGTTACAATGTCGACGGACAGTTCCATGTGGCAATGAGCGAGGTGGTTCCCTTCATCCCCGACTCGCTCGGCATCAGCCGGCTTGTTGGTTCGGCCGACCTCAGCCTCAACACCACCGGCATCTACACCGGCGATATCAACGACGCTTTCATTGAAAAAGCCCTGCAAAACACCAAAATCGGTTTAAAGCTCAATCAATTGGGCGTCACAATGGACAGTGTGATAACTGTCGATTCGCTCAACCTGAATGTCGGCTACGACAACTACGCGGTCAACATCAACAACACAAATGTCAGCCTGCCCGATTTCAATCTGAAAGTGGATGACTTTGGCGCCGGCATCAACATTGGCGGCAGCATCTTCGATTTGAACAAGACTAAAATCGACCTCAACAAACTCTACGTTGTGATTGACGACAGCCGCGTTGACCTCGACGCCAAGGTGAGCAACCTCAACCACCCAACCTACGAGGCGGCGCTGGGCGTCAATGTCAGCATCGACAACTTCAAACAGTTCTTCCCCGACAGCCTTGCGCACTCCATAACCGGCGGCGTGACTGTCAACGTGAACTCGCACGGCACTGTCAACCTCGACAGCATCGAGCAACAGATGTTCGACTTGATTATTAACAACACCGATATTGGCGTGAGCCTCAACAACATAAGCGCCGACATGTATGACCCGACATTGTCGTTCAGCGGTTTGGGCGGCAACATAAAAGTGGCCAACGACAGCGTCTGCGTCAACAAAATAGATGTCGATTGGCAGGGACTTAAACTGCATCTCGACTCGACGGTTGTTGAGAATGTGATAAAGATTTTCGCGCTTGAGCAAAACGAGAACACGCTGCGGGTTGTCACCAAAGTGTCGCTCGACGAGTTCGACTACGCCTGGGTTGAGCGCACCTTCCCCACCGACACCACGGCCAAAGCCGACGAGCCGGAACCCGAGCCAGAGCCGGTGCCCGTTGTAGTAACCGACTCTCTGCCCGCCGCTGACAGCCTTGCCATAGTCGACAGCACCAAAGCCGACGAGCCTTATAGCTTCCTGGCGTTGGGCTATCCGGTTGACGTGAAGGGAATGTTCAAACTCGGTCATTTGCAGTACGAGAAAGCATCCATCAACAACATACAGGCAAAATTCAGCCTCAACGACACGGTGGGTATCATCGAGCACTTGAAAATGGACGCCTTCAACGGCGCGTTGGATGCATCGGTGCGGGCCAAATTCAAGTCTGACGAGCTGATACAAGTGTATTTCCGCACCAATTTCGACAAAATGGACATCAACAAGTTGCTTGCCGACTTCAACAGCTTCGACCAGACAATGGTTACCGAGAACAACCTGAGCGGCACCATGACCGCCGACCTCGACGGATATGTTGAGGTGCTGAACATGGGCGACAGCATTCCGTTTGTCCCGATTAAAGTGCTTGGCCGAATGAAACTTGAAGACGGCGAAATAAAAGATATGGAAGTGCTGAAAACACTCGACAAATTTGTGAATATGCGCGAGCTCGACGACATCAAGTTCCAGACACTTGAGACGAGCCTGTTTGTGCGCCACGGCTACCTCTATCTGCCGCAAACCGACATCAAGACATCGGCTATGAACCTGTCGCTGATTGTGATGCAAGGAATGGCCAACGACAACTTCGAGTACCACATCAAGATTTTCCCGGGCGAGATAATGCTAGGAAACTCGAAAGGCGTGATGAAGAAGCAAAGCCAGATGAAAGAGAACCTTGCCGACGAGGAGAACATGAAGTCAATCAACTTGGTGGCTTACGATATCAACGGCGATTCGAAATACTGGTTCGACACCGAGACGCGCAAAAAGAAGATGCGTACAAGAATCAAGGTGCAACAGAAACAGCTTGAGCTTGGCTTCAGCCCCCGATTGGTTAAATACGAGTCGGGCGTGAAATTCCAATAGCGGATGAACAAACGCATCGTTTTGATTATAAGCTGCATCGGCTTGTTGGCCGCTGTTGCCGTCATTTTTTGGTGGGTTAAGAGCAAGCCTCAGCGCCAATTCGGCTTCAGCAAAACCAATGTGGCAATAACCTGCAATGCCGACGATTTTATTTTCGGCAGCGACACGGCGCCTTTAACCGTCTATATGTTCGCAACCTACAACTGCCGCCATTGCCGCAACTTTCTGGCGCTCGACCTGCCTTACATCCAGCATCATTACACCGACAGCGGGCGCGTGCGATTTGTTGTAAAACCGATAGAACCGGCCGAAAACAGAGATATGATGTCGGCCTTGCAGCTTGCCGCCTGCATGAACCGCAATGGCAACGCCGACGACATTCTGAAGTTGCTCCTCACCGAGCCATCGGCTGTCTATACCGATGAATTCCGCCAACTGATTGACGATATAATAAACAACAACGAGGAGCTGGCCGAGTGCCTGACCGCCGATAATTTTTCCGGCATCAAACAAAATAACAGCGACTTTTTTGCGCTTAAATCAAAAGTAACACCTATATTTGTAATTGATAAGCACCTCTACAAAGGACGTCGCAAATTAGACCGATTTCTCGAAGTGCTTGATTATGAGTTAAATATTGTTAAGTAACTTAAAACATTTATGCTATGAAACTCAAAAGATTTTTCCTTCCGATTATGGTTGCTTCGGCACTGACTATAACCACTGCATGTGGAAATGAAGAAACAGAAGCCGGCTGCGAGGGACAAGATAACACTGAATCATGCGACCTTTCTGAAGTCAACATTTGCTACGATGAAGAGACTGAAGAGGCATACTACACCTACAAAGGCAAATCGTACAAAACTGTTGACGAGGTGATTAACGCCGCTTGTCCGGGTGTATCAATAAGCGACAAAGATTTTCTGACTGTTAAACTATCGAAAAACGCCAAATCGCTTTTGGTACGCATCCGCGCTAATGCATATTAATTGCTTTAAGATTTAATTGTTTGGAAAGCCGGGCTGTCAGGTTCGGCTTTTTTTATGCCCGCACAACTGCACAAAAAAAAACGGACTGCCGTAGCAATCCGTTTTTATGAAAGGCAGAAGCCTTGAAACCTCTAATCGATATTCTTCTTGTCGATTCTCCAGTCTTTGCGGAGTGACACACCGCAGTTCTCACCCTCAAACATCTTAGCGGCCTCGGCGTCATCGTTAAGCTGCCATTTGAGCCATGCTCCGGCAACAATCGAGAACTCGCCTCCGTGCGGTTGGCGATAGGTTCCACCATGACCAACAGGGAAGTTGCAGGCGGCGATAGGCACATTGTTTATCCGTGCAAAGTCGTCCATTCCGTTTCCATAGGCGATGTCGGTGGTGTCGCCAAGCAAATAGAGCACCGGAACGGTTATTTTCTGCAAGTCGTCTTTAGTCGGCATCGGCATTCCCGGAATAGCTGTACCCGGATTGATGAACGCGCCGCTGTTGCAAATCATAATGGTTTTCAGACGGCTGTCGGCAGCGTTGTTGAGCGTCTGCAAGCCACCGCAGGACATTCCGGCTGCGGCCACTTTGTTGGCGTCAAGTTTCTGATAATAAGGACTGTTCTTGTCGGCGTTTTGAGCCAAGGCCCAATCCAAACCTTCAATCTGTTGCTCCGTTTTCGACATTGCTCCGTGATAAGGCGTTGTGTCGGCCGGGAAGTTGCCAATGGCCACTACAAAGAAACCTTGCGAGGCAATCTCGTTGAGGAAGTTGACGTGCTCCCAAGGCGAATTGGCGCATGCGCCGTTGCCCCAAACCAAGATAGGCAGAGCGTTTTTAGCGTTGAAAACCGAAAGGTCGGCCGGGCGGAAAATGGTGTGCTCGGCAAGCGACGGCTCGGCCACCATAATGGCTTTGTAAGGACCTGTGCCACCGTCTTCAAGTGTGCGTGACTGATTGTAGGTTTCGGCAACCTGTGAGTTGCAAGCTGCGCAAATCATTGCTGCAGCTGCACTTAATGCTGTGATTCTCAAGTTTTTCATAATAATAAAATTTGATGATTATTTTTTGTTTTTACGAGCTTCGTTCAGGAAGTTGACCACTTTGGCCAGATTCTCTTTCGAGTACATGTTGAATCCGTGACCGCCCTCCTCAACCGGGATAAAATCGGTTACAACGCCTTTGGCTTTCAGCGCGTTATAGAACGATTCGCCTTGGCAGAATGGCACCACATTGTCTTTTTTGCCGTGGCAGACGATGATTGGCGGGTCCGACGGGTCGATGAAAGTTGGCGCGCTCAAGGCTTTGTAGCGGTTCTCGTTGCCTTTCATCGGAACGCCAAGGACAACCTCCTCGGGCGATGTCGGCATCTTCATCGATTCGCCGCAGTCCATGTGCATCAAATCGACAGGACCCGACCAGTCGCAAGCGGCATCGACGCTACTACTGAAGCTGGTGAACTGGCCCACGCTGCCCTCAAGGTCAACCTCGTAACCATCGACGTTGGCAACTTTCTCGTTGCGTGTGGTGGCTGCAAGCGAGGCCAAGTGTCCGCCCGACGAGAAACCCGAAGTGGCAATAAACGATGTGTCGAAATGATATTTATCGGCATTACCGCGCACAAAGCGGATGACGGCTTTAATGTCGTTTATCTGTGCCGGATATTTGGCGTCGTTGCTTGAGCGGTGGTTGGGTGTAACAACGGCATAACCGGCATCGAGCAAGGCGGCGCAAATGGTGTTAAGGTCGGCCATGCCCTTCGAGTTGTTGCTGAACCATGCGCTTCCATAGATGTGGATAACTACCGGATAGCTTGCCTTTTCCTCTTTCGGCAGATAGATGTCGAGATTGTGGTAAACCTCGTTGTCGCCGGCGTAGTTGATGTTAAGGAATTTCTGCGAGTAACGCATTGTGTCGGTGCTGTTCTGGTTGCCGCCAAAACCACCGAAACCGCCGCCGGTCATTCCACCTTGCGGCTGTGCAAAAACTGTTGTGGCCGCAAAGCAAGCCGCAACTGCAAATGTTATTTTCTTCATTTTTTGTTGTTTTTAAGATATTTCAATGCGAAAGTAATAAAATTAAACGCAACCTATGCGGCAAACGCAAACAGAAAACGCCCCGAATGGAGATTTTCTAAATACTGAATAGAATATGGAATCAGTAATTTGCAACGTACGACACCACAGCGGCGGCGCAACCTTCGCGCCCTTGTGCAAATGAGAGCGAGATGTAGTAAACCTGCGTTTTTGCGCAGAAGAAATCGAAACTGGTGTACGACATTCCGTCCGATTCATCGTAGTTGCTACCGTAGAATTTGTTGAAATCGTACAACTTCAAAATAATCTGGTCAGTGCAAGCCGAGTCTGCCTTAACGGTGAACCGATAGTGCGTACCCTTGTTGAGCAGAATCGAGAACTCTTCTTTCTGTTTTTTTGAGGCGGTTACGGCCTCCAATCTTACACGGAAATCTTTCAGATAGGTGGCCTTACCAACAATATCCTTATCCTTCATCACCTCATCTTTCAAAGCCAATCCGCACTGCGCCGATGCGTTTTTTGCGCTAGCGCACATCAAAACGCTGACGCTTGTCACCACGCACAATCGGAATATCGTTTTTCTAATGCTGACCATTACTTTGGTTTGTTTCTTGTGCAAAGGTAAGAAAAAGATTTTAGCCCAAAACTTTCTTGTTAGGGAAAAGTTTAATTAATCAAGTTGAAATAATTAAAACTTGTAGACTTTTTTGTCTAAAACCCAATGTCCAAAACTTTATTCATCCCCAAACTCCATCAGATAAGCCTTGATGAAGTCGTTAAGCTCACCATCCAAAACAGCCTGCACGTTCGATGTCTCGTAGCCGGTGCGCACGTCTTTCACAAGTTTGTAAGGGTGCAGCACGTATGAGCGGATTTGCGAGCCCCACTCGATTTTCTTCTTGCCGGCCTCAACCTTGTTGGTCTCGATGCGGCGCTTCTCCAACTCCAGATTGTAGAGCTGCGATTTGAGCAGACGCAGCGCGTTCTCGCGGTTCTTTGGTTGGTCGCGGGTTTCGGTGTTCTCGATTGAAATCTCGTCGTCCTCGCCTGTGACGGGGTTTTTGAACTTATAGTGCAGGCGAACACCCGACTCCACCTTGTTCACGTTCTGACCGCCAGCACCGCTCGAGCGGAATGTGTCCCACGACAGGTTGGCGGGGTTGATGTTTATCTCAATATCATCGTCGATTGAAGGCGTGACAAAGACTGACGAGAACGATGTCTGCCGCTTGCCTTGCGCGTTGAACGGCGATATGCGGACCAGACGGTGCACACCGTTCTCGCTCTTCAGGTAGCCGTAGGCGTAGTCGCCCTCAAACTCCAGCGTCACGGTCTTGACGCCAGCCTCGTCACCAGGCAGGAAGTTCTGTTCGCGCACCTTGTAGCCGTTTTTCTCGCCCCAGCGGATGTACATTCGCATCAGCATTTCGGTCCAGTCCTGACTTTCGGTGCCACCCGCGCCCGCGTTCAGTTTCACAATGGCGCTCATCTTGTCCTCCTCGCGGCGCAGCATATTGCGCGATTCGGCCGACTCCACCTTCTCCAACGCCACAGCGTACTGCGCGTCGATTTCCTCTTCGGTGCTCTCGCCCATCGCGTAGAAATCCATCAGCACCACAAGGTCATCGACAGCCGATTTGGCGCCGTTGTAGCAGGCAATCCAACTCTTGATGCCGTTGATTTTCTTCAGTTGCGCTTCGGCCTTTTTGGGGTCGTCCCAGAAGTCGGGCGCCTGACTTTTCTGTTCCTCCTCGTCGAGTTCAACCAGACGGCTGTCGATGTCGAGATGCTTGCGCAACGCCTCAACGCGCGCCACAAGGTCTTTTTGTTGTTCGGGTAGTATCATTTTATTTATTGATTTATCGAAAACTATAACGAAAAACGATGACGATAACTAAAACACTGACACTGACACTAACATTGCGTCCCTACATCGTAATTCGTAATTCAAAATTCGTAATTATTAACTCCTAATTTCTAAATCCTAAATATCTTATGCCTTTTGCCTTATGCCTTTTTCACTTGTCACTTGTACCTTGCACCTTACGTAATCAGTTCCATCCTATTGCAATCCAACTTCAGGAAGATGAACAGCAGCATTGTGAAGCCCCACAGCGACGAGCCGCCGTAACTGAAGAACGGCAGCGGAATGCCGATGACGGGCATCAGGCCGATGGTCATTCCGATGTTGACCACAATGTGGAAGAAGAAAATCGACGCCACACAGTAGCCGTAGATTCGGCTGAACTTCGATTTCTGCCGTTCGGCCAGCACAAGCAGGCGAATGAGCAGCGTCAGGAAGAGCAGCAGCAGCACGGTGGTGCCCACAAAGCCCCATTCCTCGCCAATGGTGCAGAAGATGAAGTCGGTGCTCTGTTCGGGCACGAATTTGAATTTTGTCTGCGTGCCTTGCAGGTAGCCTTTGCCAGCGAATCCGCCCGACCCGATGGCAATCATCGATTGGTTGACGTTGTAGCCTGCGCCCTTCAAATCAACCTCAATGCCAAGCAGATGGTTGATGCGGGCGCGTTGGTGCGGCGCCAGAACGTTATCGAAGAAATATCCGACCGAAAAAGCAAACCCAATTGACGCCACGGCAATGCCGATGATGGCCGCAATCTTGCTCAGTTTGTGCCAATAGGTATAAACAAGGAAGAACGGAACCGACAAGGCAATGCCGACAAGCTGCGGAATATATTTAGGCCAGCTTGGAACCAGCAGCCACCAAGCCACATAAGCCAATCCTGTGATGCCGACCAAAACAGCGGCCGCAATGCCAAGCTCCTTCGGTTTGTCGCGCAAAACATAAAAAGCGACAAACGCTATCACCTCTATTATCAATATTATTATGTGCATCTCGACCAGCAGCGACAAAATGAAAATAGCCAGCAGTATCAGCCCCAAAATGAAATAGATAGGTTTCATTCCCTCGCGGAAATAGGCTATCAGCAATGCCGCAAAAACCAAGGCCGAACCGGTGTCGTTCTGCAGCAGAATGAGCGCCGACGGCACAAAGCATATCATCAGAATACTCACTATCCAGCGGAACCCATTGGGGGTGAAATTGTAACGCGACATGCACTTAGCCAGCAGCATCGAGGCGGCTATCTTGGCAAACTCGGCCGGCTGCACCTGAATGGGGCCCAGCACAATCCACGATTTTGCGCCGTTCACCGTCGAGCCGAACAGCAGCACTCCCAGCAGCACAAGCATCAGCGTCACGTAGATTATTTCGGCAAAAGTTGAATAGAACTTACTGTCTATCAGCAACATTACAATACCGATAAGCGCAGCCGCGCCAATCCACATAAGTTGGCGGCCGTAGCGTGTGTCAAGGCTGAAACTGATGTTGTCGGGCGAGTACGACGCCGAGTAGATGTTGAACCAGCCGAGCGTGACCAGCACCACATACAGGATGACTGTAAACCAATCGATATTGCGCAGTATGTTATTTCTTTGTTCCATTAATAAAATCTGTTGTCAGTATCCGTTTTTCGAGCCACGGCCGCGTGATGGTGTCGGTCAGGTAGCGCTCAATCATCAGGCTTGCCACCGGAGCGGCGTATGTGGCGCCAAAGCCGGCGTTTTCAATGTAAACCGATATCGCAATCTTCGGATTCTCGCGCGGGGCGAAGGCCATAAAAATCGAATGGTCTTTGCCGTGCGGATTCTGCGCCGTTCCTGTCTTTCCGCACACCTCGATGCCACGTATCGCGGCAATGCCGGCCGTTCCGCCCTCAGGCGAATTGACAGCGCGGTACATTCCCTCGATAATCGTCGGGAAGAACACCGTATCGATGTCGGTCAGATGCTTCTGATGGAAATCGGCCAATACATCGTCCTTTGAATCAACCACTTCCTTAACAACATGAGGCGTGTAGTAATATCCGTGGTTGGCAATTGTCGAAGCCAGATTGGCCATTTGCAACGGTGTTAGCAACAACTCGCCCTGTCCAATGGATAACGACACAATATTGAGCGATTTCATCCGGCTTTTGCCGAAAACGCGATTGTAGTAGCTCAACGTCGGTATGTAGCCACTCACCTCGTAAGGCAGGTCAACGCCCAATTTCGAGCCAAGTCCGAACGATGTTACATGATTGCGCCACACTGTGAAGGCGCTGTCAATGGAGCCGTATTTCGGATTGTCAAGAATGTTGCGGAAGTCGGCGGCGAAAAAGGCGTTGCACGAGTGCTGAAGCGCCTCGACAATATTCAGCGGCGAGGCGTGACCGTGGCAACCCATGTGGAAACGCCCCACGGTGTAGCCGTAGTGGCAGCCGTAGCGTGTGTAGAGTCCCGATATCGAGCCTTCCTGAAGACCGATGAGCGCGTTCACCGTCTTGAACGTCGAACCCGGCGGATAGCGCGCCTGCAACGGACGGCAGAACAGCGGATTGAGCGAGTCGGCACGCAGCATGGCGTAGTTGTCGGAACGCGCGCGCCCCACAAGCAATCCCGGGTCGTAGGTTGGCGACGACACCATTGCCAAAATCTCACCCGTCGATGGCTCGATGGCCACAACAGAGCCTAACTTGCCGCGCATCAGCTCCTCGCCGTAAGCCTGCAGCTTGGCGTCGATAGTGAGCACAATATCATTTCCGTCGACGGCGGCTGTGTCGTAGATACCGTCCTGGTAGCGGCCTTTGATGCGGTTATGGACATCGACCATATAAATCTCGACGCCTTTCTTTCCGCGCAGTTGCGGCTCGTACATACGCTCCACACCGCTGATTCCGATGTAGTCGCCCGAATTGTAATAGGCGTCTTTTTTGGTTGTGTTGGCGTCAACCTCACCCACATATCCGAAAATGTGTGCGGCAATGTTGTGCGGATAGATGCGCAGGCTTCGTGTCTGAGCGTAAAAGCCTTTGAATTTGTACAGATTTTCCTGAAAGGCGCCATATTGCTCGGCCGAAATCTGTTCCAAGAAAACCGATGATTTGTAATACGAGTAGCGTTTGGCCTTCTGCAAGCGGCGTTTTACCTGTTCAGGAGTGATATTCAGTAAACTGCAAAACTGCGCCGTATCGAACTCATGCAGCTGATTAGGCGTCACCATAAGGTCGTAGGCCGCTTGATTATAGACAAGCAACTCGCCATTACGGTCGTAGATGAGGCCGCGGGCCGGATACTGCGTCACATAGCGCAGCACGTTGTTCGACGCCGACATCTTGTACGACTGGTCGATGACTTGCAAGAAAAACAAGCGGCAAACGTATATCAGGAAGATAAATGCGAACAATCCTCCAATCACAAAACACCGTTGGCGGAAAGGGTTCATTTGTTACGCACAAACAAGAATTGACTCAAGAAAATCAGGAACATTGTGAAGACGATGCTGAGCAAAGCCCGCCACAAAACCAGGTGTAAATCGCTGAATTTGAAGGCTTCGACAACAAACAGGAACACATGGTGCGCCAACACAATTACCAAGCTGTATTTGAAAAACCACCCTACACCAAAAGTGCGGATATTCGGGGTTTCTATCGGGTCGATATTCTCGCGCGGCATCAGTGCAGCAATGACATACTGACGCAGGAATCCGGCAAAGACAGTGGCCGAGGCGTGTATGCCGGGCGAGTTGCAGAACACATCGATGCTGATGCCAATGGCAAACGACAGTATCAGTGTGAACCACCCCGGAATGGTGAACGGCAGCATTATGACAAACAGAATGTAGAGATACGGATTGATGAACCCGCCAAGCTGCACCTGATTGAGCACTCCCACCTGCAGAAGCACCAGAATGACAAATCGGATGATATTTCTTAAAAGCACACTATTCATTTTCAGCTCGGTTTTGCAATTCCAATTGTTCCTCCTTAAGCAAATTGCGCACAACCTGCACGTTTGTCAGTTTCTTGAAATCGACCGCCAGACGCACCCGCAATGTTATAAAGCCGTTGGTACCCGAATCCAGAATGGTATCGACGCGACCTATCGGTTCGCCTTTCGGGAAAATTGTCGAATAGCCGCTGGTTATCACAGCATCGTTTTTAAAGACGCGGATGTGAGCCGGCAAATCTTTCAGAATGGCATAATGATAATCGCGGCCGTCCCAGGTCAGAGTGCCAAAATAGCCGTTGTTCTCAAGCATTGCGCTAATGTTCAAATCCTGGTTCAGCACCCCGATAACCGAAGCGAAATTTGGCGACACCGCCTTCACAACACCCACAACACCCGATGCCGACACCACAGCCATTCCCGGCTCAACGCCGTGCTTGCTGCCGACATTCAAGGTCAGAAAGTTGTTCGATGTCTCAACCGAGTTGCTGATAACCATACACGGAATGTACTCATACTGTTGCGTATAAACCTCATCTTTAACGCTTTGCACCTCGGCCGTATCGCATTTGTAGGCCGACGGAATCTCGCTGCGCAGCCGTGCCAGCTCGGCATTCAGCTCCTGATTTTTCTGATTCAGATACAGATAGTGGTCAACCGCCGAAAACACCGTGTTGACGCCGCCAGCCACCGCCGACGACGAATTGATGAAACAGCTGCGCTGATAGCTGTTGTATTGCATAACCAAAAACAACGACAGACTCTCTATCAGCACGAAGAGAATCACGTAGTGGTTTCGCAATATGAACAGAATCAGGTTTCGCATTTATTGTTTAATCGGTTAATTGGTAAATCGGTGAATCGATTGTAGAGACGCGATAATATCACGTCTCTACATTTTTCATTTTTAATTGTTAATTTTTCATTCCTAAATCCTAACTACTTCACGCCTTCAGTTATTCAATCCTTCAAAATGAATAATGCCCGTCAATTATTTGACAGGCACTATTCGTTTTTTATCGTATCAAGAATTTGAATTTGTTCGAATTCTTCAGTGCGATGCCGGTGCCGCGTGCCACGCAGTGCAGTGGGTCTTCGGCAACGTGGAACGGAATCTTTGTCTTTTCGGTCAGACGTTTGTCGAGTCCGCGCAACAGTGCACCGCCGCCAGTCAGATAGATGCCCTTGCGGTAGATGTCGGCATACAACTCAGGCGGAGTGTGCTCCAAGGTTGCCAAGATGGCTGTCTCAATCTTGCTGATAGAGCGGTCGAGGCAGTGGGCGATTTCCTGGTACGAAACTGGAATCTCGATTGGCAGCGCTGTCATCTGGTGCGGGCCGCGAACCAAGTAATCTGCGGGTGGCTCGTCAAGGTCAGGCAGTGCCGAACCAACTTTAATCTTGATGTCCTCAGCTGTAGGCTCACCTATCTTGATATTATGCTGATGACGCATATACTCGCGAATGTCTTCGGTAAACTCATCACCGGCAATACGGATTGACTCGTCGGCCACAATGCCGCCCAACGAAATGACGGCAATCTCAGTGGTACCACCGCCGATATCGACAACCATGTGACCCTCCGGCGCCTCAACATCGACACCCATACCCAGAGCGGCCGCCATTGGCTCATAAATCATAAGCACCTCGCGGCCGCCGGCGTGTTCCGACGAGTCGCGCACAGCACGCAGCTCAACCTCTGTAGAGCCCGACGGCACGCAGATGACGATTTTCAGAGCCGGGGTGAACAGCTGTGTCTTCTTCTGGTTCACCATTTTTATCAAGCCGCGAATCATCTTCTCGGCTGCGTCGAAATCGGCTATCACACCGTCGCGCAACGGGCGGATGGTTTTTATGTGTTCGTGGGTCTTGCCGTGCATCATACGCGCCTTCTCGCCAATGGCAATAACTTTTTGCGTGTTATTGTCGATAGCCACTATCGAAGGTTCGTCAACCACAATCTTGTCGTTGTGAATAATGATTGAATTGGCTGTACCTAAGTCAATTGCAAGCTCTTGTGTTAAAAACGAAAACAATCCCATTGTTGTATATTTTTCTGAATTCTAATGTTTGAAATGTCTGATTCCTGTGAACACCATTGCGATGCCGTACTTGTTGCAGGCCTCAATGACTTCGGGGTCGTGGATGCTGCCGCCAGGTGTTACAATGTATTTGATACCGAACTCGTTGCAAGCCTCAACGCTGTCGCTGAACGGGAAGAACGCGTCCGAAATCAGCACTGACTCGCCAATCTCGCAGCCTTGTTTCAGGTTGAAGCGCGGCACTGTCAGGCGTTGCAGACTGTCGATGCGGTTTGGTTGGCCCATTCCTGCGCCCGTCAGCCAATACGAACCGTCAGCGGCTTGCGATACAAGCGCCATTGAGTTGCTCTTCAAGTATTTGCAGGCCTGTGTGCCGAATTTTGCAAGGTCAATCTGTTTCTCGCTGAACTTGCAGTCGGTAACAGGGCGGTACTCTTTGTCCATACCCTCGTCCTCGTCCTGAACCAGCAATCCGCCGTTCACCGAGCGGTACATTTTCTCGCCCGTAACAGTCGGTTTCACAGGTGTTACCAGCACGCGCAGGTTCTTCTTCTTTGCCAGAACCTCTTTGGCCTCGTCGGTGAACGATGGTGCGATGATAATCTCGATGAACTTGCCCGTGAACCATTCGGCAATCTGTTTGTCAACCTCGCAGGTGAAGCAAACAATGCCGCCGTAGGCGCTCACGGGGTCGCCCGCCCAAGCCAGTTCCAACGCTTTCATTGGGCTGTCGGCCACGGCCAAACCGCACGGGTTCAGGTGTTTGACAACCGCAACACCAACCTTGTTCTTGATGGTGTCGACAGCGTTGTAGGCATCCGAAGCGGCTTTCCAGGCGGCGTCGGCGTCGAGCATATTGTTGTATGAAATCTCTTTGCCCTGCAGACACGGCGAACCAGCCAGCGTGTGCTCGAGATTGGTGTTTTTGAACGGATAGAAGACGGCTTTTTGGTGTGGGTTCTCGCCGTAGCGAAGCACCTTGCCGCCAGTCAGACTGATTTTTTCCGACCCTTCGTTGTCTTTGTTGAAGTAGTTGAAGATGGCCGAATCGTAGTGCGACGAAGTGTCGAAAGCTTTGCGGGCGAACTCGCGGCGTTGCTCGAGAGTGGTTTCGGCGCCTTGCTTTTGCAGAATCTCAAGCAACTCGCCGTATTGCTCACGCGAACTGACGATGACCACGTCTTTGAAATTCTTTGCAGCCGCGCGGATGAGCGATATGCCGCCAATGTCAATCTTCTCGATGATGTCGGCTTCCGATGCGCCGCTTGCCACGGTTTGCTCGAACGGATAAAGGTCAACAATCACAAGGTCGATATCGTCAATCTCGTATTGTTTCATTTGAGCCTTGTCCTGTTCGTTATCGCGACGGCCCAGAATGCCGCCGAATATTTTCGGGTGCAGCGTCTTCACGCGCCCGCCCAGAATCGACGGGTAGGTTGTCAGCGACTCAACGGTCTGCACATTCACGCCAAGTTTTTTGATGAAATCGTAGGTGCCGCCCGTCGAGATAAGGTTGACACCCAATTTGTCGAGTTCCCTCACAATCGGTTCCAGTTGGTCCTTGTAAAAAACCGATATGAGAGCGTTTTTGATTTTTGTTGTCATTAACAATTTCTTTAAACCTGATAATTAACAAGATATGGCCGCCTTGCAGCTACCACCTTAATGCACAAATATATAATATTTGATTCGGTGCAAAAGTATGTTTTACCTTATTTGTAAACAAGATTTTAAACAAGTTGCAAATGATTTTTTTCATCATTTTTTTAATCGTTCGCACTATGCGAATGGTTATATTTTGCTTATATATTGCATCTATTCGCAGAATATTTTTGCTCATCAATTTATCAATGCAAAACAAAAAAAGCTCCCACAATGTGAGAGCTTTGCGATTATGATTTTGTGATTCTTAGTCAACTATCAGGCTGCGGATGCTGTCCACTTTGTGGCAAATGGACTCAAACACAACATCGTTTACTGTCGGGCGCTCACCCGAGCCAATCGTCGTCTTGCCATCGGCAGTTACCTCGGCGCTCAACTCGGTAGCAACCGTCTTAACATCATTATAGGTGTCCTGCAAATCAACCAGCCACTCATACACTTTTGCCACATTGGGGTTGCTCTTGAAGTTGTCGAGCAACTTGAGCAATATCGACAGCGATAGGCGCTGGTCAACCACAAGGTCTTTCAGTTTGGTGTTGTCCGCGGCAAAATCGGCAAGCGACGTCGAAAGGTAAAGGCCTTCAATCCAACCACCTGCGGCAATAAGCGCGGCAACCTCGGCGCGGCCCGTCTCTTTCAAATAATCGCTCGAGCTGACAAAACCTTCGGTCAGTATATCCATCAGCGAATCGCGGTTGTTGATGTTAGCCTCGACGCGCTCAACGATGTCGTTTTTGACAAACTCAAGAATGCCCAACTCGTCGGCCATCTGTTTAGCTGTAGCCATATACCGAATCGATGTCTGCGTCTGGTTGAAAAGCCCGACATAGCTCAAATCGGCTCCGTAAACGCCGAAATTCAGGGCTTTCTGAAGTGTTGTGGTGTAGTTGCTTGCGTTCTCGACCGGATTGGCCAAATCGACATTGTAAGGAACACCTGTTGTCTGTATCAAATAAGCTGTCTCGACGGGCGAAGGCAAAGCGTAGAAAACCTGTTTTGCCTTCTCAAGCGACTCGTTGATGTCGTCCTCTCCCATTTCCGATGTCATTTTCGGCTTTTTGCTGTTGCTACTGCAACCGGCTGCAATCAAACCTATTGCAGCAATCATCATCAAACTAATTTTGTTCATATCAAATGTGTTTTCAAAAGCGGCTAAAAGTATGAATTTTTACAACACAGCAACCATCTGAGGAATTATTTTGCTTGGGTGTGTAATTTACTCCGCATTAAAGCACAAAAAAAGCGGAGCCTCAATTTCTTGCGGCTCCGCTTCAACTAATCAACTATTTGTCGGAAAATCCGGCTTCTGTTTTAATTGATAACAACTCGTTTGGCAACATTGCCAACCTTAACGATATAGATACCTGCACCGTTAATTGTAATCTGGTTGCTTACGCCATTGCCTTGCTCTTTGCAGACAAGTCCACCCATTGTGTTGTAAACACTGATTTCGGCGTCGGCGTTCTCAACTACGATAACGTTGCTGTAAGCAAAGATGTTGATAGAGTTGGCAACCTCTTCGCTAATGGCAGAATTGCTATCCTTTTCGAACTTAGCCTCCATAGTCAAATCCTCAGTTACAATCACTATACGCGGGTTGTCGGTGTTGCCATCGCTCCAACCTACAAACTTGTAACCCTTATTTGCTGTTGCTGTAAATATGGCGGTATCGCCTTTGTGATATATGCCAGCACCAGTTACGGTTCCGTTATTGGCTATGGTAGATACAGTGAATGTTACTTCAATAGTAGATTCAAATATTGCCGACAACTCAACATCGCTCTTCACAACCAATGTGCGCGGATTATCGGTGTTGTCATCGCTCCATTTAACGAACTTGAAGTTTTCGTTCGCTGTTGCTTTAATAATGACGGTATCACCCTCATAATATGTTCCACTGCCCTCAACTGTACCATTCTCGGCAGTAAGAGTAACCTTGAACTCTTTGGCGTCTTCAGCTACGAATAATGCCGTCAGATTGACATCAGCTTCAACCTTGATGGTGCGGGTTGCAGTTGTCACACTATCTGACCAACGAACAAATTTGTAACCCGAATTTGCTGTTGCTGTAAGTGTAACCTCCTTGCCATAATCGTACTCACCAGCACCTGTTACGGTTCCATTCTCGGCAACAACAGTAATCTTATGTCTGTCGATTGCGAAGATTGCGGTAAGCGTCATATTGACATTGACAGTGACACTACGAGAGGTTGTTGTAACACTGTCGTTCCAGCATACAAAGTGATAGTGGCTGTTGGCCACAGCAGTCAGTGTGGCTAATTCGTTGTAAGCATACGAAGCCTTCACTCCATCAACCTTTCCGTTTTCGGCCACAACGGTTATAGTTAAGGCTGTTACCTTCTCAAACTCAGCCGTGTAAGTGACATCCTGTGTAACGGTAATTGTACGCGAAGCTGTTTTTACTCCATCGCTCCATTGTTTGAACTGATAGCCTTGTGCGGCAACTGCCTCAAGAATGACTGTCGAATTGTAAGCGGCGCTACCTCCACCGTTCACTGAGCCGTTTTCGGCTTTAGTGGTAATGGTGTACATAATCGGGGCAAACTCAGCCGTGTAAGTAACATTGTCTTCAACTGTTACGGTGCGCGGGTTATCGGTGTTGCCATCGCTCCAACCGCTAAACTTATAGCCCGTGTTGGCTGTTGCTTCCAATGTCGCTGTTGAACCAAACTTATAGTCATTAGCGCCTGTAACTGTACCATTTTGAGCAACCACTGTCAAAGTGTATGTTGCAAGTTCGAACTCAGCAGTGTAGAGTTTGTCTTGAGTTACCGTAATGGTGCGTGCTGCATTCTTGTCGCCGTCGGTCCATCCAACGAACTTATAGCCACGCTCAGGAATTGCAGTGAGGGTTATCTCCTCGTTGCCTGCATACGAGCCAGCACCATTAACTGTTCCGTGCTCGGCGGCAACAGTAATCTTGTAGATGACATTAGCGCGCTCAGTGAACACAGCTGTCATTGTAACATCGCCAGTCACTGTGTAGGCGCGGATACGGTTTTCAGAACCTTCAGTGTTGTCGCTCCAGCGTACAAACTTGTAACCATCAGCAGCAGTGGCTTTCAGGGTTATTTCGGTGCCATAATTGAAGCTTCCGCCGCCGGTTACTGTACCATTTTCAGGTTCGGTGAGTGTTACAGTGCACTGCAGTATTTCGAATTCGGCAGTGTAAGTGGCATCGCCTGCAACCTTTACGGTACGTTTAGCAGTCTCAACACCATCGGTCCAGCCTTTGAACTTATAGCCTGTGTTAGCCACGGCAACCAATTCAACTTCTGAATCGTAGTTGCAACGGCCGCCACCGGTTATTGTACCATTTTCGGCAACTGTGGTTATGGTGTAAACCAAAGGCTTGAACTGTGCCTCAAACGCCTTGTCACCATCAACCAAAACAGAACGTGATGCTGTTGTGACTCCATCGCTCCATTGCGAGAACTCATAACCTGTGTTAGCCGATGCTGTTAAAGTTGCTGTCTCGCCAGCAGGATAGTTACCGGCACCCGAAACGGTTCCGTTCTTTGCTGTGGCGCTGATTTCGTAGATGACAATGGTATTCTTAGCAAATACCGCCGTAAACGTTGCATCGCCGGTCACTGTATAGCTGCGGTTGGCATCTTTGGCATTTTCATCATCAGTCCAACGTACAAACCGATAACCATCGGCCGGTTCGGCAACCAAATTGAGAACCTTGCCATAATCGTATTTACCCGAAGTTCCACCGGTTATTGTTCCATTTTCAGGTTTGCTAATTGTAACCATGTAGTTATCAATTGCAAAGCCTGCTGTCAGGCTGACAGTTCCTGAAGCTGTAAATGAGTATTCAGCATCGTTTGAAACAACGCTGGTACCATTGCTCCAGCCGGTGAAGTGGTAGCCAGTGGCTGGTGTTGCCACAATTGTCAGAGCATCTCCATGATTGTATTTGCCGCTTTCGCTACCCGAAACTGTACCATTGGTGTTGGCTGCGGCAATTGTTATGGTATAGCTGTCAGGCTCGAATACCGCTGTCAGGCTGGCTGCCTCGGTAGCTTTGAAGCTGTAGCTTGCACTTGTTGACACATACTCAGTTTCTGAGCCTTTTAACCAACCATTGAAATGATAGCCAGTGTTGGCAGTAGCGGCAAGCGTAACATTAGCGCCATGATTGTAAGTGTTGGCACCCGTTACTGAACCATATTGAGCGTTATTGGCTGCTGCCGCAATAGCATAAGTGTTGATTTCGAAAACAGCTGTCAAATTAACTGCGCCAGTTACTTGGAAATTATAATTCTTTCTTGTTGAAACAATGTTTTCTCCATCGCTCCAGCCAGTGAATGTGCAGCCATCGGCCGGTGTGGCACGGAGTGTAACATCTTGGCCATATTCGTACGTGCCATCGCCTGTTACTGTGCCATAATCTTCGTTATTAGAAGTTGCGGCAATCTCGTAAGTGTATATGCGATAGTTTGCATACACGTCCACATTGCTGTTGATGTTAAACTCTCTTTGTTGGTTTTCATTGCCATTAGTCCAACCAGTGAAATAATAACCTGTGCTTGGCACTGCCCTGAGCGACAGTTTTGTGCCAGCCACATACTGACCTCCATAGCTAATTGCTTCATCACCATCGTTTACCGAAACATAAACAGAACCAGAGCCATTGTTAGTGCCAGTCCACATCGTGTAAACTTTTACAAACTTGGCAACAAGAGTAATGTCGGCTGCCCCTGTATAGGTGAAGTCGGTATTTTCATTGTAAAGCTCATCGCCTTGATACCAACCCAAGAAAGCATAGCCATTGTTAGGTGTGGCTGTAAGAGCTGCCGTTGCATTATTAGCGTAAGCACCGCCACCAGTAACAATACCATATTCGGCATTGTTGGCAGTTGCCGACACAAAATAACCCTCTACTTCTTGCTCAAAATAAGCAACAAGTGTAACATTGGTTGCTACTGGATAAGAGTATGTAGCCGAATTGGATACGAGTTCGCTATTATGTTTCCAAGTTAAGAATTTGCAGCCAGCATTTGGTGTAGCCACAATCTCAACTTGGCTGCCTGCGCTATACCAACCTGAACCGCTTACGCTACCCATTGTAATGGGGTCAGCTTCAAGTGTAAGCTTTTTAGCGTTCCAAATTATGGTACCATTGAAATTGTTTGCCCATTCATCGCTCCAGCTATTTGGTTTTCCAGCTGCAAGGCAAACTATTGTGGCATTGTTGCTGCCATTGAACACACTATAGCCGACATTTGCAACCTCAGCAGGAATGATAACTGTGCGTAAATTCTGACACCATTCGAATGCATATCCGCCAATTGAAGTAACCGAAGCAGGAATCTCAATGTCAATGAATTTACAATTGTAGAATGCTCCCCAACCTATGTATGTCAATCCGCTTGGCAGGTTTATTGAACTTAAATTGTAGCAGTTGGAGAATGCGCCTCCTTCAATCCGTGTTATCGAGCTTGGAAGCTGAACGGTTGTTACGTTAACGTTGTTACGGAAAGCTCCTTCTCCAACGCCTGTAACATCATACTCTACGCCTTCAATCGTCACTTTGGCTGGGATTTCCACCTCAGCAGATGAGCCGTTGTAAGCTTTCAACGCGGCTTTGTGATTTACGGCATCGGTTATGGTATATTCAAACTCGGGCACCTCAACTTCGCCCCAAACAACTGTGCCGCCATCATTGTTCCAGTTCACATCCCAACCAGCAGGGCGGCTTGCCACCTCGCAGTTGATGGTTGCATTGTGGCAATTGCAGAACACGCCCCAGCCCATATTTTCAACCGAGGCCGGGATGTTTATCTCCTCAAGGTTGGTGCAATTATCAAAAGCATTACCATCTATGGTAATAAGACTGGATGGTAACACAACCGACTGCAAGTTGCAATTATAAAATGCTGAGCCTCCAATATAGGTTACACCTTCAGGGATAACAAGCGACTGCAGACTGCTGCAATTATAGAATGTGCTCCAATAAATATTGGTTACACCTTCCGGAATAACAACCGACTGCAAGCTGCTACAATTATAGAATGCTTCTCCTCCTATATTGGTTACTTCTTCAGGAATATCAACAACCTGCAAGTTGTCACAATCCTTAAACACATAATTGCTGATAGAAGTAATGTTACCGGAAGGAATTACAACATGCTTAAGATTACAGTTACCCCAGAATGCAAATTCATTAAAATAGGTAACTGTAGTTGGCACTTCAAACAAGGTATCAGTTTTACCTGCCGGATAGGCTATCAATGTGGTAGTGTCGGAATTGAACAGAATGCCATTATCCGATACATAATAGGCGTTTCCTTCGTCAACAGTTATTGTTGTAAGGTTTTGGCAGTTGCCAAACGCACGCTCGCCTATGTTGGTTACTGTGGCAGGTATGCTTACAGAGGATATGCCTGTGTTTTGGAATGCGTAAGAGGCAATAGAGGTTACAGTATAATTATCACCATCTATTTCGACTGTCTGGGGAATGGCAATCTGAGCAGCGTCGCCAGCATATTTCTTAAGCTGCGCGGTTTTAGGTGCAATGCTGGTTATCTCCCAAGCAAATTCCGGAATTGAAGTGGCACCCCAAACCACAGTGTTCCAGCAATTCCAACTTGAATTCCATCCTTCAGGAACGTTGTCTTCCTCACATTCGCAATATAACACCATGCCGCCGGAATATGACGAGAAAGCACAATATCCCAATGATGTTACAGTGCTTGGGACAAACAAACTTCCTATTGCCGTACCAGAGAAAGCATAGCTTTCAATGGTTGTTACCGAACTTGGAATATTTACTTTCTTCAGATTATAGCAATTCAGGAAAGCATCATAACCGATAGTTTCGACATTGCTGCCAATAACAACCGACTCAATGTTTTCATTGTTTTGGAACACATCGCCGTCTATGCAAGTAACTTTGTATTCTTTGCCATTGATAGTGGTTGTTGCCGGAATCTCAATATCGGCATCTGTGCCATAATAGCCTGACAACGTGGCTGTGTTTTCGCCGGTTGTATAATATGAAAATTCAGGTATAGCCACATTGCCCCATACAACCTCGCCGCCATTTCGATTCCAATCGCTGTTCCAATCGTATGGCTGCGATGCCCAATCACAATAGATGGTTGCATCAGTACAGCCATTAAACACATAGCTGCCTATATATGTAACCGATGCTGGAATGTTGATGGTTTGCAATTTAGTACAATTGCTGAAGGCTTCGTATTCAATGGTTGTTACTGAATCGCCTATGGTTACCTGCTCAAGATTTGAACATCCTGAGAAAGCTCCACCTTGAATACTCTTCACATTGTCACCAACAACCAATGTCTTCAAGCCACTGTTGCTGAATGCATTTGAACATACCCAACTGTCTTTTGCGTTGTAGTAAACAGTGGCCAATTTGTTGCAGTTTGCAAACGCATTGCAATCAATGTATGTCACTGAATCTGGAATGGTAATCTCAGTCATATTGCGGCAACCATTGAAAGCATTTCCGCTAATAAATTTCACAGTGTTAGGAATGCTCACACTTTTAATGGTTGTGCCGTTTTTGAACGCATTATTACCAATGTTTGCAATTGTATAATCAACGCCATCGATTTTAACCGTTGAGGGTATCTCAACATTACCACCCTTACCGTTGTATTTGCTGATATAGGCGGTATGTGCTCCACCATCGAGAATCTTACATTCAAACTCCTCGCGCTCAGGCATATACAATTCCTCGAACACAATATTACGGAAGTAATAGGTGTTGGCATCGGCATAATCGTTCAGATTGATGGCGAAGCAGTAGATGCCTGCCTGGTCCGGCGTTACAGTACCAATATATACATAGGTATTGTAAGATGTGGTAAAGGTCTGCATGCTTTCACTGCCAAATACATCCCACATTATAAAGTCGCCATTGTCACCCTGTCCTTGGATGGCAAAATTCACGTTTGTTGCTTCATCGGCCTTAACCTCGAAACTGAAGCGGTACATCTCACCCTCAACCAAAGCGTGTTGCGGAGTGAGCGAGATGAAGAACTGCTGGTCCCAAGGGTCTTGAACTCTCTCGGCAGCCTCAACAATATACTCAAGAGCTGTTGGCAGCTCCTCAATTGAGTTTATGTCGGGTTTCGAAGAGCACACAATTTCCACAGTGCCATAGTCGCTTGATGGTTGCTCTCCCCAATAGGTATTCCACGGCGATTCACAATCACGCCAGTCAGCAGCCCAACCATCAGGACGGCTTTCGGCCTCGCAGTATATTTGAGCGTTGCAAGGTAATGCTCCAGTTCCAATTGTATCCACTTGCTGCGCTATGGTGGCAATCATCATTTGATAGCAACCATAGAATGCGTTTGCCCCAATGCTTTTAACCGAGCTTGGTATGCGCACCGACGCAAGTCTCCAACAACCATAGAAAGCCTGCTCGTCTATTTTAGTTACAGTGTTTGGTATTGAAACAGAGGCTAAAGTGCTGCTTTCTCTAAACGCATTTTTGCCAATAGTGGTAACTGTGCTCGGGATAGACACATCGGTTGCCGTGCCAAGGTATGCCACAAGCGTTTTCTTGGTGTTGTCGGCATAGGCAAAGTCACCATCGACAACTCCTGTTATAACCTTTAACGCTCCCCACGGGCTGCCTGTGGCCTCACCCGAATAAGATATGACTTTTACATAGTTGAAAGCTTCTTCGCCAATTGTTTCAACAGTGGCGGGTATCTCAACCAAACCTAACGAGCCACAATAAGCGAAAGCATATGCCGGTATCGACTGCACATTGCTGCCAATGTTCAGATTCTTAATTGAAGTGCCACCAAATGCAGTTGTCCAATCAGAACCCATCTGCGTGCAGTTGGTGGCATTGTAGTTCACCGTCTGCAAATCATCGCACCAGCTAAAAGCACCTTCTCCGATGCTTGTAACCGATGCGGGAATGGTTATCTCCGTCAAGCCGCTGTAATAAAAAGCTTCATATTCAATAGTTTTTACATTGCTGCCAAGCGTTACCGATGTCAGATTGAAGCAGCTTTTGAACGCACTTTCACCAATGATTTCAACTGTTTCGGGAACAACAACGGCTCCGGTTTTTCCTCGCGGACAAGCGACCAAAGTCTTTCCATCTTTGCTGTACAGCACGCCGTCAGCCGATTTATAGGTTTGGTTCTGAGCGTCAACATTTATTGACGTTAATGTATTTCCAAATGCATTGGGTTCAATATAGCTAACCGAAGCCGGAATATCGATAGAAGTGATGCCACAATTGGAGAAAGCGCCACCATTTATATTGGCAACAGAATTGCCCAATGTGACTTCCGTCAAATTTGAACAAGATGCAAAAGCACTGGAATTTATGGTAATAACCGAATTAGGAATAGTGATTGAAGTAAGACCGGTACAACCAACAAAAACATAGGATGGTATATATTCTACATTGTCACCAAAATTCACAGTGGTGATATTCGAGTTGTTACCGAAAGCATATCCACCGTTAAAGTAGTCGCCAAGACTTGTGCAATGTGTGGCATTGTAGTTCACTGTTGCCAAATTGCTGCAACCGGTGAATGCAGTACCGGCAATGCTTGTAATTCCGCTTGGTATGGTAACAGCCGTCATTGTTGTGTTGCCGGCAAAAGCCTCAGCGGCAATATTTGTAACAGTGTAAGTCTCGCCGCCTATTTCAACAGTGGCCGGAATAACAATGTTGGCATCGGCGCTATTGCACGCAACCAATTCAACAGTATTGGGCGATGTGCCGGTTATGTTATACACAAAAGCGGGCAACCCAGTTGAGCCCCATGTAATCTCACTGTTATCGGCAGCCCAACCCTCGGCCCAGCCTGCAGGCTTGTTAGCTTCAGACACGGCGCAGTAGAGTTGCAAACCGTTGGTGTTGCTGAAGGCGTTGGCGGCTATGGTTGTAACAGTGGCGGGAATCATCACCACTTTGGCTGTGTTGTTGAATGCGCCGCTTGATATTGTGGTAACGCTTGCCGGAATGGTCACAACATTCTCACTGCCAATGTATGCCAACAATGTGGTTTTTGCGTTATCGGCGTATGCAAAACCATCTTCCACCACAGCTATTGTAAGCAGTTTGCCTGTGAGGTCAAGACCTGGAGCATTGTTGCCAAAAGCGCCATAAAATTCCAGTGTGGCAATATTGCCGGTAACAACTGATATGCTGCCATTGCCCCAAGTGCCAAGCAGAGGAACGTCGTTGTTTATATCGCCATTATAAACTTTCACATAAGGAGAGTTATACCTATCGGCATCTATTAAGCCTGAAATCAGGAAACTCTTGCCAGCGGCAGCCTGCAACACAATGTTGCCGCTCCTTCCAGTGTAAGTAGCAAACGGGCCGCCATCGTCATATATACTAAAGGTATAGCCATCGGACTTGCTTGTAAGGTCAACTGTTTTTGTGCCACTTGCCGGGAACAGATAGGCATTCTTTCCATTAATAATAGCAAGCGGACAGCCCGCAAACACTCCATAACCCATGTTGACTGTTTCGGGACAGGTTATAGTTGTCAGATTGCTGCAATTTGCAAAAGCATCATTATCGATATAGGTAACCGATTCCTGGATTACAACCGATGTCAGCCCCGTGCATTTCATGAATGCGCTTTCTCTAATACTTTGGACTGATTCCGGAATTGTGTATGAACTACCAGATTTAGCAATAGGATACCTAATAAGATAGCTTTTCGTCTTATTAAACAAAATGCCGCCATCAGATGAATAATTATTGTTAGATGCATCAACATTAATGCTTGTCAGATTTGAGCAACTGTTGAAAACCGAACTGCCGATAGTTGTTACCGAAGCCGGGATGTTGACAGTTGTCAGATTTGGAAGATATTTTAAAGCATCATCACCAATCTTAGTAACTGTATATGATTGACCATCAATAGTAGCGCTTTCAGGTATAGTGACTTCGGTAGTGCCGCCTGCCTTTTTATTTCCTATCAACACAGCGTTCCCATCTTCTATATCAAAATAAAAATCACCGTCCGTATAGCCTGTACGCCCCTCAAACCACGTATAGGTTTTGTTACCCATTGTAACAGTCATATTTTTGAAATGGAACGTACCTACACCTGCTGCTTTACCAAGATTAATCTGGATACCAATCCACTCTGCGCCTTTCTCACCAATAGTTATATTGTCGCCCCAACTGGCATGCACCCACTGGTTGTTAGCAACTGTGATTGCCCTGTTTTGAACCGTCCAGAAAACACCATCATTAGGAATAAGTTCGGTGTTTTCGTCAGCATTCCATTGCCAATCCGGTTCATCACCATGGACTTGTGTTCCGTCAGGGAACCAACTATGGCCTGTAACAAGATGCAAAGAATACTCATCCTCACCCGATGCACTTTCCCATAGCACATCAAACTCAAACGTGAAGTCGTTACCTTCTGCTTGACCAAGATTGCCATGAAGAATGTTACAGAATTGGACATCCCAGTCTTGAGGAGTAACCATCGGGTCGTCAGAAGTTGTGGTTACGACAATAGCCGAGCCATCGTCTGCAATGGAAAACGGTTGGGCTTGAGAACCCATCGTAAACCATTCGTTGCAATTTTGTGCGTGCGCGCTTAGTATAAGGCAACAACACGCAATTAAACTAAGAACTTTTTTCATAATAAGTTAAATTAAAAATTAATGATTAATTAGAGTATATATGGATAAAACGCACAGTCCGCGTCCAAAAACGGCCGCAGACTATGGTGGTAAATAAATAAGCGTGTGATTTATATTTATGCAAC
>JAFZKK010000025.1 GCA_017551905.1 Salinivirgaceae bacterium
CCAGCGCATTCTATAATTGTTCTAATTTGTCAGCCTTGCTTATACCAAATAGTGTGGCAGTGATAGGCAGTCAAGCATTTTATTATAATTTAACTTTGTTCTGCGCGGCACAAAGAAAACCAGATGGGTGGGCAGATGATTGGCAGAGTGATTGTATAGTAAGTTGGGGCTTTAGCGAGATTCCTCTATATGGATACGCAGATAAAGACGATGTTAACAAAACTCTGACAATCACATCGTATAATGGAACGGAAACGGAAGTTACGATTCCAGCGACTCTAAAAATCGGTGATGACGATTATGCGGTTACCGCTATTGGAGACAATGCATTTGCTGGCAAATCAATTGATAAAGTGTCTTTTGCAGCTAGTTGTCAGATTATAACAATTGGCGAGTATGCATTTTCAGGGTGCAGTATGACATCAATAACCCTCCCCGAATCTCTCATAACAATTGGCGATTTTGCGTTTAGCGGTTGCAGTAGTTTGACAACGCTGACAATCCCCAAAAATGTTGCGGAATTGTATCCGTATTATACGTTATCTTATTGCTCA
Source organism: Salinivirgaceae bacterium (assembly GCA_017551905.1). Classification (GTDB taxonomy): domain Bacteria; phylum Bacteroidota; class Bacteroidia; order Bacteroidales; family SZUA-534; genus RUG13583. The sequence goes on from JAFZKK010000025.1 coordinate 555, forward strand.
TCGCTGCAAGAGATAATTGTGGATGCAGGAAATACTAAGTTTAGTTCAGATGGTGGCGTGCTGTACGAAGGAACTACGCTTTGGCGCTACCCAAGTGCAAAATCTGGAACAAAGTTCACCATTCCCGAAGGCATTACTGACATTCAATACGGTGCGTTCGAGGAGTGTTTGAATTTGCAAGAGATTACACTCCCGTCAACGATAACAGATGTTAGCCATTATGCGTTTGATGAAACCTCAGCTTTGGCGGCAATTAATGTCAACGTTAGTGCAGGTGAGTTTAGCACAGGCGGTTTTTATAGCAGTGATGGAATATTGTATAAAAAAAATGATGATAAAGTTATTCTTTATCGTTATCCACAAGCAAAAGAGGGAGATTCATTCACGGTACAAGGCCCTGTGAGCAAGATAAGAGAATGTGCTTTTGCAGGATGTCAAAATCTTAAAAGCGTTTACATTAGCGATAATATTGAGATGGGAAGCGTCGTTTTCCAGTCCGATACGGTTATTGAGCATGTTACATTGCCAAAAGGGTTAACTCAAATACCTAGTCAAACATTCCAAGAATGTTATTCTCTTAAGAGTATTACAATTCCAGCTTCAGTGACATCTATAGAGGGTACACAAGTGTTCCAATTTTGCAAATCTCTTACAACTATAAATTATCGAGGCAGCGAGGAGCAAAAGAATCAATTTCTTGAGAATATACCGGGAGATGATAAGTTGAAAGACGAAAACATTGTATGGAAGTGCAATTATACAGGCGATTAATTCAAAAGCGCGAGTTTGACAATTAAACAAAACAGCAACCTTTTCGGGGTTGCTGTTTTTGTGTGTTTTGGAGAAGGAGGTGTGCAGGCCTCCGTGCCTGCGGATACACTTCTAGTTGAGTGATACTGATAGGCCTCCGAGCCTGCCGCCGCCTGCGGCTAAACATTTCGTTGAGGTGTTACGGAATAGCCATGCCCGGCAATTCGTCAATCGCCTCTTTCGTCATGCTGAACTTGTTTCAGCATCTTCGCATTAAGGTAAAGATTCCGATATTAATCGGAATGGCAATAGCACCGTTTCCTACCAAAGTTTCTTCGGATAGAGCCCCTTCTCAACCAATTCGGCAATCTTGGCCACGGTTGCCGGGCGGTCCTCCTTGTAGGTTACGCCAAACCATGTGGCGTTGGCCGGCAGCACTTTGGTCTTCACCTTGCCTTCTTTCATCAGGTCGTCAACCACAAACGGAATGTAGAATTCCGATTTCGGGTTTTGGGTGCCGGTTTTCAAAAATGCTGTGAATTTCTCCTCAAGATGTTTGAAAAGGTTAGGAGCGAAGCCCCAGAAATTCATCGATACGGGCACATTCTCGTCAAGCTCCGTCTCCTTGTCGTTCTCAGTGAAGATGATTTTGCCGTTTTTGCGCTCAATGCTGGTGCGCTCCTTAATGTCGGTCAGGAAGCCGTTGGCGTCAACAGAGCAGATGCCGCGCGCCACAGTGCCAAAGTCCGACAAGGTTTTGTTCAGTTGGTAGCCGCACATGGCGTATTCGGTGTCGCTGATGCCGTTGGTGAGGAATTTAGCCATAACCTCAAAAGCCCCTGCGCCATAGAAATCGTCGGCATTGATAACCGCAAACGGCTCATTGATAAGGTCTTTGGCCATCAAGATGGCGTGGCCTGTGCCCCAAGGTTTAACGCGGTCGGCCGGGACGGTGAATCCGGCAGGAATCTTGTCAATCTCTTGAAAAGCCAGTTCAACGTCGATTTTGCCTTCGAGTTTGCTCACAAACATATCGCGGAACTCGTTCTCAAAACTTTTGCGGATGACGAAAACCACTTTCCCGAATCCGGCGCGCACAGCGTCGAAAACCGAGTAGTCCATAATTGTCTCGCCCGAGGTTCCAAGGTGGTCCAATTGTTTCAAACCACCGTAGCGGCTGCCCATTCCGGCTGCCAATATCAGCAATGTTGGTTTCATATTATCCTGTATTTTAATATTTTACTATATAATCAGTGTCAGTTTAATCATTTACAAGATAGTCAAAAAACAAAAAAGCCTCACAACTGTATTGTAAGGCTTTAGGTGGTGGGCGCTGAGGGATTCGAACCCCCGACCCTCTGCTTGTAAGGCAGACGCTCTGAACCAACTGAGCTAAGCGCCCGAATCTTTTTAGAACGTGTTGCTTCGTTTTTCAAAAGCGATGCAAATGTACGGCAATTTTTCTTTCGTGCAAGAGTGGTGGCAGAAAAAATAAAAGATTTTTTCGGAGAGTGGTGTTGGGGCGTGATAATCAAGCAAAACAGCCGCATGGAACGATTTTTCCGAAAAAAAAATATGTCCGCTTGCAAAAAACAAATATTAGGTATACTTTTGCAACGCTTTTTCAGAAAGGCACTGAATCAGTAGCTCAGCAGGTAGAGCACATCCCTTTTAAGGATGGGGTCCTGGGTTCGAGCCCCAGCTGGTTCACAAGAGTTTAAAAGTCCTCCAATCAGAAGTTGGGGGTTTTTTTTTGCCTATAATCGCCAAAAGTTTGTCAACAATACCAATCCAAAATTGTATTTTTAAGGACGTTTTAGAACACACTCGTTATGGATTACATTCTTCTCACATTCGGAATCGTGTTGGTGCTGATAGGCATTATAGGCTGTTTTCTGCCGGTGTTGCCAGGTCCGCCCATTAGCTTTGTTGCCTTGCTGATGCTGCAATTCACCCGTTGGGGCAATTTCTCAACCACATTCTTGGTGGTGATGGCGGCGCTTGCTGCGGCGGTCACCGTTCTCGACTATGTGGTGCCGGCGTGGGGGACAAAAAAATTTGGTGGCACCAAACGCGGCGTTTGGGGCGCAACCATTGGCGTCGTGGTCGGAATGTTTTTCGGGCCGGTGTGCATCATTCTGTTTCCGCTCATCGGTGCTTTCATTGGCGAATACACTGGTAATCAGCCGACCGACAAGGCTCTGTACGCCGCTTTGGGTTCTTTCATCGGCATCTTGACGGGCGTCGTCTTCAAACTCATGGTTTCCGGTTTGATGTCTTATTATTTCATTGTCGAACTTATTAATTGACAGTGCGTTATCGGTTTGGGACGATGTGAGATTTGCAAGTTTGGTCGTTCTTGATTCCGAACTTTTCGTATTGTTTTCGCGGTTGGTAATAATGTCAGTCGAAAAAACTATTTTTGCGCATCATAAAATATAAGGTATATGAGCCTAATTAAATCGATTTCAGGAATACGTGGAACAATAGGCGACAAGGAGGGCGAAGGCCTGAGTCCTATTGATATTGTGAAATTTACAGCGGCCTACACGCAGTGGGTCAAGGAACAGAACGAGCCGGGGACGCGCCTCCGCATTGTTGTTGGTCGCGACGCGCGCATTTCGGGCGCAATGGTGTCGCACCTTGTGCTGGGAACGCTGATGAGCATGGGCGCCGATGTTATTGATTTGGGCATGGCAAGCACGCCTACAACCGAGCTGGCTGTCATCGACCATGAGGCCAACGGCGGTCTGATTCTGACGGCAAGCCACAACCCGAAGCAATGGAACGCGCTTAAATTGCTGAATATGAACGGCGAATTTTTGAGCGCCGCCGAAGGAAACCGCGTGCTCGAGATTGCCGAAAAGGGACAATACACATTTGCTCCTGTCGAGTTTTTAGGAACAATTACACAAGATAACAATTTCGCTTACAAGCATATACAGCAGATTTTGGCTTTGCGCTTAGTCGATGTGGCACTGATAAAGAAAGCCAATTTCAAGGTTGTGTTCGACTCGATAAACTCTGTCGGCGGACTGATAATCCCCGATTTGCTGCGCGCGCTTGGCGTAAGGCACATTGTCGGCTTGAACACCGAGCCTCATGGCGATTTCGCCCATACACCGGAGCCGCTGCCTGAGAATCTGGGGCAGATTTCGGCTGCCATGCGTGAGTACAAGGCCGATGTGGGCTTTGTTGTTGACCCCGATGTTGACCGTCTGGCTATTGTCTGCGAGGACGGTTCGATGTTTGGTGAGGAGTACACGCTGGTGTCGGTGGCCGATTACATTTTGGGTGTGAAACCGGGCAACACAGTGTCGAACTTGTCGAGCACAAGAGCGTTGAGCGTTGTTACAGAGCAACATGGCGGCTCATATTCGCCTGCCGCTGTTGGCGAGGTGAACGTGGTTGCCAAAATGAAGGAGACCAACGCTGTGATTGGCGGCGAGGGCAATGGCGGAGTCATCTATCCCGAGCTGCACTATGGCCGCGACGCGCTGGTTGGCATTGCACTGTTCCTGACGCATCTGGCTAAAAGTCAATGCAAAACATCGGAACTGCGCGCCAAATATCCGGCTTATTACATCTCGAAAAACAAGATTCAGCTTACACCGGCAGTCAATGTCGATGCGGTGCTGGCCGAGATGAAGAAACGTTATGCAAATGAGCGGGTTAACGACATCGATGGCGTGAAAATCGACTTCCCGACGGAGTGGGTTCACCTGCGCAAATCGAACACCGAGCCTATTATCCGCATCTACGCCGAGAGCAAGAGCGAACAGGCCGCCGATGCGCTGGCACAACGTATAATGTCGGAAATCAAGCAAATAGCTGGAATCTGATTGGGAAGGATACTTGCTATCGACTATGGCCGCAAGCGCTGCGGAATTGCTGTCACCGATGTGATGCAAATCATTGCCACGGGGCTGCAAACCGTACCGACAGCCGAGTTGATGGATTTTCTGAAGCAATACGCGCAAAAGGAACAAGTTGACACATTTGTGGTCGGCCACGCCAAACAGATGGATGCAACCGATTCGGAATCAATGCAATATATCCGTCCGTTTGTCGAAAAATTGAAGAAGGAGTTTTCCAGCACGCCCGTTGAGATGGTCGATGAGCGGTTCACGTCGAAAATCGCCTTTCAGGCAATGATTGACGGCGGTCTGAAAAAGAAACAAAGGCAGGATAAAGCATTGATTGACACCGTGAGTGCGACAATCATCCTGCAATCGTATATGGAACAAAAACAACGAAAATGATACTACCGATAACAGTTTACGGCAATCCGATTCTGCGCAAAAAGGCGCAGTTGGTGACAAAAGAGACGCCTGGTCTTAAAGAGTTGATAGCCAATATGTACGACACTTTGGCCGCTGCCGAGGGTGTTGGCCTTGCCGCTCCGCAAGTGGGGCAGAGCCTGCGTCTTGTGATTATCGACGCTACGCCGTTTGCCGAGGACGAGCCGGCCTGCAAGGATTTCAAACGTACGCTCATCAACCCCGAAATCTTGGATTTCCCGACAGATGAGGAAGTTAAGTTCAACGAGGGTTGTTTGAGTCTGCCAGGAATCAGCGAGGATGTTTGGCGTCCCGACAAGGTTGAAATCCGCTACCTTGACGAGGATTTTGTTGAGCATCAAGAAGTTTGGGACGGTATGCGCGCCCGCATCTCGCAGCACGAGTTGGACCACCTTGAGGGCAAAGTCTTTGTCGACCACATTTCGCCCATCCGTCGTCGTTTGCTTGGAGGCAAGCTTAACGCAATGGTTAAAGGCAAGGCTACGGCACGGTATAAGATTTTGAATAACAAGTAGAGGCTTTGCTTGACGCTAACTAAGATTGGAGCATTTGGATTAAAAATCGGTTTTACACCAGCGTGTGCAAAACCGATTTTTTTTGGAGAGATAGTAATAAATGGTAAAAGTCGCACTTTTGAAAACTGTTCAGTCTCACTTTTTGAACAAAAAACACCCAAAAATCCCTCAATCCCCCAAAAATAAGAAAGCCTCAACTTTTTGTAAGTCAAGGCTTTTGTCTTTTTAGATTCTCTCAGTGGCGGAGAGAGAGGGATTCGAACCCCCGGTGCCTTTCAGCACGGCAGTTTTCAAGACTGCTGTAATCGACCACTCTACCATCTCTCCGGCGACAAAAGTAGAAAAAAGTTCATTCTGCACAACAAGCCCAATTAAAAAAGTTTGCTTTTGCAGTGTACTGTGAATCAGGGTGTTAATATAATATAAAAACAGATTGAAGCCTCTTGTACATGTTTCATGTTCGCATAAATCAGCATTGGGCTACTGAAAACTCTACGAGTTTTACTTGCGACGATTGGGGTTTTGCATCGGCGGCAGAGGCTTTTTAGCGTTTTTATCGCTCTCGGTTTCGGCAGGCGTGACAATTCTGTTGCTGCGCTTGCTTGTCTTTTCCACATCTTGCCAAATAAAAATCTCGTCGGGGCTCTTTGGACGCACCGTTTCAAGCCACGAGAAACCATGTAGCCGTGAGTCGCTAACGGTAACATTGTCAAGTGGATAGATGTTCGATTTTGGCGACGAGCGGTAAACAATATGCTTTACTTGCCTGTTTTTCACGTAGATAGTCATATCGGTGCTCTCGCCTTTGTTCATGCCTATTATCTCATCGCCATCGACGGGGAAATAGAGCGTCTGGCTGCGTTTGAAGACATCGACTTTGTATAAATCGTTATTTCTCATATAACCAACCATTTGCATTCCTTTTACTTGATTGAAATGGATGCTGTCCAAAGGCGAGACAATCATTCCATTGTCGTAAAGAATGAATTTGCTGAGGGTTTTGTTCTTTATATAAGCCTCGATGTATTCCGACGTGATTTGGTTGCCCTGCACCCAGAATACGGGATTGCCGTAGAATCGGGCTATGCTGTCTTGCATCGAAAAGTAAATTGAGTCGGTTTGCAGTTGCAAATCTTTCCGGTAGGCGCGCACGTGCCAATAGGCGCGGAAGGTGCGGAACAGCCCCGATGTGTCGCGGCAGACTTTGAGCGTGTCGGCGTGCAGATAGAGCGAGTCGCCGTTGAAGATGTAGATGAGCCGCGCTTTCTTGGTGATAGTCAGTAATTCAGGCTCTTTGTGTATCTCGACATAATCGCCTGTGGCCATAATATCCTGCGTTGTATCGACGGCTACTACGTTGGAGTAGGCCGCACCGCTCTCGCTGAGCCGGCTGAACGACATGCTGTCGCAGGTGATTGTCTGTTTCGGGTTGCGGAACAAGGCGTCGTATTTGAACATCGAGTTTTCGGTGACGGTGTTGTACCAGCCATAGCGCGCGTACATGTAGTTGGTGTCGTTGTAGAACTCGGTAGGGCCGAAAAAGTTGATTATCTTGCTTACGGTGCCGTACCTGAGAGTGTCGGTAAACATCTGATACTCTTTGTTGTTATGGTCGATAACCACATTGTTCCAGAAATAGACCTCGTGCCGACGGTGGAAGTAGAAACCTTTAAGACTTGTCAGAACTGTCAGACTGTCAACTATTTTGGCGTTGTGCTCATACGAGCCGATATCCTCGTGCAGGTTATAGTCGAGCGAGTCGGTTGTCAGCACAATTGAGCTGTCGCGAAGTACGACATTGTGCCGAAAACGGGCCATTTTCTGGTCGCCGTCGTGGCGCAGGAAGTCAGCGCGGACATCAATGGTGGTGTCGTTCAGTTTGTAGAGGTGCACATGCCCAAAGGCGTCGAAACGGTTTTTGTCGGAGTAGAAATGGGCGCTGTCGCACTCCATTATGGCGCTGTCTTGTTTGAAACAGACGTCACCAATCAGGCGGCGGGCGCCGTTGAACAGCCGTGCGTCTGATTTTATCGCTCTTGCGCGGACAAGCTCAACTTTTGTCTTGTGTTGCGCTAAGCACTGGCCAGTGGCAATCAGTGCCGCAGTTAAGCATAATATTCTGAGCAAATGCCGCATTGGTTGATAATCAGAATTTTACCATTTCCAATATTTTCTCAATCACGTTGTCGGTGCTTATACCTTCGGCTTCGGCTTTGTAGTTGCGTACAATACGATGCCGCAAAACCAACGGCGCAATGGCTCTAACATCTTCGGCGTCAGGCGAATACTTGCCGCTGACGGCCGCGTGAGCTTTGGCTCCCAAAACCAGATATTGCGATGCGCGAGGACCGGCGCCCCACGTTAAATACTTGCTTGTCAGCTCGGTAGCCGCTTGAGTTCCGGGGCGTGTTTGTGCGGCAATGTTTACTGCGTATCTTACAACATTCTCGTTCACAGGTATCCTGCGGACAAGTTGCTGGAAATAAACAAGTTCCTCAGCCGAAATAACCGGCTCGGTCTTCACATTCTGTTCCGATGTTGTTTGTGTCACAATGTTTATTTCGTCGTCGATTGTCGGATAATCGAGGTTTATCATGAACATGAAACGGTCGAGTTGGGCTTCGGGTAGGGGATAGGTGCCTTCTTGCTCAATCGGGTTCTGCGTGGCAAGCACAAAGAACGGCTCGGGCAGGCTGTTGCGTGTTCCGGCAACCGTAACACTGCGTTCCTGCATGGCCTCAAGTAGCGCCGACTGCGTTTTTGGCGGTGTGCGGTTTATCTCGTCGGCAAGGATGATGTTGGCGAAAATTGGACCTTTGATGAACTTGAATTCACGCTTCTCGTTCAGAATCTCGGAGCCGGTGATGTCCGACGGCATAAGGTCGGGAGTGAACTGAATGCGGCTGTACTGCAAACCCAAAGTGTCGGCTATGGTATTAACCAACAGTGTTTTAGCCAGTCCGGGCACACCGACCAAGAGGCAGTGTCCGCCGCTGAAAATCGAAAGCAAAGCGGATTTTACCACATCGTCCTGACCGATAATGACTTTCTTAACTTCGGTCATTATCCGGTCGAAATTCTGTTTTAAGGCGTCAACAGCCTTTGCGTCGTTTTCGTATGTCATTGTCATTCAGTCTTAATCCAGTCTTTTTTGAATTTGCAGCTCTTATACTCATCGTCGATGCGGATGTAGGTTGAGCCAATGGTTTTCTCCACCCATTCCTCCATAACCTTGTCGCGCTTCTTTTCGGTGGCCATATTCTGTATGTGCTGATAGTCTTGCGACAGGTTGGCTTTGTGCGGTTTCGATTTTGAGCGCAGAAGCACAATCTTGCAAACCGTGCGGCCTTGTTCGTCCTCAGTTTCAAAAGGTTTCGATATCTCGCCAACCTCCAGTCCGCGGATTGCGTTAGCGATTTTGGGGTCAAGGTGTTCGGCCTCAAACAGCGATGTGCCGGTGTAGGGGTTCACCATAACGCCGCCGTTCATGCGGGTGTTCTCGTCGTCGGAAAACATCCAGCAGGCTTGTTTGAAAGTAATCTCCTCATTCACAATTTTCTGACGGATAGAATCAAGGCGCGCCAAAGCGTTTTTCTTCTCGGTGTACGACACGGCCGGTTTCAGCAGAATGTGGCGGCAGTTCATGCGTTCGCCCTTCTTCTCAATCATTTGGATGATATGGTAGCCGTAGTCGGTTTTAACCACTTTCGACACCTCGTTAGGCTCAAGGTTGAAGGCCACAGCCGAAAATTCAGGCACAAGGTCGCTTCGGCTCATAAAGCCAAGCTCGCCGCCTTTCATTGCCGACCCGGGGTCTTCCGAATAGAGCACGGCCAGCGTTGCAAAGCTCTCGCCATTGGCCACGCGGGTTTTGAACTCGCGCAGGCGGTCTTTGATGCGCAGTATCTCAGTCTCCTCAATTTTCGGGAGCAGCGACAGTTGCTCAATCTCGAACTCAGTGTTTATTGTCGGCAGGCTGTCGCGTGGTATCGATTTGAAGTAGTTGCGGACCTCTTGCGGTGTAACCGATACATTGCTTGTAACCGTTTGTTCCATGGTCTGCGCCACAAGTTGTTCTTTGATAACGTCGTGGAAATCAGCTCTGATTTGGTCCATAGGCTTTTTGTAGTACTCCTCAAGTTTCTCCTCGCTGCCTATCTGTTCAACGTAGTAGTTTATCCGGCGGTCAAGCTCGGATTCAACTTGGCGGTCGGCGACTTCGACGGTGTCGAGAATAGCCTGGTTTACAAGTAGTTTCTGATAGAGCATGGTCTCCAAAATCTGGCAGCGCAAATCGTCGGTGGGGCGGTAGCCTTGTGTCTGCAGTTGCACCCGCTGAGCTTCGACATCGCTGAACATGACAGCCTGACGGCCTACCACAGCCACTATTTTATCAATAATCGTCCCGTTTCCCTGTGCGTTGGCCGTCAATGTCGACGCCAAAAGCATGGCCGAGGTTGAAACGGCGATACCTATTTTCCTGATATTAATTGACATAATTCGTAAATCTCTGTTTGTTGACAGCATCTATATATACCTGAATCTCCAAATTTTTAATCAAATCGTTTTTCCGGTGGTTTATCAGTATCTCGCGGATTTTATTCTTTGCGAACACAAGCGGCGCTTGCTCGTTGACGTCGCGGAACTCGCAGAACATAAGCATGTAGAGTGTTGAGTCGTCTTGTGTCTCGAAGAATCGGCCGTTGCGCGCCATAGCCATCGGGTTGCTCATCGCGTTTTGCGGTAGCATCGATGTTATTGAGCTGAGATAGTGCCAGTTAGTTCCGTTATCGAAATACAAGGCATTGGCGCAGAGGGCGGCAAGCGGCTCGGCGTCGTCGGGGTTGGTGCTGCGCACAAGGCGGCGGAGCTTGTTCTTTTCTTTGAAGTCGGGCGCCACTTTGACAAAAACCGTGCGCACGGCGGCGCTGTCGAGCAGGAAGTTGTTGCCGTACTGCGAGTAGTGCTCCTCAATCTTCGAGTCCGGTATCACCGTGTCCAGTTTCTCCTCAATATACATCTGTTTGTATTTGTGCACCAGCAATGTGGTGTGATAATCGGCAACCATTTGATTTACCGAGCGTTGCGTCTCCTTGTCGACATACTCCATGGCGTTTTCCAGAAGCAGCTGGTTGTGAATCCAGCGGTCGACATAGCTCTGCACAAATTGTACGCTGTCGAGGCCGTGTATATTGTTTGGCACCACAGCATTGACCTGCGAAAGTGTCAGCACGCCAAGTTCGGTCCGGGCCATAATGGGGTCGGCGTCGTTGGGCTTGTGCAGAAGTCCGCAACTTTGACTTGATATAATAGCGCAGACTATCAGTGTTTTAAGTCC
>JAFZKK010000026.1 GCA_017551905.1 Salinivirgaceae bacterium
ATAATGACACTAAGATAGATACAATCCTTCAATACTCACATCCTGAGCCATTCAGCCTTGGCGATGACATATATACCGCCCGTCCCGACACAGTACGGCTGATTGCTCCCTTTGGATACCCTGATTATGTATGGAGCACAGATTACACTGGCAACAATATTCTTAACATTGAATATACCGGTTCATCTGAATATTGGGTTCGCGTTCTTAACAGCTATAGTTGTATGACTGCAGATACCATGATGGTGTTCTCAAACGACATCACAATGAGAATTCTTAGCGGAGCTATAAACTCTTGCTCACCAGTAATCGACCAACCTGTAAAAGCACAGATTGAGATTAACCGCAACAACGTTATTCCTGGTGGTACACGATTTACTGCCAGCTACAGCATAAACGGTATCAGTGAAACTAAAGAGATAATACTGCCGCAAGACACATCAATAACTTACACAACTCCTTACCAGTTCTTCTTTGACAATAACTTAACAATTGCCGACACCGGTAACTATGTATTAACTACCGACTTAATAGTTCACAATGCTATTGATGTCATCAGCAATAACAAACAAACTATAAATGTGCGTTTGGGTGCTTATCCGTTACCATTCCAAGACACAGTACGCACATATGACGAAGACTACGTAATTGATGCCGGACCACTATTCGCTCTATTTAATTGGGAAGGCGAAAGCAGTGCTGTAGGCCGATATTTGTCAGTTGTAACATCAAACAAATACATTTTGCATGCTGTTGATACCAACGGTTGCGCTACCACCGACTCAACCTACATTTTATTTGTAGTGCCAAGCTACGAAATCAGCGGTTTGGGCTTTGCATCGACGATGTGCGAACCTGACGGACCGATAGAAATTTCATTCTACGTTAAGAACACCGGAAACGACAAAGTGAATTCAGGAACGGTTATACCTGTATCATACAAGATAGACGACAAAGCGGCTGTGGCTGAGAACTTCTCTCTGCCAAAGACTCTTTGGGAAGGTGACACTATATTAATTAAATTCAACACAAAGGCCGATGTTCGTGAAACTGGCTCATACACTATGATTCTTAACGCCGATGTCAACGGATACGAGACATCAAGTCTGAAAACCATAACCGTTATGGAAAATCCGTCGCCTGACCTTGGCGAAGATATCAATACCGATAAAGACAGCTGGCAACTCACACCTGGTATCAACTTCGGACAATTCTTGTGGAGCACCGGCGAGACCAACTACTACATCGATGTCACAACAAGCGGCGACTATTGGGTAACCGTAACCAACAACTACGGTTGCTCGGCCAACGACACCGTATCGGTTCACTTTACTGAGCCCGAGGTGAGCGTTGCCGCCTTCAACAGCGCTGCGGCATACTGCGGCGACATTGTTGACCAAAACTTTGAAATCAACTTGAGCAACAGTGGCGTCAAGAACGTTGCCGCCGGACACACCATCGGCATTACTTGCGCAGTGGGCGACACAACTGTAGCCGACTCCATCACATTGCCTAACGACTTCTTCGCCGGAGCAAGTTTCAACCATAAACTTGCCGTGCCTGTGTCGATAAAAGGCGTTGGAGCGCACACACTTGCGTTCACTGTCAGCATCGATGGAAAGCAAACCGACATCTCAGCTTTCACTGTCAACATCTACGACTTCCCGACATTCCAATTCGCCAGCGATGAGTTGGTTGTCGATGAATATCCGTACACGCTAACCGCTCCTGTGGCCAATGCCGGCTATCTGTGGAGCGACGGCAGCACCGAGAGCAGCATCAGCGTATCGGAAGACGGCACCTACTCGCTAACAGTTACTGACGCCAACAATTGCTCGGCATCAAGCAGCATCAATATCAAGCTGAAGATTATTGATAATCCTGGTGGTGGAGGCGGCAATGGAGGCGGCGGTGGCACCACACCTCCAGGAAAAGACACTACAGCTATCAACAGCTTAGCCGAAGGCGAGATTGGTATCTATCCAAATCCGGCTGACGACATCATCAACATCGACTTCAGCCAAAGCCAGCTGACAGGCAGCCGCATCTGGATTATGAGTGTTACCGGAAAAGTGCTGATGACCGATGTTCAAACATCTGACATTATGCGGATTGACATAAGCAATTGGCCGCAAGGCATTTACATAATAAAGGTTGTGAATGGCGGCTCGTCAGGATTCATCAAATTCGTAAAACGATAACTTGTTAAACGGGATTTTGCGTAACAACAGAAATGCAAAATCCCGTTTTTTTATAAAAATAATTACATTTTTTGCGACGTAAACGTCGCTCACTTGACAGACATTTAATTGATGCGGTACTTTCTTATTCTTGACTACAACGGAGCAAACTATTGCGGCTGGCAGCGTCAGCCGGGACAAGACACCGTGCAGGAGCGCATTGAGAAAGCCCTTTCGACACTTCTCCGCCACGAAACCGAGATTACCGGCGCGGGTCGCACTGACACTGGCGTTCACGCCCGCAACTACGTGGCGCATTTTGATTCCGATGTTGAGACGCTGCACACCGATGCCGATTTCCTCTACAAACTGAACTGCATCTTGCCTTTCGACATCAACATTCAGCGCATTGCGCGAATGCACACCGAAGCCCACGCCCGCTTTGATGCCACTCGGCGCACATACAAATATTACATCACCACACGGAAAGATGTTTTCCGATACCCACTCACCCACCGCGCCAAAAATCTCGACATCGAAAAAATGAACGCTGCCGCAGCCAAACTGCTGAAATACACTGATTTTACGAGTTTCAGCAAGCTCAACACCGATGTAAAAACCAACAACTGCACCATTTTTGAGGCAAAGTGGGCTGAAGCCAACGGCGAATTTGTTTTCACCATTACCGCCAACCGTTTTCTGCGGAATATGGTGCGCGCCATTGTCGGCACATTGATTGAGGTTGGCTACGGAAAATTAACCACCGCCGATTTTTGCCGCATCATCGAAGCCAAAGACCGCGGCCAGGCAGGAACCTCTGCTCCGGCGCAAGCTTTGTTTTTAGAAAAGATTGAATACCCGTATGAGGTGTAGAGTTTAATGTTTAATGTTTAGAGTTTAGGGTTTAGGGTTTAGAGTTTAGTCGCTTCGCTGTTTAGAAGGTTTAGTTTAAAGTTTAACAAGTTGAACAGGTTTAAATGTTTTTCGTTCTTTTGCCTTATGCCTATTGCCTATATACCAACACACGACACCCAATACCCAACACCTAACATCTAATTTCAATTTCCACACTTTACTCCACAATCTTGATAGCCATCGATTTCAACTGTTGCCAACCAGCCTGGTCGGTCAGACGGACCATAAAGTGGTAGTCACCAGGGTCGATGTCGGCAGGAATGTCGATGTTGATTGTTGCCGTGTAGGTCTGCTGCCCTTGCGGAATATCGAAATCGCTGTTGTAAACCCACGGCTTGACGGGCGTTTTCTCCGCATCAATCTCACATTCGACTGCCGACGTGCTGTGAGTGTGGTGGTCGAAGTTGTTGTGAACCTCAATGTTATAACTGCCCAACTCCACATTGTCGGAAAGCAGGTAGTGGAAAGGTATTACGCTGCCGCGCTTAAACTGCTGACAATCAACGGGGCAAGTCTGCTCGCCATCGGCAGTGATTTCGGGCAAGGTCATATCCTCCGTTTTATCGGAACTGCTGCACGCACAGAGTGCGCACAGCAGAAACGCTGAAAAAATGGTCTTTTTCATTTTTTTAGTCATTATGTGAATGTTCGTGTTCATCATCGTCATCATCATCTTCTTCAGTCATTTCAACATGACATTCGACCGTCGATTGCTGGCCTGCCTTATCGGTAACCGTGAAATGAAGATGATACTCACCAAGCGGTGCATCGGTAGGAATGTCGATATGCTCGTGGAACTCTATATTCCTGACTCCGATATATTTACCATCGGTGTATGCCTTTTCGATTTCGTAACTGCTGCCCGTTTCCTGGTGGATTTCAATATCGATTCGGTTGATTAGACCTTGAGCAACCACATCGGCTTCAAGGTGCATATCGTGTCCCGGGTGGGCGTGGCGGCTGTTGTCGTGTCCCACTTCGGTCAATGTAATTATCGGTTTATCAGGCATTTCATCGTCTTTTTTGCACGACGAAAAAACAAAAGCCACAGTCAGTAGAGCCATCACAAGGCTCATATTTATATTTCTTTTCATTTTATCAAGTTTTAAAATTTGTAATAAGTTAAGTTTTAGATAATTAATTAGCGTTTGTGTTCTAAAATTCCCATCCCGCCATAATCGAAAAATTCCGGCCAGCCTCCGGTACATCAATAAGCCGGTAATAACTGGTGTGGTCATAATAGCGCTTATTCAGCAGATTATCAGCGTGAAGCGACAGACTAATGCTACTTTCCGCAAAGTGGAACCTGTGGCTCGCCGACAGATTCAGCGTCCAATAGCCGTCGGTTGGCTTTTCGGGTGGCACTATATTGTCCTGTTTTCCAACTATATGCACGTTCAGCCCGACAGAACCCTCGCCGTGCCGCTTGTGGCTGTATTTGAGCCCCGCATCGGCCGACCACGGCGTCGAGAACGGCAGCGTGTAGCCTTTTTTCTCGCCCGACAACTGTTCGGCATACAGATACTCACCCTTCAGTTCGGCATCAAAATGTCGTGTAAGTTTGCAAACAGCCTGACACTCAACACCATATCGCAAAACTTCGGCCTGCGTATAATGGTACAGTTGCAGACCTTCCTCGTATAACGACGTGGGGTTCAGATAGATATAGTTCGGAAAATAGTTCAGATACGGCTCAATTTGAATGCTGGCCACCTTGTTCGCCCAATAGGCGCTCATATCGAGTTGGTACGACACTTCGGGGTCGAGTTGCGTGTTGCCGCATTCATACCTGAAAATGTGATAGTTAATACCGTCGGCGCCCAACTCTTTCGGGATTGGAATGCGGAAACTCTTGCCGGCATTGGCTTTCAGCACCCAATCGCCAGCACCGTAAATAGCGCCAACCGACCAAGTCAGATTATTGAAAGTCAAGTCGATATCGGCAGAACGCTGTTTGAAAACCGAATCACCACCAGCGACAGGCGTCCGGTACCAATCGTTGTAACTGTGAATGTGCGTCTGCGCGAAATCGTAACGCAAGCCGGCATTAAGTTTCAGTTTGTCAGTCAGTTGCCATTTGTCAAGAAGATACGCACCACAACTTCCTGTCTCGAAATCTGGAATAATGAATCCCCACCCCGTTCGTCTATTATGCTGATATTCAGTATTAACGC
This sequence comes from Salinivirgaceae bacterium, assembly GCA_017551905.1. GTDB lineage: Bacteria > Bacteroidota > Bacteroidia > Bacteroidales > SZUA-534 > RUG13583. The sequence continues at coordinate 5,270 of JAFZKK010000026.1, forward strand.
CAGCATTCAGATTATGCTCCGCAAGTGACATTTTCAGCCCGACATTAGCCGTGTAGGTGCTCTTGTCGAAATGGCGCTCCATTGAGCCGTCGGGCTTTGGCATATAGCCGTGCGACACGGGTTCCGAGCACTCCTCGCGCCGGTTGTTCTGGTAGGCAAGCGACACATCGACCGACAAAACATCGTTCCGCCAACTACTGTGGCTCAACACTTTAAGGTGATTTACCCATTGATATGGCAAGTCGATGTCGCGCGGCGAATGGTCGTAATCGATGTTCGACATCCGCACCTCAAGTCCGTGAGCGTTGGCAAAAAAGCCACTTTTAGCATACGAATCCGACACTCGAACATCGGTGTGAAAATTATAACCGGCATAACCAAGCATCAAGCTACCATCACGCTCAAGCCCGGCCGTATTGCGTAACCGCTGGTCTTTCAGCTTGATATAGTACGAGTAGTACTGAATGCTGTCGGTAGGCACTTTATAGTCGCCATAGTTGATTATGGTGAAATTGGCACGGCAGAACAGCGTTCCTGTCCGCACACCCACTTTTGCCGACGCACCCAACTGACCATTATTACTCCGCCCGAACAACTGTACCGCACCGCTCAAACTATCGGTGGGTATGTGATTGGTATAAAGGCATATAACACCGCCGATAGCATCGCTGCCATAGAGCAGAGCCGCCGGCCCCTTAATCACCTCAACGCGGTCGATGGCAAACTGGTCAATCTCCAGACCATGGTCGTCGCCCCACTGCTGCCCCTCGTGCTTTATGCCGTCTTCGGCCACAACCATGCGATTGAAACCCATGCCGCGGATTGTCGGCTTCGACTGCCCCGACCCGATGCTCATCGCCTTAACGCCCGGAATGCCTTGCAGCGTCTGCATCAGGCTGCCCGAGAAATTCTGCTGAAGATAATCGTAGCTAACCTGAATCGACGGTAACGTGGTGTGCGTCTGCGCAACTCGCACGGCTTCTCCCGACACGGTCACTTCGTCAATATCGATTACTGTGTCGGTCATTGCGCACAGCACAGCCGCCACAGCCAAAAAATGTGACATAATAACTTATTTTGTAAACACTCTGTTTGTCAGCCCTTTGCACGGCCACACATTTAAACCGGCACGGCACAATTATTGCCTGCTGACAAAAAAAAACGAAACGCTTGTTGATGTGTTTACTCGACGGGAGGCGCACGTCCGCGAATGGTGCCGTATAGGTTTACGGAAAAAAACCGACACTCGGCGGCACAAATGTATCTTGTTAATAATAAGAAAGATGCTAATAAAATCAGAGCCGTCATTACGTAGGGCAACTGGCACAATTGGCAGACGATACACTCGCTGTCAGCCAACTGCATCTCAATCAAATGCCCTGAATGACAAGCGTGATGAGAACATTGTTCGCATTCATAATCAGCATGATAGACCGGTTCGTGCGTGTGCACCGACAGCACGGCAATGCGTGTCAGAAAAACTGACAGCAACACTATCGCCTGAATGTTAACGCGCTTTTTCATTGTCGGCGCAAATGTAATTTTTTTTGAGTAAAGTGAAATATAAAGAGTGGTTGGGGGTTGTCCAGTGTGTTTGTGATACAATAAAAAGGGCGACCCTTGCGAGCCGCCCCTCCTCTATACTAATGAAAAAAAATTATTGACAATCAAGGCTAAGACGCATACGGTAGGTTATTCCATCCTTCACAATCTCAAACATCTTTATCGTATCAACATCTTTGAACTCACATTCAAGAACTACCGGTGTGCCATTCATAATGGTGGCTGTAGTACTATATGAAAATTCCTCGCCAGCTATTTTAGCCATATCGGTTTCAACGCTGTTGCCTTCGCCATCAATCACGCGAATCTTATTACGATAGATTTTAAATTCATAATCCTTTTTGTTCTGATTTTCAACATTGAAGGTCATACGTGACTTATTGCCGTAGCGTTTGCAACCTTTGAAATTCACAAAAATGCCATTATCAATCTCCATTGTGTTCGATTCAACAGTTTGCACATCGCTACCGTTGTCGTCGGCCTGGCTTACGCCCGAATCGCTGCTGCTGACCGGAATATTGCCAGCCATCTGCATACATTGGTCGTAGCAGTCTTTGCAGACTTTAGGAACCGAGTAGAGCACCTGCGAAGCCTCTTGGTTGCGGCCTTGAGCCTTCAACGCGTTAGCCTTCGAAATCACAAAATCGCACTGCGAGTTGTAGAATTCGATAATCTTGTTTTTGCCTTGGTCGACAAAAGCCTTGAACTGACCGCGTTTCGGGTCGATGTTACGCATGGCGGCTATGTAGGCCTTTGTCTCATTCTGCCCAACACCTTTAACATCAATCGAGGTCTGGCTGAAGACGTTACCTGTCTCGTTATCAACAATAAAAAGATTGACAGTCAAAGTCAGAGCGTGCATTGGCGGAGCAGTAGCTGTAAGCTCTTTGCTCAGCACATCGATTGTCGCTTTCATCGAGAACAGCGGATTGCTGCCTTCGCCGGCCAATCCGTTGAGAGTACATATCTGGCGCATCTTGCTGGCCAGCATATCTTTAGAGGCCATAGGCGCATCCTGCGCATCAACAACCGGAGCTATCGCTATGCGTTCCATGTCGTCGGCCTTGCCGTTATCGTTCTGCGCAAATGCCGCACTTGCGAGCATCGCAAAACCCATCATTAAAAATATCTTTCTCATGGTTCTTCTATTTTATTTATTTTTCACCAATAACCAGCCATGCCTCACCCAGACCGCGCATATAAACTTTCGACTCAAGATTGAAAGGCGGCTTGGCAAGGAAGCTCTTAAGATTGTTGACAAACGTACGTGTGTCCATAGCACGCTCGCGGCCATTGCGCTCATAATAAAGAGGTATGCGAACTTGCTCGTAGCGTTGGAAATTCTCGGTTCCGTCGCTCAGACTGTAACGCTGGCTGACAGTGTTGTCGGCCATCCAGTCCTCGATAAGTATTCCCAGCTCATCGGTGTTTCCGTTATAGTCAAACTCCTCGTTCAGATTGACTTCGCAGCCATCGAACAGCTTAACCATAATCTTAACCTCGCGACCGTTTTTGAACATATCGTCGAAATGAGCCTGAAGGCGACCACAGAATTCGTCCATGTGGCTGAGCACAGCCTCCTCAATCAGTATGCCCACCGACGACGATGTGCTTGGCTCGCCAACGCCCGTAGAGCTTGCGATATTCTTGCTTGTGTAAGCGTCGATGCCGTTCAAGATGAAGCGGATACGATTCTTTGGACCGTTTTTCTCAAGCGAGACATCAAGGTCCATAATGATATCAGCTTTGGCAGTGCGTTTCAGCACATCGATAGGCGACTCGACAACAGCGCCGCCCGAAGCGCCAGTCAGTACCGACGATTCAGCTGCCTCGTTGCTTATGTTGCGCAACTCCTGCTCCAAGTCTTTGAGCGGGAACTCGCGGTCCGACATTATTCCGCTTATCTTCGATATGGCAAGACGCATATCGGCATCGTTCTGCAGAAGTTTCTTGTAATCGGGCAAATCAACACTTGTGCCCTGATTATCGAAAGTGGTTTTGTAGCCATTTTCGATGCAGTAACGGTCGCTTGGCACAACCATAATGGTGGGCTTTTTAGCCTGAGCAAACACACCGGCAGCCAAAAGCAATGCCGACGATAACAATAATAACTTTTTCATAATAATCATATTTTATTGGTTATCAAATTAAAATCCGCTATTCAAACCTTTGGCGATGCCTTGGCGCTCCATCTCCTTGCGGAGTTCGTCGTAAGCTATCGACATAACAACGCCCACTTTATACATCTTGGTGGTTTTATCTTTCACACGGTCGCTCGACGGTCCATTGTCGCTAAGGTTGACATATTGCAGATATTGTCCGCCCGGAGCGAAGAAGTTGTCGAAGTAATCCTGATGCGCCTCTGGCTCGGCTGCACTTTTAATAATAGCCGGTGTTGGAGCGGCTGAGCCATTGCTGCCTGCCGGAAAACCGTGGAACAGAGCGCAAGCCACACCAAGCTCTTTGGCGTGACGAATGGCGTCTTCGGCTTTCTTGCCGTAGCCCCACACTTTAACTAATTTGGTGCCATCGACACCAACGGCCAACGTAGCCACCTCGTAGTTATACTTGCTGTTATACTCCATCTTACGCACTTTGTGGCGCGTTTGTGCATCAACCATCGACACACAGCCTGTCACCATAACAGTTGCAAGTGCAATCGCTAAAAATGTTGTAATTTTTCTCATCGTGATTATTTTTTAGTTTAACGTATTATGTTGATTTAAAACTTTTTACTTAACAAATCTTTCGTTTTTCACTATCCTTCGCCGTTTTTCAATTATATATAAGACGATTCGAAATCAAAATTGGATGCGTAGACCTATATTAATATTTGCACCTGCACGCCCTTCAAAGATTTCAGAATAGGTTACACCCAATGGAGTTGAATTACTATCTTCCTTTGAAATCGTCGCATCACCAATTTCGGCATAATAGTTCAAACCGCCAACAATCTGCCAATTATACTTGATGTTGACAGCCGCTTGCGCTCCCACCAATCCGAACATTCCGCATATAGTACCGTTGCTGATTTCTTTGCTCACATCCTCGTCAAACGGCATGGCCCATTCAAACGACACACCCACATGTCCAGACAGCGACAGATTCCTCGCCACAAAGAACCCTTTCGACAAACCACCTTCGCCGCCTAAAAACAAAAACGACGATTCATCGCGGAACTTGGAAAATCTTGAGCAATTCGATTTAGATATATCGTAACCGCCTGCCCCGACACGTCCTGTCAAAAACGCTTTGACCTGTGTCAGTCCGACATACTGACCAACAAGACCTTCAAGAGTAAGATATGCCGCGCTTGGTCCACCTACCGAGTAACCAACCGCCACTCCCATGCCGTAGTCGTTGGCTTGCTCGAGAAACATGCCCGGCTCCAGCTTGTGACCGGCAATCTGGTAGAATTTCGATGTTGTTTGGCGCAGATTGTCGTTGCCGCCGCCATCGGCCACATGGCTGTTGTTTATCACCTTTTTGGCGCGGATAACGCCACGGCGCTTCGGCTCAACCTGACCGTTCGCATCCATCTGATACTCATATACAAAATAGCGGTCCTCGATGTGAAGGTTCTCTTTGGTACCAATTTTGGCGCGCAACGGGAACGTGCTGTACAATGTTGTCCGCACCTTCCATTGCTCAACTTTGTTCTCAAAACCGTTGATAAGCATATCGACCGAACTGTTGAGCAAAATATCGAACAGCTCCTGGCGGCTCTTCTGCGGCACATAATTTGACTGCGACGCATCAACCGAAGCTGTAGCCGATGTCACATAGGCGAGATGGAACTCCGCGTCGTTGAATTTCTGACGTTTGGCAGCCACCGTTTCCGGCGCGTCATCGTCAAAAATCCACATGTTGGAGTAGAAATCGTTCATCGCCTCCGACACGTTCGACAGGCGGAAAAGGAAGCCGGCCGCCTCGCCTCGGTAACCGTTGCGGTCACGCTCGACGGGTGTGAATTTGGTGCCGAAGGTTTTTGAAATGTTGCGGTTTTTGGCGTCTATCTCGTCATAAATCTGATTCATTGTTTTAATGTCGCCAAAGCAAACCACCATCACATACGACTGTTTGATTAGCTTTTCGCCAGCGTCCTGGAGTTTATCGAGGCCGCGCTTGGTTGCCGAAGCCGCATGCACATCGGCGTCGGTGGCATTGTAGAGCCCGCGCTCGTGAATGACCGACATGCTGAAACGCCCGTCATCGGTGCGCGAGAACCACTTCGAGAAAATATCCTTCGGGATATCCATCGACTCAAGTTTCAACCTTACCTCATCAGAGCTGGAAGCCGGCGGCAGTATCCGCTTGCCAAGCATGTTGTTGTCAAACTTCTCGGGCACGGTGACAGTATTCATAGCCGCTTTCAGGTCGGAGCTGTATTTGCCGCCATCGACCAGAAGAATGGTCAGCGAGTTACGGTTATACTCTTTCATATAGCTGCCGTCAGCCTGAGCATTGGCCAGCTGCATCGCACTTATCAATAAAACCGATAATAAAAATCTGCGCATAAACGAAAATTAAAGTTCAAATATAATCAATATGTGATAAGAAACAAGATTATTTAGGCGGCAGAATCAGGAAATGACAGATGAAATTATTTGAATGACTCTGGAATTTTTGGCTATCAAAATCAATAAAATTTTATGCCATTTATCATACTTTTTAATGACAATCGACGCAAAAATGACGTCTTGAAGCTCACTTTTTGCGGTTTTGCTCACTAGGAAGCCACAGTTTAGGGCAAAAAATATCTGTTTGGCGCAAAGAATCGATGTTGCTATTTTATTATTTCACAACACATTAAACAAACAACCGAAACGATTATAAAAATTTTTGGAATTTTTTAATAAAAACGCTTGCACAATCAAAAAGTGGTGTTACCTTTGTCGGTGTAAGGTTATAGTTCTTTGAAAAGCTTGGTGTAAGGTCTCTTCTTTCTATGTCTAACTATAACCTTCTCTTCTTTTAGGGCTACAGTATTTTTTTCATGGGTTAATTAATTTGGTTGAATAATTTTGGACAATGCCTTACGCCAAGCTTTTTATATTAAAAATATGACAACTGCAAGGTTGTCTTTTTTATGCTCTAATTACAACAAATATTGGTCTTGAAAGGCATAATAGGAAACAAAAAATCAGAAAAATTAAGTAGCACCTTATCATTGCCTATCAGCCAAGTTAGCGACTTTAAGCGAATGTGATTTTATCTGCAATAAAAATCAAGGTTTCTTCACCGGACGAACCGTCCGGCCATAATATCGGGTACCATCAAGAATTTTGCGGTCACCTGAATGAAAAAAATAGCCTTGTGCGCAATAGGGATAGGTACTGCCAAGCGAACTCGACCAATAATCACCATAGGAACCTGCATTTAAGGTTCCCTTATTAGCTTTGCATCCTGCTGCCGGAAGAAAAATATGAGTATCCGATGTACTATAAGAGTTGTTACTCTTCTTTTTATAAACAATATAACCTTTTTTGCTTGTATTATTATAATTATCTGTCCACTTCCATTCACATTTATCCACAAGCTCTTTCCATTGTGCAGCTGTGGGAATTTGATAGTCTGCGCCATAAGAATAATACACGACATCATCTGCAGCTTCGAGCACTGTCTTAGAATCGGAGAATCCACCATCGCCATATTCTGATTTATCGCAATACTTTGTTAGTGTAAAATTTGTATTACCTGAATAGAGATAAGTTACCCACGTGTAATCGCTTTTTGTGTTTTTTTCGCCCCACGCATAATAATTGCCATAATCTTGCGCATTGCTCGCTCCAACATTTGTTTTTGCCCATTTAGTACCACTGGGAAGCCCTAAATCAACAACCGCTGGCTGACTATATAAATCGTAACACCAAGCAAATAAAGCCAATAACAACAATTTCCTCATCGGTATTATTCTAAATATTCTTTACTGAAAAAAAGTTTTTTAACTAGTTTTTGACAATTGCAAAATTACAATTTATATACAATTCTTCAAAAATTTTAACAATATCAATCAACGCGAAGGAATAATTCACTTTTATGACTCGCTTAAACAAGTACGTCTATTTGAATTTTCATTTGTCTTTCCTTTAAAATTAAACTACTTTTACGGCTGATTTTGCATACAATGTACATTTTATTGTAAACCAATATGAGAAATATAACAAAAATATTGTTAATCAGTATCTTAATCATCATATCCCATTTCAATAGTTTTGCGCAGCTTGACATGGACTTCTGGTTTTGTGTACCACAAATCACATGGCAACACGAGGGCGACATTCCAAAATTGCTGATAACGGCCACAGAAGCCAAGGCCACTGTTACTATTGAGATGCCCCGAGAACAGGCTTTTGAAAAGGTAACTTTAGAAATTCCTGCACACACTTCATACACATACAAGTTTACGCCATATATGGATTGTCCAAGCCAAGGCCCTAAAAAAGGCACAAATCAAGAGGACAATATATTAGAGAGCGGCCTATATGGCGAAAGTTGCCAGATTAAAAACAAAGGCATACATATTTCTTCAACAGCTCCTATAACAGCATACTTGGAACGCGGTTGGACTAACAATGATGACATTTGGGCTCTAAAAGGACAAAATGCATTTGGTAAGTATTTTATCGTTCCATCACAAAACTCATTCAAAAATCACGATTTCGGCAGTTCGGTTTCACAAGAAAATCCTAACGCTTGGAACGCCATTGATATAGTAGCCGTGGAAAACTGCAAGGTAACTGTGACATTAAAAGATGCTAGTTTGGTTAAAGATTTCGGCACAAACAACACCCGCTCATTCACTCTAAAAAAGGGGCAAACTCTTAACTTGCAAGCTGCATCGCAAGCTGCTGGCAGCCATTTGGGCGGAACTATAATAGAGTCAACCGGAAATATTGCCGTACAATGGAAAGACGACTCTCTACACCAACTCTACAAGCATAATCCTAAATGGGCCGACGAATATGATAGCGAAAGCGGCTGCTACGATGTTATTGGCGACCAATTAGTACCTGTCAGCCTTGCCGGTACCGAATATATTGTGATGCGCGGACAACTTGGTCACGGAAACATAAAAGGAGAGTATGTCTATTTAATGTCAACTGACACCGCAACAACAAATATAACTGCTGTATCAGACAATGGAACCATCGTTAATGTGCCATCATTAACAGGAAAAGGCAGTATGACAAGGGTTCTTTTGAATAGCGAACAAGTAAATGTAGCCCCGAAAGAAAACTTCGATGCACTGCACATAACCGCAACCAAGCCAATAATAGTGATGCACATAGCCGGTTTCGGTTGCGAGGTAGGCGGCGCCATTCTGCCTACCATCAATGGTTGTACCGGTTCTACCGATGTTTCTGTCTGCCGCTCAACAAGCGAAGATTTCTATCTGAACATAATGTGTAAAGTGGCACACAAAAACGATTTTACCATAAAAGTTAACGGAAATAATTATCACATTCCCGAAGAATGGTTTAAAGAGATTCCAAACACTGGCTGGTGGTATTTAAGCCGCGACCACGTTAAATTTTCAAGTAAAAATGAAGGGAACGGTGTTTCCATTCCTGCTGTGAACACAGGAAGCGTAGTAAAAGTGAACAACTCAACTGGCCTATTCCACCTTGCCATTATAAATGGAGGTGCGGGTTCAGGCTGCCGATACGGATATTTCTCTGACTTTTCTGACAACTATGGAAAGGCGTTCACCCACTATGGCACCTATACATCGGACTACACACCATTTTGCTATGGCGACACTGTTACGCTGATGGCATCAGGCGGTATCACTTATCTATGGAAATATAAAGAGGGCGCCGCCACATACGAAACATTCCTAAGCGAAGCCGACAAAATGGTGAGCACACCTCGCGTACACCCTGCAACTGGCCACAATATTTACGAAGTAACAATAAACCGAGCCTGCTACAAAGGCCTAAGAATGGACACTACCATAAATGTGCGCGCCTTTGGCTACGATGAGGTGAAAGCTGATTTTGAAATAACACAAATTGATGTGTGCAGTCCTGCACATATTGTTATCAACAACAAAAGTACCGGCGCCAGCATATATTCATGGAAACTGATAACAGCCGACACATCGTATGTGGTTAACATGACCGAAAACTACGGCAAAGACACTTTGGAATTTAAAAACGAAAGCGTTTCAAAAGCATACGATACGCTATTGCTTACAACATCAATTGGTTACAACTGTCCGACATCGGTACCAAAAGGATTTATTGTTTGTCCGTCGGTCAACGACAGTTTGTTAGTTAAACAGAAAGACGGCAGTTGGGGCAAAGGCAGAATTGATTGCACTCCATATGTTGCTGAATTCAAATGTACAGCTACCACCAACTGCGACCGTGCAACCCTTGACTTCGGCGATGGCACCGGATTATACGAGTTCAATGCCTCTGACATCTATAAACTGAAGTCAACCAATGGTTTTGAGATTTCTCACCTTTACAAAAACATAGACATAAAAGACACTATATATACAGCTATACTGACGACCTATGACATTGCCAATGGTGGCGGATGTGCGGCAATAGACACTGTAGGTATAATTGTTCACGGACTTGTAAAGGCTCTCTGTTCATTTGATACGATAACAAGTTGCTCTCCTTTAATAGTCAATATAAAGAACTTCAGTATAGGTGACCCACTGAGAACAAAATACACATGGGAAGGATTAGGCAAGCCATCGGAAACATCCATTCCCGCACCCGTAGAGGGCACTATACCTGCAGACAATTCGCAAAAAACAGACTTCACACTTAAATACGAAAATACGGGGGCGAACCCAATAAGATACTCAGGCATAAAGCTAACAGCCATTTACACAGCCAGCAACAACGATAAATGCCCAAGCACACTAGACATTCAGGATGTTCTTACAGTTTATCCTAAATTCAAAGTTGACTACGCTGTTGCTCCCACTACAATATGTCATGGAGATGTGGTTGAATTCACCAACAACTCAAATGACAAAAGAGCCGAGACACAGTTCAAATGGCACTTGCAATCTTTGGACAATAGTGCAAACACTGTCAGCACCATACAAAACACAAACGCTGACAGCTTTACTTCAGTTCCATTTGAACACTTCTCACCCAATACACAACGTTATCAGACATCGCTTGCTGGTGAAAGCCAATGGGGGTGCAAAGATTCAATTGCTAAAGATATAATCGTAGTAAAACCCTATCTCAATCCGAACTTCACTATAGACAAAACATCGGGTTGCTCTCCGCTTACGGTACATGTTGTGAACAATACACCTGCGCACGCAAGCAAGGCTTACGGAACATGGAGTTATAGTCAAAATCCAACGCAAGGAGCCGTACAAGTAAACAACGAAGCCAACCTGACATTTGAAAACAAGACTGGAGCACCATTAAATATTACGATAACTCTTACTGATGACATAAGTGGCACATGCACAAAGACATACAGTCAGACAATCACGGTATATCCTGAAATATCAGTTGCCTTTGCCGCTGATGACGCAGCCGTTTGCGACAGCACGGCAGTAAAATTCACCAACAGCACCGTATACACCGGACAATCGACAACACCGACTAACTATCAATGGAGTTTTGGCGATGGCGGAACAATGGCGACAACAAGCAACGCACAGATAGAGCATATTTTCAGAAATTTGAGCGAGACAAGCGGCACAACGGCAGTAAAATACACAGTTACGTTGACCGCCACAGCTAATGGATGCCCCTACACCGCCACAAAAGAAATCTCCGTTTACCCGAAGGTTAAAGCGGCGTTCACATCGGACAGCTATAACGTGTGCGCTCCAACAAATGTGATAATCAACAACAGTTCGACTGGCGCCGACCGCTACACATGGAGTTTCAGTGACGGAACTGCCGAGAAAACGACTAGCAACTTGAATCAGGTAGTATACCCCATAACCAACACTGGCGACCAGGTTCAAGCCAAATTGGTTACGCTGACGGCATACAACAGCCAAAAGGTAACGTGCAACGCAAGATTAAGCAAATCGTACTACGCCTATCCAACCATAACTCCAAGTGTGGCTGTATCGCCGGCAAGCGGTTGCGGACCTTTAAAAACAACTGTGACACAATCTGTTACTTCGCCATCAGTCAACTACACTTACAAGCTTAACTTTGGCGACAAAGTAACCGACGAGACAGGGCGCGGCTCGATAGAACACATATTCAACAACCCCGAGAGCAGCGACAAGACATACACTGTGAATCTGACTGTTACCAATATCTTAGGCTGCTCGGCATCGGCCAGCGCAAATGTTACGGTTTATCCGGAAGTAACAGCGGCCTTCAACTTCGAAAAGACTACTGAATGTTCGCCAATGGATGTGAACATGGTGAACAGCTCGACCAACGGAACGCAATTCAACTGGACATTTGGTGATGGTGGCAGCGAATCAAAGACCAGCAAGGCAGCCTTTGCACACCGCTACGCTAACAGCAGTGCCGACGGCAACAGCATATCGACCTATCAGATAAAAATGGTGGCCATCGATGCCCACCATCCTGCCTGCCGCGACTCGATAACCAAGAATATCGACATCTATCCGCAGGTAATAGCAGCGTTCAGCACCGCCAACGATTTGGGCTGCTCGCCGCTGACAACAACATTCACCAACAACTCGAAAGGCTACGGACTGACTTACCTTTGGGATTATGCCCACGACTATGTGCAGTCGGCCGAAACGGCAACTCAGCACACCCACACCTTCGACAACCTTGAGACATCAACGCACACCTATAATATAACGTTGACGACAACCGACATAAACAACTGCGTAAGCACAGCCACAATGCCGGTTAAGGCGTATCCGCACGTTACGGCAAACTTCGCGTTTGTCAAAAACGACGCCTGCACCCCCTACCCTGTAACATTCAGCTATCCGGCAGCCATCAACGGAAACAAGTTTGAATGGGATTTCGGATTTGGCGGACACACAGCCGTTAAGACAAACATGCAGTCGTTCGACTTCACATTCGACAACACCGAGCTGAACACAGTGAACAACTACACTATAAAACTGACATCGACCGACACCATAACAGGCTGCTCCGACAACACTCAACAGAGCATTGAAGTGTATCCGCGCCTGCGGCCGAAGTTCACACCCGACACTACCAGCGGCTGCGACCCGCTGATTGTCAACTTCAGCAACCAGACAACCGGCTTGGCCGACTATCTGTGGGACTTTGGCGACAGCCAATTTGCCAACGAGACCAATCCGGCACACGTGTTCAACCACTACGAGACAAGCGACCAGACATACACCGTCAGCCTGCGGACAACACAGACTGCCACCGGCTGCGTCAAGACTGTTGACACCACGGTTACCGCCTTCTCGTATGTGCTTGCTAAATTCGGCCTTACCGAAGTGTCGGAGAATGCCAATGGTGGAGCCGCCGCCGTGCTAGGAGGCTGCACGCCGTTTGAGGTGATGCTTACCGACTCATCGCGCAACATAAGCAACGGCTCGTGGAGCTGGGATTTTGGCGACGGCAACACATCGACAACGCGCCAGCCAAGCAGCCGCACCTATACAAACGACTGCAACACGGCTCCGCTTGAGAACAAGAATTACACTATCGGCCTGACTGTTACCAACCTGCATGGTTGCGAGAACAAGACACAACAGACGATAGCCGTTTATCCGCGCTCGGTGCCCAACTTCACAGCAAACTTCGAAGGCTGCGAGCCGCTTACCGTCAACTTCATCGACAGCTCAATTGTTGACGCCGGTTCACACTATTACTGGACATTCAGCGACGGCGCCACATCGGTTGGCGAGCCGCCTTTCAGCAAGACATTCCACAACTACAGCTACACCGACAATCTGAAGTTCACGGCCAATCTGAAGACAACCACATCGTACAACTGTACCGATGAGATTACCAAGGAGATAACCGTCTATCCTAAGCCGCTGGCCAACTTCCTGCCACTGATTGACCGTGCCTGCCCACCGTTTGAGGCTGAGTTTGTAAACAACTCGAAAGGAACAGGACTGACCTACTACTGGGATTTCGACAATGGTGTTAAATATCCGACAACAAGCACTGCTAATCAGAAAGTAAGCTACACCAACGACACCGATGAGCCGGTAACACGCAACGTTGAGCTTATTATCGAATCGGACCACGCCTGCCGCGACACAATGGTGAACCCGATGATTACCTTCCCGAATGTGGTTGTCGATTTCAGTTTCGACACTGCAGGCTGCAGCCCGCACACCATCGAGATTGACAACAAATCGACAAAGACAACGGCTTACCACCTGTGGAATTTTGGCGAGGGAAGCACATCGGTTGCCGCCGAGCCTACATTCACCTATTTCAACACCACCGACAACGACCAAGTGCTGACAATCACCTACATAGGAACATCGAAATATCAATGCTCCGACACCATCAGCAAGAAGGTTACGGTTTACATCAACCCGAATGTCGATTTTGTGGCACACACACCATCGCAGCGCTACCCCGACGACACCGTCTATTTTGAGAACTACACTCAAGACGGACCATGGTCGTACAACTGGGAGTTTGGCGACGGCAACAAGCTGAAAACCGATGACAAATACTTTATGTATAAATACGGACAATGGGGCAAAAACAGCGAGAACAACATCTTCCACGTTACGCTGCACGTTGAGACCGAACATTGCGAAAACACTATGACTCACGATGTTACAATATTGCCGCCATATCCAAAAATCGAGATTTTGAACCAGAGACCGGCCGGTTGCGTTCCGCTGACTGTCGATTTCAGGATAAAAGAGGAATACTGCAACACATACGAGTGGGAGTTTGAAGACGGCGCTACATCAACAGAGGCCGAGCCGTCGCATACCTTCACTGAGCCGGGCATCTACAATGTGAAACTGACAGCAGAAGGCGATGGTGGTTCGCACTACGACTACGAGATAATCACCGTTTATGAGTTGCCGACACCCGACTTTGTTGCAACACCAACATTTGTGATGCTGCCAAACCAAGCGGTTCAGTTCTTCAACTCGTCGCTTAACGGCAACACCTACATCTGGGACTTTGGCGACGGCACCTACACCACCGACCTCAACCCTGTGCATCTGTACACAAAAGAGGGCATCTACGATGTGAAACTTATTGCCTACAGCCAGCAGATGTGCGTCGATTCGATAATTAAGACGGAGGCCATTGAGGTGAGCGGCGCGGGCGAGATTCGTTTCCCCAACGCCTTCATTGCTACAGCTGAAAGTCCGGCCGACGGCTCATATCCTGTACCCGACGATGTCAACAATGTGTTCCACCCGATATGGCACGGCGTCAAAGAATACGACTTGTGGATATTCAACCGCTGGGGCGAGCAACTGTTCCACTCATCAGATGTTAATGTCGGCTGGAACGGAAAATACAACAACGACGGTAAGGATTTGGGACAAGACGTTTACTTCTGGAAAGCCAAAGGCAAATTCCAAAACGGCACACCATTCAAGATTGCCGGTGATGTGACACTGATACGCAAATGATTGAAGGATTGAAGGATTGAAGGACAGAAAAGATGAAGTGAAAAAGAAATGAGAAGGCATATATATATATTACTGATAATTACACTTTTTGCTGGATTGAAGGGTTTTGCGCAAGACCCACAGTTCACACAGTTCTACTCTAACCCGCTGTATCAGGCGCCATCGTTTGCCGGAGGCATATCAGGATACCGTGTCAGCATCAACTACCGCGACCAATGGCCGAAAATGCCAGGCAAGCTGCGCACCGTCAACATTGCCGCCGACATGAACGTTCAGAAACTGAACAGCGGCTTGGGAATTATAGCGTTGAACGATGTTGCGGGCTCGGCCAACTACTCAAACACTTACGTCGGGTTGCTCTACTCCTACAACATCCGCATCACGCGCCGCGTATTCCTGCGTCCGGGTTTGGGTATTTACTACAACCAACGCTCGCTCGACTACACCAAACTTGTGTTTGCCAGTCAGATATACGCCAATTCAGATGTGCAACCCGTTCTGCCTGAGGATTTCCATAATGTCGATTATTTCGACGGAAGCGTGTCGATGTTGCTCAGCTTGCGCAACAGTTGGTTTGGCGTTTGCACCGACCACCTTCTGCGACCCAACGTGGCACTCACAAGCTACGACTACAAATATCCTGTCAAGCTGACAATATTTGGCGGAACGCGCCTATACAAACTTGAACGACTTATCAGCATAAAACGTCAGACTGTAACCATCACTGCCAGCTACCGCCACCAAGGAGCCACCGACCAAGTGGATGTCGGCCTCTATTGGAGCTACGCACCGATAGTTCTTGGCATCTGGTATCGCGACCTGCCGCTCATCAAAGACTACTCTCGCCGCGATGCGCTGTCGATTCTGTTAGGCTACAACTACAAAGATATCAACATTGGCTACAGCTACGATTTCACTATATCGCGGCTTGTAACATCAACCGGCGGCGCTCACGAGATTTCGATGCAGTACCGATTCGACATCGAACGCAAGCACCGATTCAAACCAATTCCGTGTCCGGAGTTCTAATGAGTGGAGAGTCAAAGATTCTCCTATTTGCTTGAAATTTTAGCTTTTGCATCGACAATCCGCCAATAAGCTTCATCAATGCGCTCCTCCGATATTCTCCCCTCACCGACAAGGCGGACAATAATATCGATAGCATCTTTCACAATATCAGGATTGTAGGTATCGATATTGTTTGAAAAAATCAGCACATCGACACCGGCGTTTATGGCAAGACGAATGGCGTCTTCAAGGCCGTAGAACTTGCTGATGGCGTTCATCATCATATCGTCGGAAAAGACTAAGCCATTAAATTGTATCGAGTTACGCAGGATTGACAAGGTTGCGGCCGACAAAGTTGCGGGATAAACGCTGTCGATGTTGCGGTTGAAAATGTGCGAAGTCATTACGGCTGTGGGCAAAGAATCTCGCAATAGCAACTTATATGGTTGCAATTCAACATCTTGCCACGTTTGCGTCACATCGGCAAGACCAAGATGTGTGTCGCTGACCGAGCTGCCGTGACCGGGAAAATGCTTTATGGCGCACAGAATGCCGGCCTTGTTGTGTTCATCGATGAACCAGCGGGCGTTGCGTGCAACCACCTCAGCATCAGCCGAAAACGAGCGTTCGATTTTGCCGATTATGGGGCAATCAGGGTTCACATTGACATCGACTGACGGCGCAAAATTCACGTTGATGCCCAAACTTCGGCACGTCTGCGCGATGCGGCGAGCATAAAAGCGCGTAGAATCCTCATTATCAAGTGTTCCCAAATATTGTGGCGTTACGGTCGACTCAAAGCCGTAACGGGGTTTCAGGCGCGACACGTTGCCTCCCTCCTCGTCAACTGCTACAAACAACGGTGTTGGTGACAAACGTTTCAGATTGTCAACCAACGTTTTAAGTTGTTGTTTCGAAGTTATGTTGCGCGGACGGCTTTTCGACGGCCCATCGTACTCGAACAAGATGACACCGCCAATCTGATAGTCGCGCAGCCATTGCGCCACCTCGCTCTCGGCGGTTATGGCCGTGTCGCGGAAACCGACCATCAGCATCTGCGCCGCCTTCTGCCGCAAAGTAGGTTCTGCGTCATTTTTTATCTGACACGATGTCAAAACACCCGAAACAGCCAACAAAAGAAGTAGTTTTTTCATATCAATAAATTACTGATTAACAATTAGAAAGCCTTTAAAACGTGAACATATACCCCACTCTTTCCCTGCCGCGTAAGCGTACCCTCGACACGGAAAACAATATCGTAGTAGGTTATCATATCGAGCCCCGCTCCCACGCTCATCAACCGCCTGTTTGCCAAATAGTTATTCGTTCCAGTGCGCGCATCGGAAACATAGCCGGCATCGACAAAAACATTGGCATACAAGCTGTAATGCACCTTGTTGAACTCGTCCCACGACCAGCCGTCAATCTTCTTAATCCGCATCGGCACTATGGCAAATTTGGCGAAGGCGCGCCCCGTAGCAAAACTCTGACCATCAATAACATAATACTCAAATCCACGCAGATAGTCGAGATAGCCCAACGCCTGCTCGGTGTAGTACGGCTGCGGCTTGTCGGGCGAATATTTGGCCAAACCGCCAACACCGGCGTAGAAGCGATGCCCCAAATCGAAATATTTGTAAGCCGATAGTCGCGTGTACCACGAGCCATCGAGCTCATTGTCAAGCAAATTCAAGCCGATTTTACCCAATTCGAGCGTGACATTGTGACCCTTCAACGGGTAAAACTTGTAGTCGCGAGTGTCCCAATCGAACGTATATGCCAATTTAAAATACTGAGTGTTAGATGTTTGCGTACCAAAATAATCGGGATTCAAAGCGATTATTGTATCGGCAACATTGGCGTGAGCGTAACCTGCTGTAACAATGTGCCTTACATCGTATTTCGGGCGGTAAGTGTAAAACAGGAACAAATCCTGATTCTGAATCACAGGCTTGCTGTTGTCGCGGAAGTATTGCAAACGGCAACTGTCTGTGGCATAATGCTTTTCGTGTTGCCGGTAGAGCGAAAGCTGCACGGCAATCCCGTGTTTTTTGTCGGCCGTCAAGTACGGCACATCGTAAAAGAGCTGAAACTGCTGCTTGTAACCAAAGCGGAATTTCACTTTCAGCGTCTCTGCTCGGCCACGGAAATTGTTGTTAATCAGCATTAAACCATAATTAATGCGGCTCCAATCGCCATCGTTGAAGAAGGCACTCAGGTTGCGGTCGGCTTGCTCAAAAATCAAGTACGGCCACCAATACCAGCGCTCCTCGAGCAACACAAGCACCTGTTTCTCACGTTCGCTGACATCAATCAAATTGATTGTAACATAATTAAATAGCGATGTGTTGAGCAAATTTTCCTTCGACCTTGTGAAAACGGCATCAACATCGGCGGCCTTCAGAGTGTCGCCCTCTGCGAAAAGCAACTCGCGCCTGACAATAGGCTCTTTGGTGGTGCGGTTGCCGGCAATAAGTATCTGACGGACAACAAAATCCGACTGCTGACGGACAGAATCCTGCGTTTGGGCATCGACATTGAAAATGCTCAAAAACAATATGTTAGCAAGGATTATTACAGATTTCGCGTTCACCTAAACACTCAAAAATTTCATAAACGAGTTGTAGCGGTCCTCAAGCATTGTGTCAATCTCGTGGTCGCTCGCAAACACCTGCACAATTTTGTAGTTGTATCGCTCAAATGTCTGAATAACAGGCGAAATATCGGTTCGGTTGAACTTGATTGTCACAAAAATTTGGTCGGGATTTGAGTGGTTGTGGACGAAAAGGCTCATAATTTTGGTGTCGTTGCCCTCAACAATCTGCGAAATCTGACTCAGCGAATAGTCGCGGACCGACATCTCGAGCACCATAATGGCTCCGCGCCCACCGGCCGACACCATCTGCGCAAGCTCGTGCGAAAGGTCGGGTAAAGTAATGACTCCCAAATATTTATCTTCAACATCGAGAACCGGCAGAACCGACAGGTTATTTTCGGCCAAAGGCTGCATCGCCTCGATAATATGCTGATTGTCACGCACAAACGGCCGCGCCATCACCAAAATCTGACTGCTGATAGCATCGTCGGGGTTGCGCATATCGTAAATCTCGCGCTCCGACACCAGCCCCAGATACTCGCCATTATCGACCACAGGCAGATGCGACACCTTGAACACGTCCATCCAATTGAGCGCGTCGGTGCCCGTGTCGGTCTTGTGAATGGCCGGAACAACATCCGATAACAAATCGTTTGCGGTCATAATTTAGATATTCAATAAGTTATATTCTTCAACAAGTCAACAAATTCGTTGTATTTCAATATTGGTATTAGCGCGTGAGAACCTAAGTCCGTTAAATCTTTATCACCACTAACAATGCAATCAACAGGAACACTCTCCGCCATCGACAACAAATACAAATCATTTTCATCACGGATTTTCGAATCAGCACGGACTGTGATATCACACATTTTGCACACATCGAAAATCATTTCAAAGAAATTATTCCGTGTAACTGCCGGAATTAGTTTGTCGAACTTCGGTCGACTGATAACTTTCTGTATTTCTATAATTTGCTGCTCGCAAATATAAATTTCGACATTGCTGTCACATAGAATTTCCGCTATCGACGACAATCGTTTACCAATCATAAACGATACCCATAAGTTCGTGTCAAACAGCACTTTCATTGTTTTCCCCGCACAGCATTAACTTCGGCTTGTATCTCATCGTCGGTCATCTGCGATGCTTGCGGACACGACTTAATAAACTTCTCGACTGACGTGCGGCGCGAACGAAGCGTCCACCCCATACGCGAAGCCAATGTTCTCACAAAATCGCTGTCGCTAACAGGAATTGATAATACCAAATCTTCCATAATTATTTCGCCATTTGATTCTTATGCATAATTACAATTTTTGCAACCATAAATGTAACAAAAAAAGGAATGCAACAACATTGGCCACATTCCTTTTATCAATCAAAAGCACCAATTAGTCAATCACTTACCCTGCAACAACTCCACGCTCCTATTGACAAACACATTCAAATCCTCGCCCTTCAGCATATTGTTGGCCAACAGCGCAAGGTCGACAAGTTGTTTGACAATCGGGGTCGATTTGCCGAACTCTTTGAGTTTCGCGTCCTTCTCATCGCGCAAAGTATCAATCTGTTTGCCAAGGTCGGCAAGTTGGTCTTTCAACTGCTGCGGGATTTCCTCCTCTTTCTTGTCCTTCTTCTGCGACTCAAGGTCGGCTTTCTGCTTGTCGAGCGGCGCAATTTTGGCGTCGATGTCGGCCAAAGCCTGACCGAGCGAATCTTTCTCTGCGTCAAGCACTTTCGTAATCAACGGGTGAGCCGTGTTGACAACCAGATTGAAGTTGTCGGGCATATCGGCGTAGTAGTTCATTCCGCTCAAAGCGGCGGTATCCTTCATACGGCGCATAAACTCGTTCTGCGTAATCAATAGCGGTTTGGCGTCGGCGCCAAGGTCCTCAAACTCAACAATAAAGTAGCTCTTTTCGGGCGTTACGGCGTTGAAAACCTGAATCAGATTGTTGCGGTCGTCGTCGCTCAATTTGGCCTGCGGTTGGTCGTCTTTCTGAATCAAGCGGCTGATGACGTCGGCGTCGACACGGGCGAAACGCACCTTCTCCAACTTCTGCTCGAGTGCGCCAATAAAGTGCATATCGAGTTGACCGTCAAGCATTAACACGTCGTAACCTTTGGCCTTCGCGCTCTCGATGTAGGTGTACTGCGCGTCCTTGTCGGTGGCATAGAGATAAACCTTTGTGTCGTTCTTGTCGGTTTGGTTCGGTTTGACGAGCGTCTCGTACTCGTCTAACGTAAAGTATTTACCCTCAATATTTTTCAGCAACACAAAACTCTTTGCGCGCTCGTAGAATTTCTCGTCGGTCAGAATTCCGTACTCGATGAAAAGTTTCAGATTGTCCCACTTGCTCTCGAACTGCGGACGGTCGGTTTTGAAGATTTCCTCCAGACGGTCGGCCACTTTTTTGGTGATGTGGCTCGAAATCTTCTTCACGTTCGAATCGGCCTGCAAGTAGCTACGCGACACGTTCAGCGGAATGTCGGGCGAGTCGATGACGCCGTGCAGAAGTGTCAGAAATTCAGGCACAATGCCCTCAACGCTGTCGGTCACGAACACCTGATTGCAGTAGAGTTGGATTTTGTTCTTCTGAATCTCGATGTTGTTCTTGATTTTCGGAAAGTACAGAATACCAGTCAGATTGAACGGGTAATCGACATTCAGATGGATGTAGAAAAGCGGGTCCTCCTGCGCAGGATACAACTCGTGATAGAAATTCTTGTAGTCCTCCTCCTTCAGGTCGGCGGGCTTGCGAGTCCACGCGGGCGCGGTGTTGTTGATAATCTTATCGCGCTCAGTATCAACCATTTTCTTCTCTTTGTCGCTCCACTCCTGCTCCTTGCCAAAGGCGATTTCGACGGGCAGGAACTTGCAGTATTTGGTCAGCAACTGATTGATGCGGCTGTCGTCGAGGAACTCTTCGCTGTCGGCGTCGATATGCATAATGATATCGGTACCAAAATCCTGTTTATCAACATTTTCGATAGTGTACTCGGGGCTGCCGTCGCAACTCCATTTCACCGCCTGCGAACCCTCTTTGTACGATTTTGTGACAATGTCGACGCGCTCCGAAACCATAAACGCGCTGTAGAATCCCAAGCCGAAATGGCCGATAATGGCGCCGATGTTGTCTTTGTATTTGTCGAGAAACTCGCCCGCACTCGAGAAGGCTATCTGATTGATATACTTATCGATTTCTTCGGCTGTCATACCAATTCCGTGGTCAGAAACCACAATCGTCTTGCTGCCTTTGTTCACCGATACGCGGACTTTTTTGTCGGTCAGTTCGCCCTTGTAGTCGCCTTTTGCGGCCACGGCGGTCATTTTCTGCGTCGCGTCGACAGCGTTTGCCACAATCTCGCGCAAGAAAATCTCGTGGTCCGAATAAAGGAACTTCTTGATTACTGGGAAGATGTTCTCACTTGTAACACCAATTTTACCTGTTTGCATAGTTTTATGTTTTTAGTTATGAATTTCAATTTTATGCGCAGAATGGGTTGTCAAACAGCGTGCCACGACAATTTGTCGGAAAGTTTGGCATAATCGGGCTGCAGGCAGACTGACAAAAAGGCGGATGAGATTGGCTATAACAAGACTCCGACCCTATCGGATGACGGAATCGCTATCGTTTTTTCCCCTTAACAACCGGGCGTTTGTATTCGATGTTCGATTGATAAACCCACATATCGTTTTCGAATTTCAAGGCGTCGTACGACATGTCGGGACCAAAAAACTGAGGATTGCTGGTGTCTTGCGAACCTAAAACGGCCAAATGGTCAAGCACGATAAGGTCAAGGTTGGCGTCGTAATTAATCATCATTGTGGCGCGCTTATTATACTCAAACACAAGGCGTTTCATTTTCTTACGACCAACTTTGATAATCGATTTTCCGAACCGAGGCTGACCTTTTGCAGTAAATGTCAGTGTCTCAACAAGTTTGCGAGTGGTGTAAAGTCCGCAGCCATCCCAAGCTAACAATGTGTAAACGGGCTCACCGTTCACTTTTTTCTCGACAATGCCATAATAAAGCGCACCATACCAATTCTGTGGTGCAAGTGTCTGATTTTCGGCATTTTCTATTGTCTCACTACAATCAACCAACTCAAACAGACGGTCTTTTTTTGCATCTTTATCGTGATACTGCAAAAAGCCTGTGTATCTGTAATTTCCAGCATCATCGACGCTAAACCAAGTTAAAATGCGGACAAGGCCGTCGGGGGATGTCACAATGCTGATGTCGTTTTTCAGACTGTCGAACGCATAATTGAGCGAGCCGTCGCGTTTGAGTGCGACTGCGAATATCTCCTTCAGTTTCAGACTCAGACTGTCTTGCAAAAGGTCTTTGTAACGCGTTGCCGACAACTCGTGCGCAACCTGTAGCAACTCACGCTCCGTCCGCACAAAAACGGAGTCGACGGCGGCGGAAACAGCACACGCACTGCCGCTCCATAACAGCGCAACACAAAAAAACATGTATCTCAGTTTCGACATCAAGACTATTAACGTTATTCTGCGGCAAAGATTGTCAGTCGCTATGCTAGAACAAAAAAAGCCCGCAAAAATGCAGGCTTTCAGTTGGTTATCATTCTATTTCGAAATCAGATTCAAATCGTCCATGAGCAACTCGCGATACGACTTGCCGATAGGAATCATCTTGACACCTGCGTCGGTGCGCATCACAACGTTGCTTTCTTCGATATAATCTATCTGGCTGATATTCACTATATAAGAACGATGAACGCGTTTGAATTTTGCAGGCGGCAGCTTGTTCTCTATCGCCTTCATTGTGTAGTGAATGGTGAATTTCTCTTTGGCGGTGTTCACCGTAACGTAGTTTTCAAGCGCCTCAACCCACAAGATATCCTCGTATTTGATGCGGACAAGCGTGGCGTTTTTCTTCTTGATGAAAATCTCCTCCGGATAACGCGAGATGCTTTCTTTCTCCTGGAAAGTCGCCTGAGCCTTGTTCACAGCTTTGAAGAAGCGCTGCAGCGGCACCGGTTTGAGCAAATAGTCGACAACATCGTACTCGTACGACTCAATAGCGTACTTCTCCTGCCCCGACACAATTATAATCATTGGAGGAGTCTCAAGAGTGTTGATGAAATCGAGACCACTCATTTCGGGCATCTCAACGTCGAGGAAAATCAAATCGATAATCTGTTCCGGGTTGTCGAATGCCTTGAAAGCATCAACCGGATTCTCGTATGAGCCGACAAGATTCAGTGAATCAGTTTTTTCGACAAAGCCCTCAAGCACTTTGCGGCTCAGTATGTCGTCGTCAATTATTATACAATTCATTGCACAAAAATTTATTCATTGAGTATTTTACATCACAAATATAAACAAATCGGAAAATGACAAACGCCAAACGCATCGAAAATCAACTTTTATCAATAATTTTCTTCTTTTCAACCACTATTTGCTTTCGTCTGTAATTGTTTTGGTAACTTGCGTTTTTAAACCGACGCACTATATGAGACGAACATTAATCGCCATAATAATTCTTCTGACTGTCAACATTTTACAGGCACAAACCGATAGATATATCCCCAATGTGGTGATTGTGAAATACACCACTCAGAAAGCCGCTGTCGACCGCAACCACGAGTTTGAAAAGCTATGCCAACTCAAGGTCAAGAAGAACGACCGTCTTTTTAAAAACGCCCGCACAAGCCGCAGTCAATCGGCAATAAGACAGATTTATAAGATTGAATATGAAGGAGATGAGAGTCCGATAGTTGTCGCAAAAAAACTATCCGGAAGCGAGAATATCGAATATGCGCAACCCTATTGGATTCCACAGATTCTTGACTCACCAACCGACCCGCGCGCAAGTTCACAATATCATCTTCAGATTACAAAAGCCATTGAAGCTCAGAATATTACGCAAGGCGACACAAATATTGTCATCGGCATTGTCGACACGGGCGTCGATATTTACCACGAAGACCTTATCGGCAACATAAAATACAACTACGCCGACCCGATAAACGGCATCGATGATGACGGCGACGGCTACATTGACAACTATCGAGGCTGGGATTTAGGGTGCGACGACAACAACCCGATAAGCACCACCGACCATCACGGCACTTACGTGGCCGGTATTGCAGCCGCGACAACTAACAACGGCATTGGTGTGGCTGGAATGGGTGGCAAATGCAAATTTCTTCCGATAAAAATTTCCGATGACATCGAAGGCTCGCTGGTGGCTTGCTACGAAGGCATCATCTACGCCGCCGACCACGGCTGCAAAATAATAAATTGCTCATGGGGCGGCTTGTCACAAAACCAGCTTTGCGACGATGTTGTGAAATACGCAATCAGCCGCGGCTGCATTGTTGTGGCATCGGCCGGCAACACCGGAACCGATGTCAAACACTACCCCGCCTCGTGCCCTGGCGTTATAAGCGTGGCGGCCAGCAACTCATCGGACCAAAAATGGAGAAATTCAACTTACAACAACAGAGTCGACATCTGCGCTCCCGGCCAAGACATTTGGACAACGACATACAACAGCAAATATGGGACGAGCACCGGCACATCGGCGGCTGCACCGGTAGTGTCGGGAGCTGCGGCCTTGATATGGTCGGCAAGGCCCGATATGAGCGCATCGCAAATATCTGAGCTTATGCGTGTTACAGCTGATGTGATAGACACCATACCCGACAATTTACGATATCGGGGCAAAATGGGCTCGGGACGTCTCAACATTCTTAAAGCGATGACTGACAGCACTTTACCATCGATAAGAATAACCGATTACAATTTTGCGGCCGAAAACGGGAAATTTGTGTCAGACGCAAAAACAAGTCTCAACATCAACATTATCAACCACTTGAAGCCAGCAAAAAATGTTGTGATAAAACTTGAAGCCGAGGCAGGCAAAGCCTCTATCGACAGCGTTATGTGGACGATTGACAGCATTGGAACCGGCGAGACCAAAACCAGTCCGACATTCACCGCTACGTTAAGCAACCAATTGTCGGACAACGAGATAGTGCCGTTCTACATAAAAGTGAAAGCCGATGGCTACGAATCGTTGCAAGTATTGGAACTGACTGTAAATCCGACATTTATCGATGTTGAATGGGGCGTAATGGAGACCACTATTGCAAACAACGGAAAAATCGGCATTTACGATTACAACGGGCAGCTTGGTAAAGGAATTTTGTATCAAGGCGCAAAAAAACTGATGAGCGACGGCGCTCTGATGCTTGCCCTCGACAGCCTGACAATTGCAAGCTCGTACCAAAACGACAACCAGTTTAAATGCGCATCGAAACCTGATTTTTCTGAAAATGAGAGTATTAAACGTGTTATCTGTTCGCTGTCGCCAACAGACATAAGCGGAATTAAAATTGAAGAGGAATTTGTCTTCGATGAGAAACTGCCCTCGGCAATGATATGCAACTATCTGATTATAAGTACTCGACAAGCTGAATATGACAATGCAGCGCTTGGTTTGTATTTCGACTGGGACATTGTGAACAGCCTCACAAACGTTATCAGCTACGACGCGGCACGAAAATTAGCCTACATCTACAACACCGGCACCACCAATCTCTATGCCGGAGCGTGCTTACTGACCAAAGGCAACGCAGTGCCTTACGCCTTCGAACTGAGCGCGAACGGCGGCAGTACCCTCATAACCGACGCCTTCACCGACGAGCAAAAATGGCTTGCGATGAACTACGCCCGTCCACAATCGTTCAGCACAAGCATCGACTTGGCTATGATGTTGAGTTGCAACAACATAAAGCTACACCAAGGCGATACGGCGAATGTCCGTTTTGCCCTTATTGCCGCCGAAAACCTGTATGAGCTGCAAAAGACAGCCGACCTTGCGGCAGAGCTTTATTGTGAGAAAGACGAGGAACCACAACAACCAATAATTGACTGCATTTCAGACGAATATAGCGACATTTGCATTTATCCAAATCCAGCAATCGCACAAATCAACATTGAATGCGACGCGCCTATAAAAATGATAAAAATCTACCGCCCCGACGGTGTGGTTGAATTATCGGAAAACGGTAACAACGCAAGCATTATTTCGCTGGATATAAACAATATACCTTACGGATTGCACATTCTGGAAATAACTGACACTCAAAACAAAAAGTTGCACAAATTGTTTGAAGTTGGGCTCTAAATGCTTTGTTGCTAATAAATCGGACTATTTCACCAATCCCTCAATTACTCCACCTTTAGTTCTGATAGAGATGTCATCACCCGACTTGACATCGGCAGGCGATTTCACGATTTTGCCGCCCGATGTTACAATGGCGTAGCCGCGTTCCAAAATAGTCTGCGGATTATACTTATCGGCAACATTTTCAAAACGTTCCAACCGTTTTTGCTGGCTTTCGAAATAAGTGCCGACAGCTTTCTCGAAACGCAATTGCAGATGCGTTGCGTTGTTGGCTGCAGCCATAATTTGCATTTTCGATGTCAGATTGGCCTGTCGAGCAATATTCGTCAGCTTAACATCGCGAGTGTCAAAATAAAGTCTGTCAGCACTTTGCAACCGGTTTTTATACATCTTGACACGCTCAAGCCGCTGACTTATGCTGTTACGTGCGGCATATACAAAGCGGCTTGCATTATGCTCTGTATCGCTTATGCAACTGTCTATTTTCCGCCCCGCCCCATTGCAAACAGCATAACACATCTCGGTCAAACGTTGCTCAAACTCTGCCGCGCGGTCGATAATGAAAGCGGCAAGGGCGGTGGGCGTTTTCAGCCTTGTGTTGGCCACAAGGTCGAGCACCGAATCGTCGCGCTCGTGGCCGATTCCGGTGATAATGGGCAGCGGGAACTGCGCCGTGTTGAAGGCCAACTCGTAGTTGTCGAAGCAACTCAAATCGGATTTTGAGCCGCCACCACGAAGGATTGCCACAGCGTCGAACTCGCTGATTCTGACAAAAATACGATTCAACGCGGCAATGATTGACTCGGGTGCGGTGTCGCCTTGCATTGCGGCTGTAAACAGTTCTGTATGAAACCGATAACCGTATGCATTGTCGTTCAACTGATTCTTGAAATCGCCCCAACCGGCCGCCGAATCGGACGAAATGACGGCTATGCGCTGCACAACCAACGGCAGCTCAAGCTGTTTGTTCATATCAATGACACCGTCAGCCGTCAGCTGCTCGATAATGCGCGCCCGTTGCTGGGCAATGTCGCCCAATGTGTACTGCGCGTCAATGTCTAAAACGTTGAGACTGAAGCTGTAAAGCTCGTGCATTTCGACCGTCACGCGCACCAAAACCTTCATCCCGACACGCAGCTGCTCACCCGTAACCGACTCGAAATAAGGCGCCAACCGCGCATAGACGCCCGCCCAAATGGTGGCTTTGGTCTTGGCAATCATACGGTCGGTAAGTTGGTCTTTTTCAGCAAGTTCAAGATAGCAATGGCCGGTGCGGTTCAGGTTGAACTCGATAATCTCGGCCACCACCCACACGGGCGCCGCAAACGCGGTTTTGAGTTCCGACTTCACGTTGTTCAGAAGCTCGAAAAGCGATATTGGCTGCGGCTCGCTCATTTTCCGTAGTTCAGAAGGGTTTTGTAAACCATTGTGCCCTGTGTCACGCGGTTTTCAATGTCGATATCTGGCGCATAAGAGTCTGAATATATGTCGATTGCCACCCGTTCAACCATTCCCACGCCAACGGCGTAGCGCTCGGCCACAAGTATTTTCGATATGGCCGTCAGCTCTTTTTTCTGCGAAATGGTCAGCACAGAATCGAATCGAAAGCCGCCGATAACCATTTGGCAATCAATCGAATCGACGCAGTATTGATACTTTTGCAAGGTGTCGGTCATATTGTAGGCATTGCCGTTCCACGTTTTGCCGACCGACAGCGGCAACTGCATTTTCACATATCGCGTATTTTCTTCAATCTGAATCACTTCGGTGCCGTTGACGTATGCCAACCACGTGTTCATCCGCTGCCATTTTTCGCCTTCGGTGGTGCGGCGGAATCGCTCAATCTGCCGCAAGGTGTCGCCCAAATTATCGATAAAAATTCCGCCAAACTGCTCACGCACAATGTATTGCACGGTATCAAAAAGCGCTATCGGCTCGTCAATGGTTATCTCGGTCACCTGAAAATCACGCCACGCGCCCTCTATGAGCGGAAAATAGCGGCTGTCGAGCGGCTCGGCGGGCGGCAACTGGTAAGTGTCCGACTCGTGGCAAGCGGCCAAAAGCAAGGCGATTGATAGTATTTGAAGGAAATTCTTCATTGGCGAGTTTCTATTTTTCTGTAACCTCGTCTTCCAAATAAGAATAAACATATCCCGGACTTTGAAAAAAAAGCCCCGTATTGGAATCGGATATTTTTTTGAAAGTGTCCGACTCGTAATAGCATTTGAAAGCCTCCTCCATCGACATATTCCTGCGCTCCATAAGCATAGCAATCAGGTCTTTCGACAAGGTTTCCTTCAGATATCTGAACTGCGATTCGCTGACATTCATAGCCTTTTCAGTTTAGAGATTGCCAATGGGGAGCAAAAGGCATATTGGAAAGTAATACCTTTGCGGTATTCAAGGTTTTTCAGGAAGGATTCCATTGAGATTTTGCGTTCACGCAAGTCACGAATCTGCACACCAACAGTGTCGTTGGCTATCGGGCCATAAACAATATCGAAATTGTGCCGAAAATTCTGCCGCTCGTCGCGGTTATTGAAAACAAACTCTGCCCACTCCTCGCAATAACTTTCGAAACGTTTGATTTTCAGGCCGTCTGCCGCATTCTCATCAAATTCGAATACAGCAACTGTTTCCGCTCCGCCCTGTGTAAGCACTTTGAAATGAGCCATTTCACGAGCCTGATTTTTATCGGTTGACAGATAAAACGCCTTCCCGAAATCTTTATAAGGACGCGATTTTGCAAGGTCAACCTCACCGATTTCCATATTTGAGCCGTGGAAAAGAAGCATCACAAGGTTCCTCCGTGCTTTCTGCAATATGCTGCCATCCCGTCAACGCTGTCGGCAAACGAAAGAGTGTGCATTATGCCGTAGCACTCCTCAATCAGTTTCATTCCGTTGCAACGGTCGATATAGCCGAACGCCTCCGATTCCGAAAGACCGAACTTTCGGGCAAACTCGCTTATCAAGGCTATCGTGTATTCGATAATGTCAACTCTATCTTTCGACATAGCATTGCGTTTTTATTATACAAACATACAATATTTCAACGGAATAAACATCGAGTTTTTTCCGGGTGAATTTATTTGTACTTTGAATGTTTTTTATTGTTCGTGCTCCCGTTTTTCTTGAAAAATCGGGAGTGGCAGTTCGGTTTTTATCGAAAAAAGCGAAGTAATTATAGTCCATTTTTGTTTAGCCGCAAAATCATTCCTTCCCCCTATTCACCCACGCCGACACAAGGTGCAACTCATCGTAAGAATATTCGTTGTTCAGGGCTTCGCGGACGGCGGAAAGGCTTTGATTGGGCGCAGCGGAAAGGTGCTTGGCAATGGCCTCGACGCGCTCGGGCGCCAAAAGGTCGGTGGGGTCGATTTCGCCTTGAGCGACATAGTGGCACAGGTGGTTCACAATTGTTGAAATGGTCAATCCGCGCTTCTTGGCAATGCCCTCAACCGACAGGCCGTCGATATACATCTGGCGCGTAACTTCCTTTGTATCAATCTTCGGCTCTTTGGGTGCGGACTTGCTTTTGGCGGATTTCGGGGCTTTGGTTGAGAATTCCAAATCAGCATAATCGTCAAAAATATCGCCATCGACCTGCAGGCCGTTCTCTTTCTTGAAGCGGCGCACAATCTCGATAATGTCGGGGCCGTATTTGTTGGCTTTCAGTTTGCCGATTCCCTTCACTTTGGCCAATGCGGCAATGGTGTCGGGCATTGCTGACGAAATCTCAACGAGCGTTTTCTGGTGCATCACCACGTAGGCGGGTACGTTGCTTTCGTCGGCAAGGGTGTTGCGCCAATGGCGTAACATATTGAATAACTGACTGTTCTCAATTTCGGTTTCGTCGTTGTTGGTTTTGCTTTTGCTGGCAACGGCTTTCTTCTTGTCGTCGCCCAAAGCGGCTCGGGCTCTGGCTTTCAGATATTTCTGCACCTCGAATCCGTCGGACATCGCCTCAATGCAGCGTTTTTTCTGCGACACCAACTGGCGGATTTTCTGCAGCGACTCGTCGGCATCGTCCTCAACATCGCTGTTGTCGGTGGTGTAGGTTATGGTATCGAGCACGTTTTCAACAAGTTCGTCGAGTTTCGAGCCGAAATAGGCGCACGCCTTGCCAATGCGTTCCTGCAGGTGGCTGTTGCCGTTGACGCCCGTGCCGATTATCTGCCCCACCTGCCGCCCGAAACTGTTGGCCACGGACAAAACATCGGTGCTGAAGTGCGGCAGGGCTGGCGCAAGTTTCTCGTCGGGGCGACCGACGATTACACCGCTGTTTTTCTGGAAGATACGCAGGCAGCGCTGCATCTCGTGACTGACTTCGCCAAAGTCGAAAAGGTCGGCAATCAGGCTCTGCTCGTAGCGCAGTTTCGATTGGTCGAGCGTTGTTTGGTCGACAACCTGCTGCTCAACTTGGCGGTTGAAGCGCGTAACTTGCTCATCACCAATCAGACAGTCGCCGCCAATGTGCGAACTCAAAACAATGCCCTCAAGTGTACGGCATCTGCTCAAAGCCACGTACACCTGGCCGTGCGAGAAGGCCTGCGCGGCATCGATAATCACGCGGTCGAACGTCAGGCCCTGGCTCTTGTGAATGGTTATGGCCCACGCCAATTTCAACGGGTACTGCGTGAAAGTGCCATCGACCACCTCGGTTATCTCTTTTGTCTGACTATCAATTTTATAACTTGCATTCTGCCACTCGGCTGGCACAACTTCAATGGTGTCGTCGGTGCCGCCGCAATCGACGTAAACAACATCGTCCTCAATGTTGACAATGCGGCCGATTTTGCCGTTGTAGAAGCGTTTTTCGGGCGACGGGTCGTTCTTGACAAACATCACCTGCGCGCCCTCTTTCAGTTCCAATTCGAACTCGGTTGGATACATCTGCTCGGGGAAATTGCCCGTGATAGTTGCCTGATAACGAACAAGTTTGCTCTTGAGTTTCTTCAGTTTGCCCTGATTTATCTCGTTCGACTGATAGTTGTGGGTGGTGAGCGTTATGTAGCCGTCTTTGTCGGCGGGCTCGAAGTTGGGGCGGTAACGCTTGTCGAGTTCGGCAAGAACGGCGGCATCGGCGTTGCTGTCGCGCACACGGTTCAGAATATCAATGAAATGCTGGCTCGTCTGGCGGAAAATCTGCGTCAGTTCGATTGTCACATAATCGGTTTGACGCAAGGCACGACTGCCGAAAAAGTACATTGTTGGGTAAGTGTCACGCAAAAGGTCCCACTCGTCGTCTTTGACCACAGGCGCAAGTTGGTGAAGGTCGCCAATCATCAGCAACTGAAGGCCGCCAAATGGCTGTTGGTTAGACCGATAGCGCCGCAACACATCATCAATGGCATCGAGCAAATCGGCGCGGACCATCGAAATCTCGTCAATCACCAACAGGTCGAGCGTGCGGATAATGTCGATTTTGCGCTTGCTGAACTTGTATTTGTTGCTGCCGCCCTCGGCCTGCGCGTAGCCTGGCAGAAAGGGGCCGAACGGCAGTTGGAAGAACGAGTGGATTGTCTGTCCGCCCGCATTTATGGCCGCCACACCCGTCGGCGCAAGCACAATCATCCGCTTGGGCGACAGCGTTTTAAGCCGTTTCAGGAACGTGGTTTTGCCCGTCCCCGCCTTGCCCGTCAGGAAGACGTTGCGGTTGGTGTATTGGATAAAGCTCTGTGCTAATTGCAGTTGCGGGTTGTCGGTGTAATCCATTTTTTTTAGTTAGGATTTAGTAGTTAGGATTTAGGAACGCAACTCGTTTATAACACTTTGCGCATCGGCATTCCAAATTCGGGTGGACGTATCGTATTTCGAAAAGTCCAATGGTTGTTTTTTCCCCGTTTTTTCCTGTTGATTTTGAGACAAAAGAAAATCGACATACGACTCAACGTTTTGTTGTTGCTCAACAGTAAGACTGCTCATCTTTTTTTCTAAAACCGCATAGGTCATTTTCTTTTCCATCAATTATTTGAGAATAGAATTTGATTCAAATTCAGTCTTACAAATCTAATAAAAAAGACGATTTTAGTCGGTGTATACATAAGAAAAAGAGCCTTACGGCTCTGCTGTTTTTGTCGCTCCAAACAAATCAAAATTATAACAAATAGGGCTGCCACATAAGAGACTTATGTTGCTATTGTATCTATTTAAAATTTGTACGGTCAACAAAATCGCCATTTTCGAAGGCATATTCATAGTAGAAATCTCTATGATTCTTTGGTACCCGAATTATGTTGTTGATTATGTTTGCACGAATTTCCCCGTAAACATAGGGACATTCAAAACGCCACATTTTCCTATCATACACCCTATATATAATTATACCAAAACCATAAACAAAATTTTGGTCAGGACAACGCATAGCTATCACAAGCTCGTCAATACCGTCACTATCAAAATCGTGTTGACCTATGACATATTCATTTTTTCCAGATTCAAAAGATATGTCTCCGTCATCAGTCCCCGATTCCTCTGGCTCCCAACCTACTTCATTAAACAAAACACCTGTAAATTCACGATATCCGCTTTCATCGGTTATTTCACAATCCAAATATGACTGATTATAAAAAAGAGAAACTTCCAACTTGCGACCATCCTCATATATATAATCACCACCATTGAGATTGTAAAGTTTCCAATTGTTCAACCCCGAAATAAAACACGTTTTGCCGCTTTTGACATTTTGCCCATTGGCGTTCTTGACACCACCATTTTTCTTTTTCGCCAGATTTTCATCAGTTACATCGTCACTTTCTTCAATAATCAGCCAATTACCATTTATATTTTTGACAACCAGATATGAAGGATAAGTCTTCTTTCCTTTTTTTGCCGACGTCTGTACAAGTTTGTCGAAATGCACTTTTATGCTACCATCGATATTACCAGACACATTAAAATTAGAAACAGATTGCTGAAATTCAGGCGTTTTATCAAATAAGTCTTGTTTCGATTTTATAATTTGCTGTGGCGTGTAAGTCTGCTGATAGTATTTCACCTGCGAAGCATAAATACTTGTAAATCCACCTGCTTTTTTTGAATTATGAATCGCATCCCATTTTTTCACCAAATCAATAGCCTCTTCTGCGACAGATTTCGTTCTGTTTTTTGTCTGTGGTGTTGATTGTACTGTTTTAACCTGATTAACAATGCGATACTTTGGTTTACTATTTTGCACAACCTTTAAAACAATGAGGGCAACTACAAGCAATAAGGCTATCGAGCACAATACAATGGCAAGCACCTCAATTCCACTTCTTTTGCTTGCACCACCATTGTTTTCCAACTCTACTGCCGCGTTGGTTTCATATTCTTGATTTTGAGCAGGTTGTTCTTCGTCGGTTAATGTGGATTCCGTCTGAACGGTTGTATAGGATTCTTGTTCTAAACTGTTCGTATTTTCAGAAACGGGATTTCCACATTGTCCACAGAATCTAACACCTTCGGTCAATTCTGCACCGCAATTATTACATCTTCCCATATTAATCGGTTTTGTAATCATTGATTTAAATTACAGTTAATTAAGCTTATACAAATAGTTAAGCATCCATTTTTTTAATTGTTTTGACGGCACTTCAGCAATCTTGGTTTTTATTCCAGTTTTAGGGTCATTGCGATATATTTCGTCATCTGAAAAAAGACCATAATTCACATCAATCAAAACATCATCTATAAATTCACCAGAGTTTTCATAAATTCCACGGCAAGAGAATCTGCCATCCGAAAGTTGTATTTCTCTCAAATAATATGACTGACTTTCGTTGTAATATTTTTTCGTGTCCAACACACCGCTACTACTATAACTGTATTCTATTAGTTTCCCTCGTTTTGGAATCTTCAAATCCCAATATTCCAAATCAAAACTGCTATCGTAATTGTTTTCGTACTCGAATTTAATACGCCCTTTATCATCATAGCCGGTAAGTCGATAACCTGTCGTAGTGTATTCGGCGACATA
>JAFZKK010000027.1 GCA_017551905.1 Salinivirgaceae bacterium
AAGGATATCTTCCCTCTTATTCAAAACGGTGATATTTGGACGGGCTATCAATTCGGGGAAATGAAATTTATGGTTCCTGCTGATTCAGAGCCAAGAAAGACTCGCTATTGGGTGGATGAGAACGGACAAAAATGGCGCAGCCTTGGTAATGCTATGTGGCTTACTAATCTTGACAACGAAAGGCGGCACAAAACTTTGAATCTGATTCAAAGTTTCAATCCGAAAATCCACGTGAAATATGATAATTACGATGCTATTCATATACGAAGTATAACCGAAATACCATTTGACTACCAAGGTGTTATGGGTGTGCCGATAACAATTATCAACAGGTACAATACCGAACAATTCGAAATTGTTGGAGAAGCGAATCACGGGTCGGATAACCAATACGATATTTTCAAGCCTATTATTAATGGGAAAGAGCAATTCAAAAGAATTCTAATAAGAAACAAGCGATATTAAAAACAGCAAATCTGATTTCGTAATTTTGGATTTATTTAGTGGAGCGGGCGGTTTTTCATACGGTTTGGAGAAAAACGAACATTTTGTCACAAAAGTAGCCACGGATTTTAATGAGTCGGCTTTGAAAACATTTAAATACAATATGCCCGAGGCAGAAATAATTTTAGGTGACATTAAGGATTCCAAAGTAAAAGAAGCAATCATAAAAAAAAGCAAGGAACAAAAGGTAAATATGATTATCGGCGGTCCACCGTGTCAAGGATTCTCTTTGAAAGGGAAGAAACTCGGTTTGGATGACCCTCGAAATTATTTGTTTAGAGAGTTTTTGACAATTGTTGAAGCACTCTCTCCTGAAATATTTATAATTGAAAATGTAAAAGCCCTTTTATCAACATCTGCTGGTTGGTTTAAAAAACAAATATTGGATAAAATATCCGAATTGGGATATTATGTTGATTATGGTATACTTACCGCATCAGATTATGGAGTTCCTCAAGCAAGGCAAAGGGCTGTGTTTGTATGCTCAAAGTGTAAAACGATTCATTTGCCAAAACCAACAGTTAAAACAAATGTAACGGTTAGAGATGCCATTTCTGATTTAGCCTATTTGACTTCAGGTGAAGGTGAAGTGGAACAAAGTTATGTGACAGAAGCAACGTCTGATTATCAGAAGAATATGCGCCTGGGTTCAAAAAAACTATATAATCATAAGGCATCGAATCACGCTCAAATTGCTATCAAAAAACTTGAAATGATTCCGCCCGAATGTGGAAAGGAGCATTTGCCAAAGGAACTTATTGGAAAACAAAAGTTTTCTGGAACGTGGGGACGATTAAAATGGGATTCTGTATCACCTACAATCGACACTCGTTTTGACGCTTGCTCAAACGGAACAAATAGTCACCCATTTCTAAATCGCGCAATTACTCCGCGCGAAGCCGCCCGATTACAATCTTTTGATGATAAATTTGTATTTTTGGGTACTAAAGTCGCTATTAGGCAGCAAATTGGGAATGCTGTTCCACCATTAATGGCAAAAGCGATGGCAGATACAATTATTAACGAAATAGAGAAAAACGATGAATGTTGAAATGGCATATTTGCTCGGAATGATTCTCGGCAATGGAGAGGTTCAACGTAATGCAACGGAAACAACTATTACGATTGATATTCCGCATAAAAACTTGTATACTGACGATATGAAGGATGTAACTGTTTATGTGAAAGCAAGTTTGATTGACATTCAAACAACATTGGAACCATTGTTAGGTCAACGTTTAACCCCCACACAATCAAAAACTTCCACAAAAATTACATTCTCAAAACCAAATAACGAATATGTTATGCGAGAAATACTTCGTTTGATTGGTTCTGGCGTCCATCATTCTACAATGAAAATGAGCGATGATTTATTCTCAATGACAACTGACGAGAAAAAATCATTATTACGTGGAATCGCTGATGTTACTGGCTATATCAGAAAAAGCAATATTGCGTTTGGTCAAGATGGTGCACATCGTGTTTACATAGAGATTCCTGGCAATTGGTATATGGTGATTGATATTGCGAATATGTTGAAGTCCGTTGATATACCTGTGCAAACAATTGATTTCGGGCATCCAAATTTTCGGGATGGTGATTTGAAAAAGTACAATGAGGGGAAAAAGTACTTTTGGAAAAAGGAACATCAACTTAAAATATTTGCAAACGAATTTCTACCAATAGGTTTTAATATCAAGCACAAACAAGATGCGTTAGAAAAATATTCCGATGAGTTACTTGATTTTATTGACCCGACAAAAACTCATAAATTCTATTGGGAGAAACCAATAAGAAGAAAACAACGGCCTATTCATCCGTGTGAAAATGATGATGTTTTGCCGTTAGAAATTAGAGGAATGCATTTTGAAACTTGGACAGATTTAGCAAAACTTTTAGGCTATGGCGAGTAATGTTAAAAAAGAGATTGAACTTTATGAGCCTATGAAGATTTGGCTTCAAAAATATTTGGAAGACAAGTATAAAGGTTACAAAGTAACTACAATTGATTCTCACGCAAGAAGTCTTGATACTTTTCTTGAAGAAAATGGAGTTGTTGATAATTATCCACAAACCGTAGGTCTTGATATTCAAATTGATGTTTTAGGAATTCTTGAAAAAGGTTTAAAAACAAGCATTGTATTTATTGAGGCAAAGAAAACTGCGTTAAATCTTCACGATTTAGGGCAATTGTGGGCATATTGTAAATTGTGTGACCCTCTTGAAGCGTTTCTTCTTTCATCAAAAGATTTGGGCAGTTTGGATAAGATTATGAATAACTTAAATCGGACAGATTTGCTCAATTTTGGCGATGGTAAAACTATAAAGAGAATGCAGATTGGAAGATGGGACATCGCTAAAAAATCAATAGACTATAAATCATTAGTGCCAAAATTGTAGCACTCAATTATATTTAAAACCATACAAATTATCTTTTCGATAAATTACTTTATATGAGTGTGGGTGTGCGAAATTGATTGCTTACCTAACCGCTTTAAGTTCAGTCTGTGTATAATAATTTTCGTTTAACCTATCAATTTAATAGGTTTATATTGAAAAATCACTATTTTCGTGGCATAATTAGTATTGGAATATGAAAACACATTTATTTGAACTTGAGGCCGAATCGATTTACATTCTGCGCGAGGTGGCGGCTCAATTTGAGCGGCCCGCGATTCTGTTCTCGGGCGGGAAGGACTCGATTGTGGTTACTCACCTGGCTTACAAGGCGTTTTATCCTGCAAAACTGCCGTTCCCGCTTGTCCATATCGACACGGGGCACAACTTCGTGGAAACGCTTGAATACCGCGACGCGCTGGTGAAACGGTTGGGCGCCGAACTGATTGTGGGGTCGGTGCAGGAATCGATTGACACTGGCCGCGTGAAAGAGGAAACGGGCTTCAACGCAAGCCGTAACGCGCTGCAAACCACCACGTTGCTCGACACTATCGAAAAATACAAATTCGACGCCTGCATTGGCGGTGCACGCCGCGACGAGGAAAAAGCCCGCGCCAAAGAGCGCATTTTCTCGCACCGCGACGATTTCGGGCAGTGGAATCCGAAGAATCAGCGGCCCGAACTGTGGAACATTTTCAACGGTCGCAAGAACATTGGCGAGCACTTCCGCGTGTTCCCAATCAGCAACTGGACCGAAATGGACGTCTGGCAATATATTCTGCAAGAGGGGATTGAGTTGCCGTCGCTCTACTACACGCACACTCGCAAGGTTTTCCAACGCGACGGGCAGTGGCTTGCCGCCGAAGACTGCATTAAACGCCGTCCCGACGAGGTGGTGGTTGAGAAGGAAGTCCGCTGCCGCACTATCGGCGATATAACTTGCACAGGATTAACACTTTCCAAAGCGCACTCGCTCGAGGATATTGTCGCCGAAATTGCCGCAACCCGCGTCACCGAACGTGGCGGCCGCGCCGACGACAAACGAAGCGAAACGGCAATGGAAGACAGGAAGAAATTGGGATATTTTTAATGTTGAATCGTACAATCGGATAATCGGTGAATCGAAACGGAAATTATTAATAACCAATAACGTAGAGACGCGGCGCGCCACGTCTCTACAACGATTAAACAATTCACCAATTGACCGATTAAACAAAATAGAAAAACAATGAACAACGGATATTTGGATATGCAATTGTTGCGGTTCACAACCGCGGGCAGTGTCGACGACGGGAAAAGCACGCTGATTGGCAGACTGTTGTACGATAGCAAATCGATTTTTGAGGACCAAATGGAAGCGGTTGAAACGGCGTCGAAAAGCCGTGGAAACGAGGAAGTTAACCTTGCCTTGCTCACCGACGGACTTCGCGCCGAACGCGAGCAGGGAATCACCATAGATGTGGCGTACCGCTATTTTGCCACGCCGAAGCGCAAATTCATTATCGCCGACACCCCTGGACACATTGAGTACACTCGGAATATGGTCACGGGCGCTTCCACGGCCGATTTGGCGGTGATTCTGGTCGATGCACGGCACGGAATTATGGAACAGACAATCCGCCATTCGTATGTGGCTGCGTTGCTGGCTATCAAGCAGATAGTGGTGTGCGTGAACAAGATGGATTTGGTTGGTTTTTCGGAAGATGTGTTCACCAAAATTGTTGCCGATTACAAGAAAATGTCGGCGCACCTGCCCATTGGCAAGGTCGATTTTATCCCGATTTCGGCAAAGTTGGGCGACAATGTTGTGAACGTGTCGGCCAATATGCCGTGGTACAGCGGCAAACCGCTTCTTGAGTTTTTGGAAACAGTTGAGATTCAAGACGATAATAAAGACTCGTTCCGTATGGCGGTTCAGTATGTCATTCGCCCGATTTCGGAAAAATATGCCGATTTTCGCGGCTATGCTGGTCGCGTGGCAAGCGGAAAAATTACTGTGGGTGAGAATGTTACGGTGCTGCCTTCGGGACAGAAATCGACGGTTTCGTCAATCTGGCTGACCGACAAGCAGTTGCAGGAAGCAACGGCTGGTGATTCGGTAACTATCTGTCTGTCAAACGATATCGACATTAGCCGCGGCGATGTGCTCTGTCTCGACAACGGGCAGATTCCGCAGGTTGGGCAGGCCGTGTCGATGGACATTTGCTGGTTCCGCGAGACACCGCTGCAAATCGGCAAACGCTACATTATCCGCCACGCCACGCAGGAAGTTGTGGGAATGTTCAAGGCTATCGACTACAAAATCGACATAAGTACACAAGACAAGTTGTACGATGTGAACCAACTGACAATGAACGATATAGCGCACGTTCAACTTAAAACGGCCGCACCGCTCGTGTTTGAGCCGTACCACACCAACAAGGTGATGGGTAGCCTGATTGTTGTTGACCCCGACACAAACGACACGTTGGGCGCGGGAATGATTGACAAGAATTGAATGCGTGAAGGATTGAAGGATTGAATTAATGGGTATTAGGGATTAGGTGTTGGGTGTTTGTAGGGACGCACTGCGTGCGTCCGACACCGATTCACCAATTCACCAAACATTACAAAAATGGATATTGAGGCATTAAACAAACGGTTTGAAACTGCGTCGGCGGAAGAGGTGCTGGCGTTTTTTCTGAAGGAATTCAAGGGCGCGATTGCCCTTTCGTCGAGTTTGAGTTACGAGGACCAGGTGCTGACCGATATGATTTGCCGAATCGACAAATCGACGCGCATTTTCACGCTCGACACGGGGCGCTGTTTCCCCGAAACCTACTCGCTGATTGAGCGCACAAACGACTGTTACGGCATAAAACTTGAGGTTTATTTCCCTAATTATCACGGCGTTCAGAAAATGGTTGCCGAACACGGAATGAATCTGTTCTACACAAGCGTCGAACTGCGGCATTTGTGCTGCAACGTGCGCAAAATTGAGCCGCTGCAACGCGCCTTGAAGGGTTTGAAAGTGTGGATTTGCGGCCTTCGGCGTCAGCAGAGCGTGACGCGCAAGGATATGCAACTTGTTGAGTGGGACGCGAACAACGGCCTTGTCAAACTTAACCCGCTGATTAACTGGACGGAAGACGAGGTGAAAGCCTACGTTCAACAGCACCGCGTGCCGTACAACAAACTGCACGACAAGGGATTTCCGTCAATCGGCTGCCAACCGTGCACCCGCGCCGTCGAGCCTGGCGAGGACATTCGCTCTGGCCGCTGGTGGTGGGAAAATCCCGAACACAGGGAATGCGGGTTGCATAGAAGGTGAATTTGTCCATTCCACTTGTTTCGCAGAAATTTGTTTTATTGGCGCAAAAAACACACTTGTTTGTAGTATTTTAGCAAGCAAGAACAACGCGATAGAATAAAGAGATTATGGCGAAACAATCGGCAAATACAAATGCAACGGCACCTGCGGCAACCAGCTCTTCAGCATTCTTGATATACCAAGACGACAATGGATTAGCACACGTGAATGTGCGTTTCGATGGAGAAGATGTGTGGCTGACCGTTGAACAGATAATGGAATTGTTTGATGCGTCACAGCAGGATGTAAGTTATCATATCCGACAGATTTATGCCGACGGCGAACAAACACAAGAACGAACTCACAAAAAATTTTTGTTAGTTCGACAGGAAGGAACCCGAAGCGTTAGCCGTAATATCAGCCACTACAATTTGGATATGATTATAGCCGTGGGTTACCGAGTTAAATCGCAAGTGGCCACACGTTTCCGTCAATGGGCGACAGTACATTTGCACGAGTTTATCCAAAAAGGGTTCACCTTGGACGACAATCGGCTGAAAGGCAACCGTAGTCGGTATTTCAGGGAATTGTTGCAGCGTATCCGTGATATCAGAAGCAGCGAGAGGAATCTGTATCAGCAAGTAACCGACATATTTATCACAAGCGTCGATTATAACCCTAACGACAGCCTCACACGAAATTTTTTCGCAACAGTTCAAAACAAACTGCACTATGCCGCCCACCAGCATACGGCTGCGGAGGTTGTGTATGAACGTGTCAGTGCTGATAAGCCGATGGTTGGAATGACAAATTTCAGAGGCGACTACATTACAAAAGATGATGTCCAGATAGCTAAAAACTACTTGACGGAGGAAGAACTGACGTATCTGAATTTGTTGGTATCGCAATACCTTGATTTTGCCGAAGTGCAGGCTCTTCAGCAAATACCGATGAAAATGACCTCGTGGATTGAAAAACTCGACGATTTGATGAAGTTGTCGGGCAGACAGTTGCTGGTCGGCAATGGCACAATCACTCACGAGGAAGCAAAAAGAAAAGCTATCGCGGAATTTGAAAGATATCGCAAGATGGAGTTGATACAATACGAGAGCGATTATGACCGCGCCATAAGAGAACTTATCCAAAAAAGCAACCAACCGTCAGCTGAAAAATGATAGACACAGCCCTTACAGAGGAGAAATTTATGTAAATGGAATAAAAGATAATTTATTGAATTTGAGTTAAAAATTGTTTTGAAATCGAATTTCAATTTTCAGCCGTCTGCAACAACCCTAAATCCTTATCCACCATCGCGCAGACGCACGAGTCGGACCAAACGTTTTCGGCGGTTTCAACCATATCGATAATGGTGTAGATTCCAACCAAATTTTTCCTACATTTGATTGGATAAACAAAGGCGATGAACAAACTCAACACGTTATGCCACTAAACAAAGACCAACTGCTTCGATACCAGATACTTGAAAACGACTTATGACACCAACACAATCCCAACAATCAGCATTAACACTATTTGAATCGTTTGTCGATTCAAAGGAGAACAATGTGTTCATCTTGAAAGGTTCTGCAGGAACTGGCAAAACCACCCTGATGAAAACAATGATTAAATCGTTGGGCGATAAGTGGAACTGCGTGTTGATGGCGCCGACTGGCCGTGCAGCATTTGTTTTGAGCCAAAGAACAGACCGCAACGCATCAACCATACATCGAACAATTTACACTATTGAAGAAGGTTTGAAAGACGACGGCACGGGGCAATTAAAATTCGGATTGAGGCCTAACGACGACCCGTTATCAAGAACAATGTACTTTGTCGATGAGGCATCGATGATTTCAGACGCTTACAGCGAGAGCGATATGTTTATGTTTGGCTCTGGCTATTTGCTCAAAGACTTGTTTCAGTATTGTGGCTCGCGAAAGATAGTTTTTGTGGGTGACTATGCACAGTTACCGCCTATCGGACAACCATTCTCGCCAGCAATGAAAGCCGAATATCTTCAGGATAATTATAAGGTTTCTTGCTGTGAGGCCGTACTTCACGAAGTATTACGGCAGGATGGAGGAAGTACAATTCTTCAAAATGCTCAAACTATTCGCGACGCCATTGATGCCGATACATATAACCAATTTGCCATAACCGATGGCGGCGGTGTAGCAAAATGTGATTCGATAATGGATGCATACAAGGCAAGCACAAACGGCGCCATTGACGAAGACACCATTGTGATTGCTTTTTCCAACAAGCAAGTTCTTGATTACAATCTAAAAATCAGAAAGTTACTTTTGGGGGAGACGGCAGAAAGACTTTTGCCTGGAGACTTGATTGTTATCTCACAAAACAATTACGCATATCCGATTGAACTTTTCAATGGAACAATTGTCAAAGTGCTTAATTGTGATTCTGATAGCCAAGTGGAAAGACGCAAGGTGCGATTTCGCACATCAAGAAAAGATACACAAGGGAACAGTATTGTTAAAGAGTTGGAACTGTCATTTAGAAAAGCGACAATTCAAACACCCACAAACGACCAAGTAGAGCTGATGATTCTCGACAACTTCTTGACTGAATCGTTAAGCAGTCTTTCTATAGACTACCGTCAGGCTTTATATGCAGATTTCAAC
The DNA here is from genome assembly GCA_017551905.1 of Salinivirgaceae bacterium. Taxonomy (GTDB): domain Bacteria; phylum Bacteroidota; class Bacteroidia; order Bacteroidales; family SZUA-534; genus RUG13583. Next base: position 8,833 of record JAFZKK010000027.1, read on the forward strand.
AACCGTATGGCACAACAGAATGTAAAACGTGGTTCTGATTTGTACCACAGTCTTATGAAAACCGACAAATATCTCAATGTGCTAATATGCAAGTATGGCTATTCAATTACTTGCCATAAGGCTCAAGGTGGCGAATGGGAGAATGTGTTTGTTGATATGGATAGGTTAGGCGGCAAGACCAACAACTGCTATTTCCGTTGGGCGTATACAGCCATTACACGTAGCAAAGGAAATTTGTGGCACTTTGCATCGCCCGAATTCAATGCAGTCGGCAATATGAAAGTGTTGCCAATATCCAGTGCCAACAAAATCGCATATTTTGTGCCACAGGGAAAGAATTTCCTTGATTGGTTCTTTGATAGAATCAGTACAATTTGTGAATTGCACGGGATTACGTGTAGAGAAAATAGAAATTATGAATATCAACATATATTGTCATTTGAGATAGATGGAAAACTATGCGATATTCGACAATGGTACAATAAGGATGGTTATTCTCTTAAACGAGAATGTTTGAATAAAAACGATGAAAGTTTTGCCATTCTTGCTGACAAGTTGATTGAAGAAGCGTTGGTACCTGACGAATTGTTCTTTAACCCACAAACAACATTCGCCGAAACCCTGCATAAACTTGTCATAGACATTGCGTCAGAATTGAGTATACCCGTCTTGAATATCAAACAAGAACAATGGAAAGATATTTATTATTTCTCTACAACGCCATACAAGTCTTCAATTACATTTTGCTACAACGCCAAAGGAATATACTCATCTGCTATGCCACAAAGCACGGGCGGCACCAATGATGAACTGTTAAAAGCATTTTGCGCAAAAATTCAGTAGTACGCAAAAAGATTGCACGAACTAATTGTTATTTTGCATTGCGCAACGAAAAAATGATACAATATGGCATTTAAGGATGTAATGAACCTTCGGAAAAGCGGCAGCACTGCTGAAGCATACGAAATGGCCAAAGCCGATTATCAGCAAAATACGGATGATATTTGGGCAAAACGCGCATTAGCTTGGTGCTTGTTCGATGCTCTTAAAGCCAACGCATCGTTTGAACAAAACGAATTGTTCTTTGAAAAGTTGGCAGAAATAAATGATTTGAGTTTGTCTGCCGACGAAACAATGTTTTGGAAAAATATGCCCTGGCCGATAAACGCATTTGTACGAAATTGTTCTCAAATCCAGAATTTGCCAGCTGATGTTATAAATTCGTTATTCGAGGCAATCAAAGGCATTCCATTTGTTAAGCCGTCTGCTGAATATTCCGTGTTGCTTAAAGGGTTCTTAACGATAAAAGACAAGTGGAATGGAATTGTTGGTTTTATTGATTGGTGGGATTTGAATAATCTTTGTGACGAAGATTACCAATGTGAGGTCTTACAAAATGGAAAAAAGATGCCTGTATCAACGGCAGAGGCCGTGTACCTTGCTTACGCCAAACACCTGATAACCAACAGAGATAAAGACGCTATCAAGGCATTCATCCCAAAAATGAAAGAGTTGTCGGAAGCACATCCCGAAATGCAGTACCCCAGTTATTACATTGGGAAAATGTTGCTTGCATCTGGTGATAATGCAAATGAAGCCATTACTGCTTTATTGCCATTTGTGAGAAAGAAGCAAACTGAATTTTGGGCTTGGCAATTGCTTGCGGAGGCTTTCGATAACGATGATGATAAATGTATGGCGTGCTTGCTTCGGGCAGTTCATTGCCACACACAAGAGCAATTTCTTGTGAATCTATATATGATACTTGCCAAAGCGTTTATGCAACTTAAATACTATGCCGATGCGCGGTTTTATTTGGATAAGTATTTGAAAATAAAGAACAATACACAAACAAACGTTTCGTATGATGCCAACATTATGACTGATAGCCAATGGTATAAAAATGCTGACGGGCAAAAACCATCATATCAATTAGATTATCAATCTATTACCAACGAAATTCTTTTCTCTGACATTCCCGAGACTGACGCAGTTGTGACATTCGTGAACAAAGAGAAAAAGATGGCAACCATAATCTATGGAAGGCGGAAAAGCGGGTTCTTCAAATACGACCGAATGATAAAGATTTTGAATAATGGTGATACAATTAAGATTCGAATAGAGGAGGAATCTGACAATGGCTTTTTAAAAGTAATGTCTGCCAGGATTGTTAAAGAGCCATTATCTACGGATTATTACAAAGAGGTTGAGGGTGCAGTCTCGTCAAACAGAACGGGGACAGCGTTTTTCCTGAATGTTGGAAAAGATTCATATTACATTCCGATGAACCTAGTAGAGAAAAAACAACTTGAAGTTAACGATGTGGTCAAAGCAAATGTGCTCTATTCGTTTGATAAGAAAAAAGACCAATGGAATTGGATGTGTCTGAATATTAGCAAAGAATAATAACTGATTCAACCGTTTCACTATTCGAATAACCCTGCGCAAAAAGACTGCACTTGGCTATTCTATTTTAACAACCGTAATAAGAAAAACGAACTCTTAAAGATGAACAACAACGAATCTATAGGAAAGAAAAAAGTGTCTACAAAAATCGACGAAAATCTGCCAACGGACTTGTATACCAAAGCGTCGGTTGCGCTTATGAATGCCTTGACAATGGGCGAGTTTGATGAGTTTGAAAGCCTGCTTGATGATGAAGTCAACATCGTTTGTTACGGATATAAAACGTTGAATGGAAAGGCGGAAACATTGGACTATTTGAATGGTTGGCACCAACGCCACGTTGTTACATCAAAGGTCACCGATTTCGAAGTGGTACGCTGCAACTATTATTCCCACGCTTGTTTGAAAATGGATAGTATGGTGGCAATGTTCCATATCAGGGACGCTATGATTTCCACAATACTTTTCACTCTAATTAAATTTAAAAGATTCGCTCCATATTATAACAATATGAATTATCCGCTTGATTTTGAGCGTATAAAACAATATTTGGAACCATTGCCCGAAATCGATGATGAAGGCAACACGATTGACACGACCAACCGCACGCCTTGTCTGCAATGCGGAATGGAATCGGACAAGTTGGTCTGGTATCAATCCACGATACCTGCATCGTTCTCTTATCGTAATTGGCGTCGTGGACAAGTATCTGTGTGTCCGCAATGCGGTCGTGTTGTTGAGTATATTTTTGTTAAAAATATTGAGAAATCAGATGCAGAAACAGAAAGATACAAGTTTGATGCGATAAAGAATGGAATCTTTATGCCAAAGCATACCTACAGCGGGAATGTGTATTCGGCAATGGCGGAAAAGATTTATTCTGCCAAAATATTAAACGGGCAACCCGAACATTTTGTAACATACTTGCTTTCTCAACTAACTGATGTTCAGGTTGAACCTGCTTTTAAAGTGATACTAAAGTTGGCAAGTCAAATTGGTGGTGATGCCAATTCGGAATTGTGGGTCTCTGGGCCGAACGGCGATGAAATATTGGATGTTAAACATCTTCGTGTCAAACAAACCGAAATGGCCGCTTGGCAATTATATTTGTTGAGTAGAATCAGTACCGTTTTGCCATATTCCTGGCACGGCGGCTATAATATGAGAACATTTGTTTTCGACGCATCTGTTATTGACAAAATATTCCAGTTGAAATTTCAAGATTTGTCGGAATTGACAGCGCAGGATTTATTCGAACCTTCGGTTGAGGTTAAAGAAAAAAGCAAGCAAGGGTGCACAATGCTTGTACGTTGCTGCTATTGGAACGATTGGAAAGGTCTGGTTAAAGAGGAATCTACAATAAGAATCGAGGGCGACCGTTGCGTGTCGTTTGATTGCAACAGAACTAATCTGTTCAAGTATCATTGTGGAATGTTTTTTTAACAAAAGTTAGTCTGCCGATATTCTTCAACTATCTCATCAACAATATATTGGTCGCTCATTGCTTGCAGACCATAATTCATCACTCTATCAGAATCCACCGACCATCTTTTCTTCCGCCTTGGCGTTTTAGCAAACCCATATCCATTAAAGAGGAAATATCTCGCATAATGGTTCTGGAAGTAACCCCTGTCTTTTGTGACATTTCTTCGGTAGTAATAGCGGGGTTTTCTACAATTAAATCCAATATAATTCTTTGACGTTCAGATAATTGTTTTGTGACATTTTTTACGACATCTTTAGTGCCATCTTTAGTGCCATCTTTAGTGTCACCAATATCTGCCAAATTCCAACGTCCATTTTTCCGCCCAAGAACACGACTTAAGCTCCCTTTTGATTGAAGTTCAGTCAGTTCCCTTATAATAGTTCTTCGCGACAATGATGTCTTTAGTGCCAACTGTGGAATGGTTATAGTTCCATTTTCTTTAATTAATTCGATTATAAGTTGTTGTCGTTCAGAATGTTGTTTAGTGCCACCTTTAGTGCCATCTTTAGTGCCACCAATATCCGCCAAATTCCAGCGACCATTCTTTCGTCCAAGAACACGAATTAAGTACCCTTCTGATTGAAGTTCAGTCAATTCCCTTATAATAGTTCTTCGAGATAGTGATGTCTTTAGTACTATCTGTGGAATGGTTATAGTTTCATTCTCTTTAATCAATTCGATTATAAGTTGTTGTCGTTCAGATAGTTCTTTAGTGCCACTTTTAGTGCCATCTTTAGTGCCATCTTTTATGACATTTAACTCAACAATATCGCCGCAACCTTCGTGAACAGGGATAAACACATTGATGAAATTGCGCTCGTCGTTTGTTTCAATAGTGGCACGGGGCGAGCCGTTCTTGACAAGTTCCTCCTGAATGGTTGGAATGCCTGTGGAACGGCCTTCGGTCAAGCCCATTTCTTTAAGAAAATCACCCAAACGGCGGTTGCGGTAGCGGCGTGAGACCATTTTGTTCCCATTGTCGATGTCCGACTTCGAAATGGTGCGGTCGGGGCCTGGGAAACTTAAAATATGGATGCCTTCTGGCTCAACCGATATTTCAACTGGCTCGTATTGCTGATAATCGCGGTGATACAAAGCATTGACGATGGCCTCCTCAAGCGCCTGAAGCGGGTAATTGAAAAAACGGATACTTTCGGGGACATCCTTTTGCTTGTTCACATATTCGCGGATAATATTGTTTTTCAAGTATGTAAGCGCACCTTGTATCAGTTGCGGCACACTGCCTTTGATTGTGGTCTCACTGAAATTGTTTGGGCCTTTCACGCGACCTTTCGGGAATATCACAATGTCAACTTGCGTGTACTTGAAAAACTTATCGGGCGACTCGCAAAACATCATTGCCGCCACATTCTTAATCATTCTGTTCTCCGTCGGCCCCGACATCAAATCCATTTGCTCCAAGGTTTGCTCCAGAGGTTGGGTGAAAAGCAATGGCTCCAGTCGGCTTTCGGTTTGGGCAAGATAGTCGCGTAACAATGCCATCGAAATGTCGGTCGGTTTTATGTCGGGGTTGGGGCGCTCATCGAAGGGCACGCGGTTGGCCATCTCTCTCAATTCGTCCAAAACCTCGCCTTTGGCCACAATGCTACTTGTGCCACTTCGAACGAAATAAGAAAACTTCTTTTCTTTTGCCAGAACATCCGACGGGACGGCATACGGACGGTTCGCTCCCGAAGGAACCCAAATCACAAGAATTTGCCGCCCATCAACATCTTCTACCGATGTCCGTGGCATATAATATGGGTCAATCAGATTGTTGAACCCCACCATTTGTTTCAATATGCCGTCAATCGATTCGGGTTGTATCCCCGTTACTGGGCGTTTTGCCACACCGCGTTCCTCCTCAACGCCCACCAGAATATAGCCACCGCCAAGGTTGTCGAAATCGTTGGCAAAAGCGCCAATGCTTCGATAGATGTCGGTTGGGTTCCAACCTTTCTTGAACTCGATGCGGTTTGACTCAAGCTTCCTCTTGTTCAGCAGGTCTTCGATATTAACGGGTAATGCCATATATGTGCAACAAATTATTGACCAACAAATATAGCAATATGAACACAAGTCTCGCCAAACAAGATTAAGTTAATGGCAAGCTCAAAATCTTCTTTGCGTAGCCGATAAATTTGAGTTATAGCTGTTTTGGAATTAATATTCAAATTTCTGACGACTGCAACTCTCCCAAATCCCCATCCACCATCGCGCAGACGCACGAGTCGGACCAAACGTTTTCGGCGGTTTCAACCATATCGATAATGGTGTAAATGGGCAGAATGACGCCCAAAATGCCAACGGGCGCGCCAATGCCCGACATCAGCGAAAGCGTCAGGAAATAGCAGCCCATTGGGACACCTGCGTTGCCCACCGCCGAAAGTACCGAAATCAGCAGCCAAAGCACTATGGTTGAGAGTGTTATGGGCGCGCCGCCGTTCTGCATCACAAAAAGCGACGTGACTAAAATGAAGGCCGCGCAGCCGTTCATATTAATGGTGGTGCAAATGGGCAGCACAAACCGCGCAACCTTGCTTTTGGCGCCCAGACGGCGTTCGGCCGATTCCATTGTGACGGGCAGAGTGGCGGCGCTACTTTTGGTGAACAAGGCCATCAGCACGGCGGGCGACATACGGCTCAAAACGTGCAGCGGATTGAGTCCGCGGGCCAGCAAAAACAGCGGCAGAACGACGAAAAACTGTATCAGATTGCCGCCAATCACCACCAGCACGTATCGGCCAATGCTGTCGGCCACAACACCCGCACTTACCTGCGCCGACAGTTGCGCCGCAAAGGCCACAATGCCCACGGGCAGAGTGCGTATCAGCCAGCGAATGAGCAAGAAAAGCAGTTCCTGAAGGCCTGTCAGAAGACGGATAACAGCCGCGCGACCATCGGTTTCGGGCAGTTTGGCCAAGCCAATGCCAACAGCAAAAGCCAACAGCAAGAGCGACAGCACGTTACCTTCGAGAAACGGTCTTACAATGTTGTTTGGAACCACGCCGATAATATGGTCGGCATACGTGAGATTTGAAGCGCCCGACACGGCACTGTTGCCCTGCGCAATGGCATCGGCAGGCAGCGACGACGGCGACACCGCAACGTACAACACCGCACCCACGGCGGCCGCCGCAAAGGTGGTGAGCAGCGTGTAGGTGAGCGTCCGACCGAAAATGCGCCCCGTGCCTTTCGACCCGAAGTTGGCGAACGTGGTGACCACGGCCAGCACAATGGTGGGCACGGCCAGCAATTGGAACAATCGGGTGTAAATGGTAGCCACAAAATCGGCCGCGCTGTTGAGCCAATCGAGCCCCAGCAGCCCCAAAACGGCACCCACTGCGAGCGCCGAAATCCAAATAACAACTTGTTTCATAGTTATTTCGTTTAATTGTTCAATCGTTTAATCGGTGAATCGAAGTTAGGGAAAAGTTGAGTCGCTTCGCTGTTTAGTAAAGGTTTAGGCGCTTCGCTGTTTAGAAGTTTAGACGCTTCGCTGTTTAGATAAAAAAAACATTCTCAACTTTCTAAACCTTCTAAACTTCTTCCCCCCTTAACTTCTAAACTCTAAACTTCTCACCTTCTCACCCTTTTTTTACAGTTCAAAAGTCAAATTCAGGTAAATGTTGCGGCCTTTTTGCGGTACGTGGTTCCAGTCGGCGTAGGTGGCGTAATGGCGGTCGAGAAGGTTCTCAACGCCCGCACGCACCGACAGTTGGCCGTGCTTGAGCGGCAGCACGTAGTTGGCCGAAAGGTCAACGACGGTCCAAGCCTGCGCGGGTTGCTCGCCATATTTTTCGCCGTTGTTGGTTTGACGGGCGTTGCCGCGGACGGTGGCCTGCGCCTGCAAGCGCTGACGACTGAAAATCAGGTCGGTTTGCCAATTCAGGGGCGACACAAGCGGCAGATTATCGCCATCGGCATCGCGGCCAAGGCTGTAGCCGCCTTTTGCGTTAAGCCGCAGATTGTCAATCGGTTGCCAATCGGCCGTAACCGAAACGTTGGCAATGGTGGCGTGGCCCGTGTTGGCGTACACCTTCACACCTTCGGCATCGACCGTCATCGCGCTCAAGCGCTCCTCGAAACGGCCGATAATGTAGTTCGAGAATCGGAACACATTGCCCTCAACGCCCGCCGACACGCGGCTTGCGGGCTGCCATCGCGCCGAAGCGTTCAACTCGAAGGCCGACTCGTTTTTGAGCGTCGGGTTGCCAATGTAATCGTATTGGTCGAAGGTGTTGTTCAGGTAGTAGCCGTAGGCCTCCGTCACAGTCGGGGCGCGGCTTCCCCACCCTCCGCCAACCGACAGTTGGGCGGCGCCGACCTTGAGTTGCCAAGCGGCCGCAAAACGAGCCGTGGTCTGATAGTAGCGGTCGGTCATCGACGGGAAAAAGACGCGCAGAGCGTGGTATCCCTCCTCGTTGTTGAGCCGTTGGTGCTGCCACGCGACTTTGGCCGAAAAACGCAGCATCTGACTGTCAGTCAAACGGATATTGTCGGTGGCGGCAAGGCCTGTGTTGAAGGTGCCAACATCGGGCCAAGTGACCATATACATTGGCGCGGCGCCCCCAGGATACATTGTCATATCGGCAAAAAGACGGTTGTGGTAAAGGTCGTAATTGAGCGCCACATCGTGCCGTTCAAGGCTGATTGTCAGCAAACTATAGAGTCCCGCAGTGCGGCTGCGGCCAGGCATATCCATACGGATTGGCACATCGGGGCGGTGGCTGTCGTCCATCTCGTGGACAATGCGGTTGTAATAAGCCTTTGTCTCCCAACTTGCAAGCCCGAAAAGGTGCTTATGCGAGACCGACGTGATAATGGCTTCGGCCTTGCCAACGTCCATATTCAGAGCGGGATAGCCCACATCGGTGGCGCGGTCGAAAATGACGGTTGCCTCAACCATATCGTTTTCGGCCAAACGCAAACCGCTGTTGGCAAACACGTTAACTTTCTGAAACTGCGAGAATTGCAACTTCTCGCCGCCACCAACCGTGTACTCTTCGGCCTTGCGGTAGAAGGCGCCGAAATTGGCGTAGGCGCGGTGACGGCTCAAAGCGGCGTCGGCGCCATAGACCTGCACGTGGCCGTTCCACTCGTGCCCCGCCGACGCGGTGACGTGCAGCGGCGTGTTGTCGAAACCCGCCTTGCGCAGCCGTAGGTCGAGACTGCCGCCAATGTTGCCCGTGGCCTGCGGATTGCCGTTCAGTCCGCTGTTAAGACTGATACTCTGCAAGTTGCCACTCTCGACATACGACGTCACGGGGTCCATTTTGTCGGTGCAGGCGTAGAAAATCTTCATTCCGTCGATAGTGGTCGAAAGGCGTTCGGTCTGCATTCCGTTCACCACGGGCTCCCACGCATACGAGCCGCGCCGCACAAGATTGACATTGTTCAGCACCTTCAAATGCTCGTCGATAGTGGCCGTCTGTCCTTTGACAGAGCGCTTTCCGCCCCGCGCCGTAGTCGACACAATTACAACCTCGTCAAGGTCTTGTGTCAACTCTGGAAGCGAGTCGGTGAGCAATATGGTCGATATGAAAGTGGTGATAAGCATTTGATTTGCTGATAGTTAATTTTTGATTATTGATTTCGCACAGACAACACAGACGACACAGATTTCATTTTTAATTTTTAATTCTTCATTTTTAATTACTTATGCCTTGTGCCTTATGCTTTTTCAACTTTCAATTTCTAAATCCTAATTCCTAATTATCAAATCGTTACATCCCAATAGAGCGAACTGAAGCCGTCGTTCTCTGTGTCACCGCCTGCAACAATGTTTCCGTTAGCGTCTTTCACGGTCAGGTGGATTCGCCACAGGCCTGTCATCGTCAGGTTGACGGTGCCTTGATACGAACCATCGGATTGGCGTGTGAGCGGCGTGTTGTCGGGCGACGTGTGGTTGCCCATATCGGGCATCCGCGGGTCAATCTCGATTGTGAATTGCTCTGTGGCCTGCGCATACGGCGTGGTTATCGGTTTGCTCTTTTTCGACACGTAGGCAGTGGCGGTGTTTGCGCCTGTCTTCCAATCGGTTGGGTCGGCAAGCGATACGAAATAAGCGTCGTCGCCAACTTTGAACGATTTGAGCCAAACTTGTCCTTCGGGCAGTGCCGAAACCTCGATTTCTTGCTCACTGACAGCACCTTTCGAGCCAAGCACCGCAATGTCGTACGAGAGTGTCCACGAGCCGTTTTCGCTTGTGTTCATCAGGAACGAAATCCAACCGCGCTTGACGGCCAAACGGCTCTCGTCGAAACTGCCAACGCTTCCGCCAACTGGCGTACTGTGGTACATATCCATTTTAACCATATACATCAGCGGTGTAACCTTCTCAATATCAAAGTTTTTGATATAGTTGCCGTTCTTCTTTTTGGTGGCCACAAAGAAAATGTCGTTGTAACCTGTGTGGAAGCCGCCCGTGCGGGTGTAGGCAAAAATGTTGTACTGGCCGTCGACGGTGGTGGTCAAAGCGGGGATAATCTTCACTGTCTCAAGGAATTTGTACACTTGCAGTGCCTCTTCGGCCGAGCAGCAGTCAATGTCGCCGTCGAAGGTAACTCCTGGAATCTCAATGTCTTGCACTCCGTTGTCGTCGTTCGAGTTGCAAGAAGATTGGGCAGCGCCAATCAGCACTGCCGCAATCATCGTCAAAAATCTAACTGTTTTCATAAACACAGACTATAAACTAATTATTTAATTATCGATTAATTGATTGATTTAATTGGTGTTGGGTGCCAATTCTATTTTCTTGTTCCTTCGAAATGGATTGTTCCTGCCAATTGTCCTGCGTGAAGGAACGTGTAGTCGAGCACCAACTTATTGTCTTTGTACTCGCCCGAAATGTCACCTGCAACCGTGTAAACGCCGTTCATACTGCCATAATCTTTCAGCGAGAAGGTTATGGATTCGTCGGCTAAAACGGTCGGAATGTCGCGGACAATGGCTCCTGGATAAGCACCTTTGCCAACAAAGAACGTCGGCTCTTTGATTATCAAACTACCGTCGTCGTTGACTGTAACTGTGGCAGTTTCAGTGCCTTGCGGTGTAACGTCCTGACTCGAACGCTCGCCTGTTTGCGAAATGAAAACCATTGTGCCTGTTGCCGAACCTACAAATTCGCCTTCTATCGATTTGATTGTGAAAGGCTCGTCGTCGTCCTCGCTGCACGCGGTAAAGCCCGCTATGCCCGCAAGAGCGAAAATGACTAATAAATATATTCTTGTAAATTTTCTCATACTCGATAATGGTTTTAAATTGTTATTAAAGAATCAGTTAAAGGCTGGTGCACATTTTACTGTGCACCTTGCCTTGCTGATAAAAATGCACCTAATTCAATTAATATCCAGGGTTTTGCGCAATTCCAAGCGGCTCACCCGACAAACCCGACGGAATTGGCTGGCGATAGTGCTTGCCGCGCACGTTGTTGTATTTGGCAACAAGGTGGTTGTGGGTTTTGGTGAAGTAAGCCTCCTGGTCGGCGGTGTAGGTCTGGCCAAGACTGGTCTTCCAATCGTCGGCAAAATGCTTGTAGTTCTTCACTTTCTGAACCGACGAAATCAAATCTTTCCAACGGTAACTGTTGAGCGCCGAGAATTGCTCGTAGGTGAACTCGTAGTCCCACTCGCGCTTGATTTGGTCAAATGTCGGGGCGGTCACGGTCTCGATTCCAGCGCGGGTGCGCAGTTGGTTGAACGGTTCGGCGGCCTCGCTGTTGCGGCCAAGTTGCACAAGCGCTTCGGCCTTAATCAGCAGCACTTCGGCGTAACGGATTTCAATGCGGTCAACCGAGTTCTGTGTGATTTCAAGATTTTCGGCGTTCTCGTAACTTTGGTCAACGCCCTTGCCGTTGATTGGCGTGTAGATTGGCGAATAATAAGTGTGAGTCTTGCCTGTTTCGGGGTTCACAATCTGTGTGAAGTAGGTCTCTGCCAAGCGTTTATCGTTCGGATATTCGGTCTTCCAATCGTCGTACAGATTGTCGTCGGCCACTTCGGTGTGGTTCTGCGCATAGCCGTTGTCGTGCTCACCGTTTTGGTACGGGAATGTCCACGAGCAGTGTGTTTGGTGGTTGCCTTGAGCGTCGTTCTTGTCGCCGTCGTGGGCAATGGTGAACAGGTGCTCGTTGGTGCCGCGCTTGTTGCTCTCATACTCGCGTCCCCAGAGTTTGTTGTATTCGGGGTCGAGAGCCAGTTTGCCGCTCGAAATCACCTTGTCGGCATACTCAACAGCCTTCTCAAGACGGGCGTCGTTTTTGGTGAAGGCGGGGTCGGTTTGCGTTGCCGCGATAGCCTCAACTTCAGCCTGCGACAGCGGATTGTCGCCCCAAACTAAATAGGCGCGGGCCAGCAGACCTTGAGCAGCCTGTTTCGACGGCACGCGGGGGTCGCCGTTGTAGTCGAGTAGCAACTCTTCGGCAGCGGTCAGGTCTTTCACAATCTGTTCAAAGACATTGTCAATCGGTTGACGCTCTGTGGTTGAGCCGCCCTCTTCGGTGAACACAGGAACCTCGCCCCAAAGTTGCGTCAGTTTCAGATAAGCTAAAGCGCGAAGGAATTTAGCCTTGCCCACGGCTGCGTTGTAGCCCTGTTGGGTTATCTTTTTTGCTTTCAGCGAGTTGTTGAGCGTTGTAATGGCCTCGTTGTCCTGTGCAATGCCCAAAAACAAGTGGTTGAAAATCTTAATCTGATACCACGTTGTCGGCTCTTGCTCAAAGCGGCTGTTCACGGGGCCAGCCTCGCCCTCTTCGCCCTCAAACGATATGAGTTTGTTCGAGTTAAGTTCGATGATGAACGAGAACGATGACGAAAGCGGCTGCCAGTGGCTGTAAACGCCGTTCACAAGCGAAACTGCGCTCGCGTCGTCCTGCACCACGTTGTTCAAATCGATTTGGTTGTCGTCGTCTTCCTTATCGTTGCACGATACGAAACCTGTCAAAACCGCAGCTGCGAGCGCTGCACCGAAAATATAATTTCTCTTTCTCATAATTTCTAATCTCCTATTCTTTAAATTGTTTTTAAATGATTGATTTATTGTTTTTTAATAAGATTTATTTTCGAGCGCCCTGTCGGGCGGAAATTTTTAAAAAATTTTGTATAAAATTTTAATAATCAATTTTTTATAAATTTTTAATATAATTTTCTTACAATTTCCCGCGAAGCGGCACTCATTAAACTTTGCTTTCTCTTTTTAAGTTTTTCAAACCTCTTCCTTGAATCCCGAATTCTTAACCCTTGATTCACATTTAACATTTTTCATTTCCTTGATTTCTAATATTTTAAATAGTTATACATTCTGTTTTATTTCGGTTGCAGCGGACGCGATGAATCGCGTCCCTACATATTTCCATTACAACGTTATGTTCACCCCCGCCGTAACCGTCCGCGATGCGGGATAGACACCGCTGTCGGTGCCGCCGCTCACTTCGGGGTCGTAGCCCTTGTAGCGCGTCAGGGTGAGAAGGTTGCTGCCTGTGGCGTAGAAGCGCACGCCCACGGGCGAGTCCTTTGGCAGTTGCAAGCGGTAGCCGATGGTCAGGTTGCGCAGTTTCAGGTAGCCAGCGCTCTGCACGTAGCGGCTGTCGATGTACGAGAACGGCCGTGCGTTCGATGCCAGCGGCAGAGTGTTGCCGCCGTGTTCGGGTGTCCACGAGTCTTTCACGGTCGAGAGCACGTTGTACGAGTCGCCCGTCTGTTCCAGTCGGCGGCCCAGCGCGTTGTAGAGTTTGTTGCCGTAACTGCCTGCAAATGTGACCGAAGCGTCGAAACCGCGATAGTTGAACTGCGACGAGAAGCCGTAAACCACAGCGGGTTGGGTGCTGCCCAGAATCACGCGGTCGTTGCCGTCGATGCGGCCGTTGCCGTCGGTGTCGGCATATTTCAGGTCACCAGGTTTGGGCGTCTGTCCGTTCACTGTCGGCAGTTTGCTCACGTCCTCGCCCGTTTGCACAATCCCCTCGAAACGCAGACCGTAGAAGGCTCCCAGCGGCTCGCCTTTGCGCAGAATCTGTTGCTTGTCGGAACCCTGAATCACGTCGTTGGTTGCGCCCATATTGCTGATAGTGTTGCGGTTAAGTGCCACGTTGGCGCCAGCCGTCCACTGTATCTTCTTGCGCTGAATAAGGTTGGCGTTCACGCTCAACTCCACACCCTTGTTCACCACGTTGCCCACGTTCTGCAACTGTTGCGTCACGCCGCTTGCAAAACCCACAGGCACCACAAGTAGTAAGTCGTTGGTTTTCTTATAGTAAGCGTCGAAAACAAAGTTCAGGCGGTTTTGGTTCAGGCCAAGGTCGATGCCCGCGTTGTACGACACGGTTGTCTCCCATTTCAGATTGTCGTTGGCGGTGTTCTTCTTCGCATAGCTCGACGAGCCGCCGTAAGAGCCTGTCGCATAACTTGTTGTGAAGGCGTAATCGCTGATTTCCTGATTGCCCACCAAACCAGCCGAAAGGCGCAGTTTCAGGTAGTCGATGTTTGTGAAACCGTCGAAAAAGTCCTCTTTATCAATGTTCCACGACACGCCGAGCGATGGGAAATAGCCCCAACGGTGATTCTTCGAGAATCGGCTCGAATTGTCGGCGCGGAAAGTCGCTGTCAGATTGTATCGACTTAACAATGTGTAGTTTACACGCGCAATGAGCGAGTTGAGTGTCGATTCCGAAATGCCCGTCTGCGGCGTGTAGATGCCCGAGCCGTCGCCCAGATTGTACTGTTTCAGCGACTCGTTGGTGTAATGGTTGGTGCGGATGGCGCTGAAGGTCGATGTTGTGCTTTGGCGAGTGAATCCCGCCAAGGCGTCGAACTCGTGTAACCCGTTGATTTCCTTGCTGTAAGTGGCGGTGTACTCTTGCTGCCAGACGTCGGTCTGACGGTTGCCTGTGCCGCCAATGCCTTGAGTGGCAAGGCCCAGCGACGTGTAGGCGCCCGAGAAGTAGTTTTGAGTAAGTTTCTCGCTGTTCAAACCGGCCGTCGCCTTAAGTACCAGATTGCCAATGCGGTAACTCGTCCAAACGTTCGAGAGCAAGTAGTTGTTCACGTTTTCGGCCACGCTCTCGCGAAGGTCGTAAACAGGGTTGGCCGCGTGGTCGCCGATGGCAAAATAGGCGTACTCGTAAGGGTTCGTGAAGTTGAACGAGCCGTCGGCTTTGTAAACCTCAATCACAGGCGGCATAAGCAACGCATAGACAAAACTGTTGGTGATTCCAGCCGAGAACGGCGACGAGTTGAAAACTTGCTCCTCGCTCGTTGTCAGGCCCTGCTGGCGCGAGCGTCCGTAGGTGGCGTTCACCCCGAAACGTAGGTTCGCCTTCAGTTCCCACTCAACATTTGTATGGAAGTTATATCGCTGAAAACCAGAGTTTAGCAAGATGCCGTCCTGATTCGTATGGCTTGCCGAGAAGGCGTAGCGGTTCTTTTCGCCAGCGCCCGTGATGCTCAACTCGTGGCTCTGTTGGATGGCTGTACGCAGAACGGCGTCCTGCCAGTCGGTGCCCTGACCGAGAGCCGCAATCTCCGCGTCGGTGTAGCCGCCCTTGTTGCTGAAATAATCTTTCTGAAACTGCGCCCACTCCGATGCCGTAAGCAACTCCAGCCGTTTGCTGATGCGGCTTGCGCCGATATTGTAGGTGTAGTTGATGTGCGCCGATTTGTCGCCAGCCTTGCCCTGTTTTGTCGTTACCAGAATGACTCCGTTGGCGCCGCGCGAGCCGTAGATGGCCGTCGCCGACACGTCTTTCAGCACCTCAACGCTCTCAATGTCGTTCGGGTTGATGGTTGCCAGCGGGTTCAGACTTCCGTCGATGCCGCTCAAGCCCGTGCCGTTGTTGGCCGCGTCTTTGAAGTAGATGAAGCCGTCAATCACATAGAGCGGCTCGTTGCTTGCGTTCACCGAGTTGCCGCCGCGGATGCGGATTTGGCTGTCGGCGCCAGGCTGACCGCTGCTTGCCGTAACGTGCAGCCCCGCCACCTGTCCGCTCAAAGCGCCGTCGAGCGTTGCCGATTGCGACTGCCCGATGACGTCGGCCCTGACCGTGACAACGCTGCCCGTCAGTTGGGTGCGTTTTTGCGTGCCGTAGCCCACAATCACCACCTCGCCCAACTTGTTGACGTTCTCATTCAGTTGAATTTCAACCGATTCCGACTCGTCGTAAACGTCAATCTCCTGCTCGCGGTAACCCACATAATGAACTTTCAACGTGAGCGGCAGTTTGACGCGGGTTTTGAGTGTGAAATTGCCGTCAAGGTCAGTCACTGTGCCAGTTTCGCTGCCCGTTGTTGGCACCACGGTGGCGCCAGGAAGCGGCTCGCCGTTAGCGGCGTCGGTCACGCGGCCTGTGATGGTGGCTGTCTGCGCTTCCGCTGCGATGGTCAAAATAAATGCTAATATTATGATTATCAACTTTTTCATAGATGCAATACTCCCCCTGAAGGGGTCGGGCGCAAAGGCCCGTACCCAATCCATTTAATAACTCAAACTATGGCTAAAATCGAATGGTAATCTGTTCAGATTCAGGCAATTATTCTGCCTTGTGAAGTTGTGCTGTCAGTTCCTTTTTCGGAAGTTCGAGCAACCCGTACTCGTGCACATATTGGATGCCGTAGGCCATTATCCACTGCACAAAGTCGTTGACGCGGGCATTGTTGCGGTTGTATGTCAACCCCACCTTGCCAACGGGAATCTCGTCGAAACTCCTCTGTTCCAGCAAGTTGATGATAGCGTCGAGTTGTCCTTCGCTCAAAATCTGACGGCTCTCCTTGTCAACGTCGAGCGGCAGCAAAGCCAGTTCGGGCTTCAGTTGGCGGCTGTTCAGGTCGGCAATGTTCGAGAGCGTGTTCACTGTCACGCCCAGCGGGTCGCGGCTGACGGCCGTGTTCAGGAAACTGTCGTCGCCAGCAATCTTCTTGCCTTTGTAGTCGCTCGCCGTCTGTTTGAAATGCGATGCGTAAACCCGCGAAACCGACTGTTGGCCGTTGCCCGTGTAAACGTGCAGCACCTCTTTGGTGTCGGCCTCGTCGTCGTCCAAATCCTCGTCAACGAAGAACAAAGTTTTCAGCCGTTTGGCGTTAAGTTTATGTGTGCCAATCAGTTGCTGTGCCTGCGACTCGTGTGCCGTGATAGGCAGCACAGCGTAGCGCGCAATGTAAACGGCGCCGCCGTCGGTTGTGAACTGAATGGTGTTGTCGGTGTCTTGTGATTTTGCTGTAACAAATTGGAAATCAACGCCAGAGTTAACCTTCTGATATTCAGCCACCCACTTCTCGACCAGCGGCCGTGCAAAATTCGGCACACGGATTGCCACTTTCTCGTTCTCTTGCGCTGTCAGGCTCACTTGCAGCCCCAAAATCAATGCTATTGTATATAATATCTTTTTCATTTTGTTTCGTTTTTAAAGTATTGTATAAGAAATTGTTAAGTATCAGTCAATGGCCATTTATCCGCGCGGCGCCATTAGCCGCTTCCGTTCTCCTCACTTGCTGCAACAGCAACACATTCGCATTCGTCTTGTCATTTCCATTGTCGTTATCAGTTTCATTTTCTCGTCTCATTTTTGACGATGCAAAAGTGCAATGTTTGGAATTATCCACCAAACAATTTGCATAATTCAGAATATATCTCTACGATTTTCGATTTCACAGAATAAACCCACCGCAAAACCCACCTAAACTGACCTGCCTGTAGATTTTTATTCTACCAACATAGTAGATTGGTAGGTTATTATTTTTTTGAAGATTGATTTTTTTGACCACGGAACACGCGTCCCGATGGCTATCGGGAACGGAAATTTTAAAACGCAAGCGTTTTTTATGTGGGTTATCGCTGACGCGAAAAATTATTAGAAAATCTGAAAGAAAATTTATAAAAAATTGATTTTTAATTATTTCTAACCAAATCAACCCAAACTTAACCTAACACAATCTTTGGATTCAATTTGGATAAGTTTGGTTAGAACCAAAAAAAACGCCGAAGGCGTGACATATCACAGGCAGGGGTGTGAACCCCTGTTAAACAATGCCATTATTCCATTTGAACCCCAACGGGGTGGCACAATCGGTTTGCAATTTGTATCACCCATTCAGGATTCGTGCCACGGCGCGCGCCGTTCCCGTGGGTTTACACCCACGGCTGTGTTATGCCGTCCTTTCAGGACTGATTTTTGTTGCTAACCAAATGAATCCGAATTGAAATTGAATTAAACGATGTAGAGACGATGTGCACATCGTCTCTACCACACACATTATCAATAATTTACGCCACAAAACACGTAGAGACGCCATAATATGACGTCTCTACCCTCATTATCAATGAATTAACATTATTAAATTCTGATTACCACCCTTTTAATTTGTCTATAAAATCGGTTTTTGTGTAAGCACCTTCAACTTCGCGATTCTTGTAAACCAAACAGTAACGGTAATTGTTGCCCGCTTTGCTTGCCCATAGGTTGCCGAGATAGATTTTCTTTTCGGCATCGAGATGGTCGCCTTTGGTTTCCAAAATCACAATCTTGCCCTTCTTGGTCTTGATAATAAAATCGGGATAATGGTTGATGAATCCGTTGATACAGAACCCCTTACCACGTTCGAGATTGCGGGTCCAAAATTCTACGTTTTCGAGGTTTGCAACATCGTTGATTACCTCGCGCTCAAAACCATCGATGTCGCCTTCTTTCTCGTAGAGCGATTTCGGAATTCCTGAAATGGTTTTGGTCGGCAGAATTTCGGTTGGCAAAGTCCAGTTGTCAGCGGTGAAAACCAAATCTTTATCAACCATATTTTTAAACTGTTTTTCTTTAAAACTTTCACCTAACTGTTTGATTTTCTCTTTGATTTTGTCGGCATACGAATATTCGTGGTTCATCAGGTCAGTGAACTGCTCATCGGTGAAACGCTCCAATACGTGACTGATATACAGTTCAATTTCCTTGTCGGGAATCGGATACATTTTGCCAATAATGTTTTTGAGCCTGTAGGTGCAATTTTTTACACGGTTGTCTTTCTGTTTCGGGTCGAGGATGTAGTTGACAATATCTTCGTGAACACTGCCTTCAATTTTCAGATATGTTGGCAAATAATTGTTGTGCTCGTCCAAATCGACGCGGTACAATGATGTTTCAATGCTATCGAAATTGATGTTTGAATCCTCGCTTCCCAATTTGAAGTCGCGCAAAAGCATTTCCGACTCAAAAAGGGCGCTTTCGTGAAGTTCGACAAACAAATTGCCTGTCAATTCCTGCGACTTATCTTCGCTCATAAACTGCGGCAGTTTCAGCGATTTAGCCGACTCGCTGAAAACATCTTTCATTTTGTAGGTTTTCACTTGTTTCTCCAATTCGTTAGGAACGTTTTCTCTTTCTTGTTTTGCCGCAGTTGCTTCAACCGCAGCCTCTTTCTCGACTTCCACTTTAACAAGCCGCTCTATTTCAGCAACATCGCTATTTATTTCTTCTGTTAATGAGGGTTTTTCAGCACTGTAAGCGACTTCTTTTTTATCAGAGCCCTGTGTATCTGCCTCAACAACAGGTGCGAATTTTATTTTGCTCGCGTCGAAATCATCATCTGTAATTGGCGGAATATCTTTTTGTTTATTGTCAAAATCAAGTTCGTGTTGCACTACTTGAATATCATTTTGACTTTCTTGTTTCGGCTTTTCGGGTTCGGCCATACGGTAATCTTTCTCGCTGAAACCTGCACGAGTCAAGCCTTTTACAATGTTGTCGAGCGTATCGAGGAACTTGTTCGAGGCCGTAAGCACATAACTCATATTGAGCATAGCGTTATTGTTGCGCCGTACCCACGGCAGACGAAGCACACGGCCAAGAATCTGCTCCACATCAACCGCCGAACTCTTATCGGCCAGCGAAGCCAATACGTAGGCAAATGGGCAGTCCCAGCCTTCTTTCAGCGCGTTAACAGTAATAATGTAGCGCACAGGGCATTGGGGCGAAAGCAAATCCTCGTCTTTTATCTCATTGATGTCGGCAGTTTTAATACGAATCTGATTTTCAGGTATTTTCAAATCAAGAAGCGTCTGCTTGATTTTCTCGTAAGTGACATTTTCCTCGCCAGTGCGTG
>JAFZKK010000028.1 GCA_017551905.1 Salinivirgaceae bacterium
ACACCTAACCCCCAACACCAAAATTTAAAACCTCTCTTCAACTACCTTCCAATCGATAATGCTCCAGAGCGCTTTCAGGTGGGCGGCGCGGGCGTTGCGGTAGTCGATATAATAGGCGTGCTCCCAAACGTCGAAGGTGAGAAGCGGCCGCAGATTGGCGGTTACCGGATTGTCGGCGTTTTTGTTCTGAGTGATAACAAGTTGCCCGTTGCTGTCGGCCGAGAGCCAAACCCAACCCGAACCGAACCACGACACGCCTTTAGCCTCGAATTCGGCTTTGAACTTATCGAAACTGCCGAACGCGCTGTCTATGGCGGCGGCTATTTTTCCGGTCGGTGCGTTGCCTTCGGTTGGCGCCTTAAATTGCTGGAAATAAAGTGTATGGTTCAGAACCTGACCGGCATTGTTGAATATTCCGCCGTCCGATTTCTTTACAATATCTTCGAGCGTCGAATTCTCGAATCCGCTGCCCGGCAGAGCCGCATTCAGGTTGTTGACGTAGGCTTGCAAGTGCTTGCCGTAGTGGTACTCAAACGTCTCGCCGCTGATGACCGGCGCCAAATCGGCAGCGCCGTAGGCAAGTTGTGGCATTGTAAACTGCCCGTTGTGTTGGATAATAGCCATTGTGTAATGTTTTAAATGTTTCTCAAAGATAGCACAATTTCGAACACTGACACTGACGATGACACTAAAACGTAAACGCAAAAAAAATCCAAACGTTTCCGAATGGAGCTGAAAATCGTCAAGCATAAAAAAAGAGGCTTTTGGCCTCTTTTTTCTTATGTTTAACCATTATAAATCAATTGTATAAATAACGTTTTATACTCTTTTTCGGTGTTTTGACAAACTCTTCGTTCTGAAGCTCGATTTTCGAGATAGCCATATAGTTCGGCATTTGTTTGTTCAATTCTTTTTGATTTTTCTCGAATTCTGCCATAACTGTCTCCAGCGTAAGTCCGTCTTTTTCAGCTTTTTCAAGGTCGGGAACGATGAGCGCGTGCAGTTTGCCGGCGCGTTCAACAACCAACGACTCCATTACATATGGCAAGCTATTTAATTGTGTTTCAATCTCTTCTGGATAGATATTCTGACCAGAAGCGCCCAAAATCATATTCTTGCAGCGGCCTTTCAATGTCAGATAACCATCAGCCGAGATAGTACCGGTGTCACCCGTTTTCAGCCAGCCGTCTTCATCAAAAGTGGCGGCGGTAGCCTCAGGATTCTTGTAATAGCCCATCATCACGTTGGTTCCCTTAACCAGAACTTCGCCTTCAATATGCATTGGGTCAGGACTATCAATGCGGATTTGGCAACGACGGATTGGATAACCGCAGCTGAACTTGCGGGCTGTATCCCATGGTGCGTAAGTGATGATTGGCGCACACTCGGTCATTCCGTAACCAACAGTGTAACGGAAGCCGATGCGGTTCAGGAAGCTCTCCACCTCTTTGTTCAAAGCCGCACCACCGATAATCAGCTCGTAGAAATTGTTGCCGAATGCATCTTCAAGCTCTTTGCGAACCTTGTTGTAAACAATGCGACGCAAGCCCGGAACACTCAATAAGAATTTCGGCAAGCCCTTGCTGATAGCCGGTTTTATCTTTGCTTTGTAAATCTTCTCGATAATCAGCGGAACAACAACAACCAACCGTGGTCTGATTTCGGCAAAAGCCTGAACCAAAACTTGTGGCGAAGGCATCTTAACCAAGAAAGTGATGTGGCAACCGCAGGCAAATTCAGTAAGGAACTCGAATGCCAGTCCGTAGGCGTGTGCCAACGGCAGGAACGAAACCACTCTGTCGCCCACTTTGAACGGAATAACCTCAGTACCGAACTCAACGTTTGTCGCATAGTTGCCGTGAGTCAGCATCACACCTTTTGAGTGGCCCGAAGTGCCTGATGTATAGCTGATTGTAGCCAAAACATCGGGCAATATGTGGTTCAAACGGAAACTGTCTTTGTCAACATCAACATCGTTGAGCATAAAATCGGCGAAAGCCTCCTCAACTTTTTTATCTGTTGTATGAAGAATTCTGAAATCGTCAAGAGAGATAAAACCTCTGATTTTCGGGAATTTAGCAATATCCATTTTGTTGAAGATGTTGTCGGAAACAAACATCAAAATGGCATCGGAATGGTTTACTGTATTCTCGACATCAGAAATCGAAAAATCTTGAAGCAATGGAACCGAAACCGTACCGTATGATACTGTAGCCAAGTAAGTTACAGCCCAATTGACATTGTTGCGACCAATCTGCACAATTTTCTGTCCGTCGGTAATTTCGCACGCAGCATAAGCACGGTGCATTTTCTTAATCATTTTACCGACTTGGCCATATGTGAGCGGCTCTTCGCGATAGTTGCTGAGTGCTGGCAGGTCCCAGTTGTTTTTGATTGATTTTTCGAAAAATTCAACAAATGTTAACATATAATTTGTTTTTAGTTGCCGAAGAAAATGCAAAAAGCATACCAAACTTTTCCGCGACTATGCGAAAAAAGATGTTTTTCGTTGGAAAAATCTGTGTTTCAAGGCACTTCTAATTGCTCAAGTAAGTTATTTTTGCAGAAAAAGAAGGAGTGCAAACTAAAATGAAAATCATTGTTGAAGCCGGCGGAACCAAGTGTAAATGGGGGCTGACGGGCAATCGGACACGCACGATAGAGACTATCGGATTTAACCCAAACTGCGGACATACCGACGGATTGCTGGGAATAGCGCAAGCCATTGCCGAAGTTGCTGAGAATGAAGTTGAATCGGTGCTTTACTTTGGCGCCGGATGCGGAAATCAGCAAAATCAGGAGCTGGTGCGCGCCTCATTATGTAAGGTTTTTGCCAACGCCGAAATAAAAGTTTGCTCCGATTTGGAAGGTGCCGCAATAGCTCTGTTCGGCCACAGGCAAGGCATTGCCGCCATTTTAGGGACAGGCGCTTCGGCCGGAGTTTACAACGGAAACGAAATGTTGCTTCAGGCGCCGTCGTTAGGCTATCTTTTAGGCGACGAAGGTAGCGGCGCTTATCTCGGGAAAATGTTGATACAAAAAGTGTTACGGAACGAGTTGGCAGAAGATATTTGCCGCAAATTCTGGAATTTCGCCAAATCGACACCATCAGCTTTGATACATAATATATATATGTCAGCCTCCCCCAACAGCCTGTTGGCAAGTTATGTTCCGTTTATCAGCGAAAATATTGATAACGAACAGATTAAAGCAATTGTTGCCAACGGAATTGCCGATTTTGACCAAAAGCACATCAAAATACTGAACCGCACCGATTTACCATTGGGATTTGTCGGCGGCATAGCATACCAATTCAGCGACTTGCTAAAGCAACACTTTAACAATCAGGGCTTTGATATAAAGATACTGAAAGACGCCTATAGCGAATTGATAAAATCTGCGAACTAAATGCCTTCGGATTAAAAGGCCGTCACGACCTTTCGTATCGCAACAAGTTTTTGCAGTAAATCTTCAAGATAATCGAGTTTCAGCATATTGGCGCCATCCGATTTCGCAACCGCCGGGTTAGGGTGCGTCTCAAGGAATATACCGTCGACACCTACGGCAATACCGGCTTTGGCAACGGTCTCAATCAAATCGGGACGACCGCCAGTTACGCCAGAAGCCTGATTGGGTTGCTGAAGCGAATGTGTGATGTCGAGCACCACCGGATAGCCAAATTTCTGCATTTCAGGTATTCCGCGATAATCGATAATCAAATCACCGTAACCGAACATTGTGCCGCGGTCGGTGAGCATTACACGAGGATTGCCGCTATCTACAACCTTCTGAGCCGCAAACCGCATGGCCTCCGGCGATAGGAACTGTCCCTTCTTTATGTTGACAATCTTGCCGGTTTTTGCCGCGGCTTCGAGCAAATCGGTCTGACGACAGAGAAATGCCGGAATTTGCAGAATGTCAACATATTCGGCAGCCATTGCGGCCTCGTCGGCAGAATGGATATCGGTGACAACGGGCACTTGCAAATCGGTGCGGACACGGCCAAGAAGCTCCAACGCTTCACGGTCGCCAATGCCGGTGAAACTGTCGATGCGGCTGCGGTTAGCCTTGCGGTACGAAGCCTTGAACACGAACGGTATCAGCAACTTATCGGTTATTCGTTTAATGGTTTCGGCAGTTTTGAAAAGCATCTCCTCGCCCTCAACAACGCAAGGTCCGGCCAACAGAAAGAAATTGCCGCTGTCGGTGTTTTTTATGAATGGTATCGTTTCAATCATAATTATTGATTTTGAAAGACAAATATAAGGCGTGTTACAGAAAATCGCCTTTTTTGCGGCAAAAAATTAATATCTTTGAATTGATTTTAAACATCGATAAAAATCTCAACAATATGAAACACAACATTTTATTTGCAGCATTGGCCGCCACTATGCTTGCGGCGTGCGGCAGCAACGAGCCGATTAAAGTTGCCTGCATCGGCGACAGCATTACCGAGGGCCACGGTATCGCCATTCAGAGCGAGGACGGCTATCCGGTGGTTTTGAACCAGATTTTGGGCAACGGCTACAACGTGCAAAACTGCGGCCGAAGCGCCACCACGCTTCAAAAAAAAGGCGATTTCCCGTATTGGATTTGCAAGGAATTTTCGAACGCTTTGGCGCTTAACGCCGACATTGTGGTTATCAAACTCGGCACCAACGACACCAAACCGCAAAACTGGAATGCTGACCGATTCAAATCTGATTATCAATCGCTTATCGACACACTAAAATCCGATGGGCGCAACCCGAAAATCTTTGTCTGCACGCCGGCACCCGCTTTTAGCAAGGCTTGGGACATCAACGACTCGACGATTGTGGCTGGCGTGATTCCTATTGTGACCGAACTTGCTAAAACCAACAATTTGGAAATCATCGATTTGCACACCGCATTAGCCGACAAACAAGAGTATTTTGCTGTTGACGGCATCCACCCTGACGAACCCGGTGCGGCTTATATGGCAGAAGTTATCGCGAAAGCAATTAAACCATAACACAAACACTGACACTAATGCTAACACTAACACACTAATACTACAACAAAATGAAAGTTAGAATTTTATCGGTAGCTGCAATGGCTACTTGCATTACAATCAGTGCCGCACAAACGGCAAACGCACAATTTCCGGGAATGCCGGCACCAAAAGAGCCGCAAAAAATCATCAAACTTTGGGATGGAAAAATCCCGGGCGCCAAGAATGTCGATGAAAACAAACCTGATGAGGTTGGCACAAACGCATTTTTTGCGCGCGATGTCAAGGTGCCGTCAATAGCCTACTATCCGGCCGACGAGAACCCGACGGGTACGGCCATTGTTGTCTGCCCTGGCGGCGGATATGCCGGCCTGACATACACTTTTGAAGGCGTCAGCCAGGCAACTTGGCTCAACTCAATCGGCATTTCGGCGTTTGTTTTGCGCTACCGTCTGCCCAAAGACGAGTTTATGGAAAAACGCTGCGACGCCCCGCTGCAAGACGCTCAACAGGCTGTCCGCTATGTCCGCAGCCACGCCAAAGAGTACGGCATCAACCCCGACCACATCGGCATTATGGGCTTCTCGGCTGGCGGCCATCTGGCTTCGGTGGCATCGACTCATTTCAACGACGAGGTGTACAAAACCGCTGAAAATGTGAGCGCAAGGCCCGATTTCTCGGTGCTCGTCTATCCGGTAATCACAATGGAACCATCGTTCACTCACGAGGGCTCGCGCGAGGCTCTCATCGGCCTTGACGCCGACCAAGCCTTGACCGACCGCTTCTCGAGCGAGAAACAGGTTACAAAGGAAACGCCGCCAGCATTCTTGGTTCACGCTCTCGACGACAACCTTGTTCCTTACTCAAACAGTATAAGTTACGCCAACGCGATGCGCGAAAAAGGCGTTGAGTGCGAGTTGCACCTTTACGCCCGCGGCGACCACGGTCTACGCGCCAAACCCAACGAGACACAATCGTTCTGGCACGACGCCTGCGAGAAATGGCTTCGGATGAACGGGTGGACGAAGTAAGTTAAGAATTTAGGAAATATAAAAAAACAGAGCCCGCCAAAACGACGGGCTCTTTACTATAAGTACAATCGAAATCTCTACTTGTCAATTCCTTCGATAGTCTTGATTTTGCCGTTGGCATCGTACTCCAGCTCGCAAACTTTGAGTGAGCGAAGCCAAGTCTTGTCGTTCGACGGAACGCAATCGTGGTGGAACAGATACCACTTGCCTTTGAACTCGGCAATGGCGTGGTGAGTGGTCCAGCCAACAACCGGTGTCATAACCACACCCTGATAGGTGAACGGTCCGTACGGATTGTCACCGATTGCATAGCAAAGGAAGTGGCTGTCGCCAGTTGAGTACGAGAAATAGTACTTGCCGTTGTATTTGTGCATCCACGAAGCCTCAAAGAAACGGTGCGGGTCACCTGCCTTGAGCGGTTTGCCGTCCTGACCAAGGATAACAACACGGCGTGGTGCTTCGGCAAACTGCAACATATCGTCGCTCATCTTAACCACAAAGCTCGGAAGGGCCGGCATATCGGGTTTTGCAAAGAGCTCGCCGTTACGTGTCGGCTCTGCTCCCATATCAACAAGACCATTATTGTCGCCGTGCTTGCCGTGAATCGGCTCGAAGCCCGGTGCAAATGGTTGCCACCACTGAAGCTGACCGCCCCAAAGTCCGCCGAAATAGGTGTAAATGGTGCCGTCATCATCTTTGAACACGCAAGGGTCGATAGAGAACGAACCGCGAATTGGCTGCGGTTGCGGCTTGAACGGGCCTTCCGGTTTGTCGGCTACTGCCACGCCAAGACGGAACACGCCATCGTATCCTTTGCCTGAGAAAACGTAGTAGTACTTGCCGTTTTTCTCCACAACGTCGCTGTCCCACAGCTGTTTTTCAGCCCAATGCACATCTTCCACATCGAAAATAACACCATGGTCGTTGACTTTGCCCGTCATCGGGTCGCCGTCAATCGAGAGTGCGTGGTAGTCTTTCATCTGGAAATGGCCGCCATCGTCGTCTTCCTCGGCACCTGCCTCCCAATCGTGGCTGGGGTAAATGAACAACTTGCCATTGAACACGTGAACGGCAGGGTCAGCCATATAATCGGCTGGAAATAAATAACGTTTTTTGCTCATTGTTTTAAGTTTTTGGTTATTAATGATATAATGAATTCTTTGGTATTAGGTGTTGGGTGTTAGGTGTTATTGTTCGTAACTCGTAATTCGTAATTCAAAAATCCTAAATCCTACCTCCTAATTATCAATTCTCCATCGCCAGTTTGATAATCGCATCAACAAACGGTTTCGGCTGATAGTTGCGGTCGATAGCCAACGGATAGTCGGTGCGGCCAGGCATCGGCCAGCCATTCTTCCAACTGTCGGCGTCGGTCAGGCCCCAGAAGGTTACGCGGTCGATTTTGTCAGCGTGCTTCAGGTAGATTTTGAAAAGTTTGACAAAGAAATCGGTCTGCTCCTGCGCCTTGGCGGCCGGCAGACTGTCAGTGTACGGGTTCATCTCCTTCATATACTCGAAGTTAGTCTCAACGGCAGCGCCATAATTGCCACGTGGCCAAGGCAGAACGCTCAAATCGAGTTCTGTAACCATAACTTTCACACCTTCAGCGGCATAGGCCTCAATGCTCTTTTCATACTCCTCAAGATTGGTGTCGAAAGCCACGTGCGACTGCATTCCAATGCCATCGACACGGCAGCCGGCGGCCTTCAGCTCGCGCACCAGACGGATTGCGCCCTCACGCTTCGACGGGTTGTCCATTCCGTAGTCGTTGTAATAGAGTTCGCAGTCAGGGTCAGCCTCGTGAGCGAATTGGAACGCCATCTTGATATAATCGGGGCCGATAATGCGGTAGAACTGCGTCGGACGCAACTCGCCGTTGTCGAGAAGTGCCTCATTCACAACGTCCCAGCCCTTGATTTTGCCTTTGTAGCGCGACACCACAGCGGTAATGTGCTCCTTCATACGGCTGATAAGTTCCTCTTTTGTAACCTGTTGGCCCAAATCGTCCTTAAAGAACCAGTAAGGCAGTTGCGAGTGCCAAACAAGGCAGTGGCCCGTAACAGCCTGACCGTTGCGCTGCGCCAGCTCGACAAGAGCATCGGCGTCACGCCAGTCGTAAAGGTCCTTTTTGGGGTGAATCTCCTCCGGTTTCATACAGTTTTCGGGCACAAGCGCGCTGAATTGGTCGCGAATGACGCATTGGATTTTCGGGTCGTCGCTTTTCACCTGACGGATATTGACTGCCGCGCCCAACAGAAACTTGCCGTCAAATGCCTGACGCATAGTGGGTTTACCATTGTCGGGGCAGTTGCACTGCGCAGAAAGGTTGCTTTGCTGATTGCCGCCATTGCCGCCGCAGCTAACAAGAGCCGCCGCAACAGCCGCAATCGATAATAGTCTGATATTCATATAAATAATATTAAAAAAGACGGAAGGGCAGCTTCCCTCCCGTCTTCAAGTTTCAATTCATTATGCTTTTGCGCGAGCTTCGATTTCGCGGCTCATCTCGTCAAGACGCTCGTCGGTAAGCGGATACTTCTTAATCAAGTAAGCCACAAGAACCAAAAGCGCTGCCGGAATAATGGTAGTGAAAATCAAAATCGCATTTTGCGCGGTTGCCGAATACTTGCCCAACTCTGTGTAATAAGCATTTACAGGTGCGCTGATAAACGACGCCAGGAACACAACAACGAAGATTCCAAGAACCAGTTGAAGGCATTTGTTCGCCTTGAACTCACGCCACATATCGCCGAACGAAACAGGTTTTTCGGGTGTTGTGGTGATATTCTCCTTGCTGCCAAGGAAGCAAAGTGTCAAGAGAACAAAACCGACAAGTGCGAATATGCAAGTAACTTTGAACCAAGCCGAAGGTTCAATCGGCAGAGCCGACTCCTCGCTTGCAAGGTTGAAGCCAATCAAGCCCATAACCAGCGGTGTAATCCAGCCTGCAATTGAGAAACCGGCCTTGAAAGCCACACCCGCAAGAGCGTTGACGGTAGCCGCCGGACGGTTTCCTGTGCGGTGCTCGGCCTCGGTAATTACCTCAGGAACAAGCGCCCACATCAGCGAGCCGACAAGCAGACCAACGCCAGTCATAATCTTTGCCACCTTGACAATTGTGGCGCAGCTCTGAACATCGAAGAATTTACCGATAACAAACAATGCGGCGAAACCAATCAAGCCGATTGAAAGAAGCAGATAATAAAGGCCTTTCTTGCCAAACAGCTTCTTCAAAGCAGGCAGCAACGGCAGAATAATGAATGCCGGAATGGTGCCGATAGCCATAAATATCGCCTGGTCCCAGTTGATTGCCGAATGAACGCAAATGGCAAGTCCGATTGGGAAGCCGGCCTGAACGATAATCTGACCGATATTGGCGCAAACCATACGAGTCGAGGTAAGAATCAGCACCTCGTCGTTGTCGCGGGTCATACTTGCCATAATCGAGCCGTACGGGATATTCACCACCGAATAAATCATACTTAATATTGTATAGCTCAATGTGGCATAAACCATCTTCGCGCCCATCGACCAAGTGGCAGCCGCCGGAAGCATCAGGAAGCAAGCGGCAACCGTGAGCGGAATACCACCCCACAGAAGATAAGT
>JAFZKK010000029.1 GCA_017551905.1 Salinivirgaceae bacterium
GTCCTGAGCTTAGTCCTGATATGATTTTGAATAAGTTACGCGAGGCAATCATTACAAGTCTGCGTCAGCGTACCGATGAGGACAATCCGGACGGCGAGAAGAAAGACCGCAGCCAGGACGGTATGGACGTGGCGATGTATGTGCTCAACGAGACAACGATGACATTGTCGTTTGCCGGAGCCAACAACCCGCTTGTCCTTATCCGCGACGGTGAGGCTCAGGTTATAAAGGCGAGCAAGATGCCTGTTGGTATTTATGCAAAACTCGACCCGTTTGAACGCGTCGATTTGGAAGTTAAGAAGGGCGACTGCCTCTACACCTTCTCCGACGGATTCCAAGACCAGTTCGGCTTTGAGTCGGGACGTAAGTTCATGAGCAAGCACCTGCGCGAGCTTTTGGTAGAAATACATCAGAAACCGATGGCTGAGCAGAAGGAGATTCTGAATACCACATACGAGGCATGGCGCGGTCCGGCCGACCACCAGACCGACGATGTTGTGTTGTTTGGATTAAGGATATAGTGTCAGTTGGCATTAATATTGCTGCGATTTATCCTAAGTTTTATTGGCGGTTTTCTCTTAAAAATATGATAGGGAAACCGCCATTTTTACTGGTGTATATTATTGGTCGCTTTGTCAAATTAGAGCGGCCAGCAACCTATTAAAATCATACTTTTGGAGCGTTAATTTTTGAGGGTATGATAGTACGTTTGACACTTCTGTTTTTAGCTGTTTTCGATTTCGCTTGCGACACATGCAATTCTGTATCAGCGTTTTGCGCAAAAACAGCACGCCACCTTTCACATATTGCAGCAAAGCCGGAAGTTGCCAATACCTCAACCGCCGCCTAATAGCACAATCTTTTTACATTTTCGCTTCACTTTGTTATTTTTGTGCCTGTTGGCGCAGAAGCAGTTTGGCTTTTGCCTTCGTTTTTGCTTTTAACTGATTTAAAAAGAGATAGATGGATTCGAATAATGGTAAACCCACCAAACTTTGGGACAAAGGGATAGAGACGAACAAACTTGTTGAACAGTTCACCGTTGGCCGCGACCGCGAGATGGATGCTTTTCTTGCGCCTTTCGATGTGATGGGCACCATGGCACACATAACCATGCTGCAAAGCATCGGCTTGCTTGAAAAATCGGAGCTTGACACGTTGCTGGCCGAACTGAAAAAAATATATGCCGTTGCCGAAGCCGGCAATCTGAAAATCGAGGATGACGTTGAGGATATCCATTCGCAGGTGGAGCTGATGCTGACTCGCTCGCTTGGCGATATGGGCAAGAAAGTGCATAGCGGCCGTTCGCGCAACGACCAGGTGCTTGTCGATATGAAACTATATCTGCGGCACGAGGTTAAGCAGATTTTCTCGTTGGTAAGCAATCTATACAAGACACTTATCGAGTTGAGCAACAAGCATAAAGACGATTTGATGCCTGGTTACACACATTTGCAGGTGGCCATGCCGTCATCGTTTGGTTTGTGGTTTGGCGCATACGCCGAAAGCCTGACCGACGATTTACGTTTGCTGAGTGCGGCTTATCGCATTATCAATCAGAATCCGCTTGGCTCGGCTGCCGGTTACGGCTCATCGTTTCCGCTCAACCGCACAATGACGACCAAATTGCTCGGTTTCAGCGACTTGAGTTACAATGTTGTGTATGCGCAGATGGGACGCGGAAAAACGGAGCAGGACCTGAGTTTTGCCATGGCAGCTCTTGCGCAGACACTTGGCCGCATGGCTATGGATATGTGCATGTATAACTCGCAAGACCTTGGTTTTGTTCACATTCCTGATGAGTTCACAACCGGTTCGTCGATAATGCCGCACAAGAAAAACCCCGATGTTTGGGAACTTGTGCGCGGAAAGTGCAACCGCATCAAGGCGCTGCCAACCGACCTTACGCTGACAATCTCGAATTTGCCTTCGGGTTATCATCGCGATTTGCAATTGCTTAAGGAACAGATAATTCCAGTGATATCTGATTTGAAAGAGTGCTTGATTTTGGCTGAGTTGATGCTGAAAAACACTGAGGTGAAAAAAGGCATCATGAACGAGCCGAAATACCAGTTGGCTTTCAGCGTTGAGGTGGTCAACAAACTTGTGTTGTCGGGCGTTCCGTTCCGCGACGCTTACAAACAGGTGGCTTTCGATATTAAAAACGGCAAGTTCAAGCCCGAAACAAATATCCATCACACTCATGAGGGCAGCATCGGTAATTTGTGTAACGACCAGATTGACCGCAAGTTCGCCGATGTAGCGGCTTCGTTCGATTTCGAGTCGGTTGAAGCAGCGGTTGCGAAACTTGTAAAATAGCCGATGCCACGCCTTGCCGCAATATTGACCTTGTTGCCGTGTGCGGTTTTCGCGCAAAACCAATATGCTGATATCGAATGCGTTAGCGTCGATACAACATCAACAAGCAAGGTCTTTATCCGTTGGCAGACAACTCCGGTTTCCGCCGACCAGTCGTACACCATATATAAATGGGACGCCAAATGGAATGATATTGCGGTGGTGAACGAGGCCTCGTCAGAGAATCGCCTATACACCGATGTCAAGGCACATCCGTTTGAAAGGAGTGAGCGCTATGCCATTTCAACATCGATTCCAGGACAACAGGATTCGCCGCTGAGCGCTTTCCATCAGACGATTTTTTTGAAGGCCGGCGATTATGACAAGTGTCGTAAATCGTTGACGCTCAATTGGTCGGCGTATATTGGAGCCGATGTCAGCGATTATTCGGTTTTCGGGTGCGTTTCGGGTGCAAAGTACGAGCTGTTAGGTGCGGCTGAAGACACAATTTTTGCCACAGAGGAACTTAAAGAAGGCACCGACTATAATTTTTTAGTTGTCGCCAATTTGCAAAACGGCCAAAAATCGCTCTCAAACATAATCAGTTACACCACTTTCAGTTCGCGCTTGCCCGACAAATCGCTAATTAGCTTCGACACGGTGCTGAACCGTCAGGGAGCGGTGGAGTTGCATTGCCACATCGATACGGCAGCCGACCTGTTGGGCTATTCAGTGATACGGTTTTTAGATGATATACAGAATGATAGTCTGATAACCGACCTTTCGCAGCCGACATTTGTTTTCAATGCCGATGAGGCAAACGCCGGTTACACTATGGCGGCAAGAGGTTTTTGTTATGAGCCGCTGTATTCAGCTGAGGATGTGCATCCGCTTGTTGTTGAGGCCGATATAGAGGAAGGAGCGGTACGGCTGAAATGGAACTACTCGCTTTTGAACACCGAGCAATACACGCTATTCTGTGCTGTCGATGGTGGTGCGGAAACGGAGGTGGCAACGGTGACTGAACCATCCATTGAATTGAATTTTAACGATTTGGCCGATGAACGTGCGCAAAATTTCTGTTTTCGCATAGAGGCCAAAGTTGACAACCGATTGAGCGTGTCGAACACAGTTTGCGTTGAGCGCCAGCCCGATGTCTTTCTGCCAAACGCTTTCACACCTAACGGCGATGGTGTGAACGACACTTTTGGTCCGGTGGTTATAAATGCGCAAGTGTCTGATTTTGAGTTTATAATATTCGACCGATTTGGCGGACGCGTTTTTGCCACAACCAATCAACAGGAGCGTTGGGACGGCACTTGTGGCGGAAGTTATGTGTCGGCGGGCGGTTATGTTTATTATCTGAAAATCAAGCTGCACAACGGCCAGACAATAGAGCGCAAGGGTGCGGTCAACGTTATCTATCCGTAATATGCCGGGCAAAGTTGTTCAGTTGGCGCCATTGCTCGGCTTGATTGACATTCCGTTTATCAATTATCTTTCAGAAATAGGCGGTTTCGACGAGATGTTTCTGCCGTATATGCTTGCCGATGAAAAATCGCTTGCGCATCGTGGCATATTGCGCCGGCGGTTGGCAGGTGTCAATAATAGGAAAACGATTGTGCCACAGTTGCTTAGCAATAGCGCTGTTGGCTTTTTGCATTTTGCCAACGAACTTTATGAGTTGGGTTGCCGCAAGGTGAATTGGAACATGGGCTGTCCGCAACCATTTGTTGTTGAGCAAAATAGGGGAGCGGCAATGCTGCGTAATTTGGAATCGACAAAGGCACTTTTGGAAACTGTTTTGCCAAAGCTGAAGCCGGAATTGTCGGTAAAAATCAGGCTCGGATATAGCTCCGCCGATGAGTTTTCAGCAATAATTGAAATGTTTAACAGCTTCGAAATAAGCGAGTTGATAGTACATGCACGGACAGCTGTCCAGCAATATTCGGGTGAGGCTGACCGCAGCGCTTTTGTCATCGGTGCGCAAAAATCGAAAAACTTGGTGGTTTACAACGGTGATATTGTTTCGGCTTCCGACACAAACGGTTTTCAACTTCTTAATTTAAAAGGCTTTATGATTGGCCGTGGCGCAATTGCAAATCCGTTTATCGGGCAACAGATAAAAGGAGAGGAGTGTGGCAATATGGCGGCCCGATTCCAAAAGTTTTGTATCGACATTCAGAGCTGGTATTTCGAGCATGGCACTCAAGGCAGCGTCAACCGGCTTAAGGAGCTTTGGAAATACTTTTCGAAATCGTTCAAGCTTGAAAATGAGGTCTTTGCATTGTTACGGGAAGTGGCTGACAAGCGCATTTTTGCAGAAATAGTGAACCGCATCTTTTCTGAATACGAAACGGTATTCTAATACAAGACGCCAAAAAGAAGTCAGTTTTGACATTAAAAAATAAGCAACTGATTGGATGTCAGTTGCTTATTTTTTGATTTTGTACCCCCGCTGAGAATCGAACTCAAATTTAAAGTTTAGGAAACTTCCGTTCTATCCGTTGAACTACAGGGGCTTGTCAATCTTTCGGTTTGCCAAACAAGAAAATAACACGGCTTGTAGGCCATGTTATTTTCTTTAGCTTGTTATGTGTGATTGGTTTTATTTTTTCCAACGTTTGTCAGTCGGGTCCATTGGTATAAACGATGCTTTACCATTTGTCCAATCATCAATCATCTGATTAAGATGCTCTTCGCCGTAGTCATCAACACGTTTCAACTCAACTTCAGTACCTCTGATGCGTTGGCTGCCGTTGTTGGTGTCATACTCATAATCTTCGAGCGATTTGTAGAACCAGCCATAGATGTAGCGATGTTTCACCTTGCGGATGTTGATGAAGCATTTGTCTTCACCGTAACGACCGCCATAGTTCAAAGCGAGCATGCTGTAACGCTCGTCCCACCAATACCACTGAAATTCGTATGTAGTGTCACGTACGCCTTTGTAGTAGTTCTCGTCAAATCCCAATCCATAACCATTTACCTCAACAAAGTAGTAACGGCTCGAATAGTTTTTTGCACCATGATGTTCGCTAATAGGCAATGTGCCTTCCCAGCAGACGCCGTCAAGGATTGCGTCTTCCATTTCATCTTCGCTTTGGCAAGCCGAGAAGCCGCTTACGACAACAGCTGCCAGACATAAATTGCGTAATAAATGTTTCATAATTTCAATTAATTAATAGTTGTTTTTATTGAGCATTGTATAAACGATATTTAAATCAATTTGTTATGCAATAGCGTTATTTTTTTGTGCAAATAAAACAAAAAATTTGGATTGTGCTCGGAAAAAATTGACGGCTGACATTCAATACCTCATTTTCGCACCTTCAATCCCTCAATCCTTCACGCATTCAATCCTTCAGTTATTTCCTTCATCCCCTTCGCCACTAATTCCGCAATGTCCTCAACGGGTGCCATTTGGGTGCGGTTGAGAGTTTTTTTGCAGAGCGGGCAGGCGGTGGCAACCACGTCGGGGTGG
This sequence comes from Salinivirgaceae bacterium, assembly GCA_017551905.1. Classification (GTDB taxonomy): domain Bacteria; phylum Bacteroidota; class Bacteroidia; order Bacteroidales; family SZUA-534; genus RUG13583. Next base: position 5,783 of record JAFZKK010000029.1, read on the forward strand.
TTGGTGGTTAGGCTTGTCATTGCTTGTTGGGCAATGCGCATTTTGTCGGCCGAAGGCAGCGTCAGGTTGGCCAGACTGCCGCCGCAGCAGAGCGAGTTTTTGCACTCGTCGGGAACGGGGGCAAGAGTGGCAACGGCGCCGAGCACGGCACGCGGTTCGGCGTAGATTCCAGCACCACGGCCAAGTTCGCAGGGGTCGTGGTAGGCCACGGCGGTGTTGAGTTTGCCAACTTTGATTTTCCCGCTGTCAATCAGACGTTTGATATATTCGGTGTGGTGCAGAATCTCAATGTCGAGATTGTAATCCTCGCGGAAAACCTTGTAGCAGATTGGGCACGACGTTACAAGCGTACGGGTTCCGCTGTCGATAATCGACTGACGGTTTTGGGCCATCAGTTTTTCGGCGGCGGCGGTCTGTCCTGCAAGTTTCATCGGGCGGCCGCAGCACACGCCTCCGTCGGCGTCCATAAACCAGTAGTTGTCGCCCGAAGCGTTGAGAATCTTCACCATAGCGTCCTTTGTTTTCGGCACCAAATGGCCCATACAGCCAGTGAAAAAGACCACATCGACCTTTCTCGCCTCAGCGTTATTGTATTGTGGCACAAAGGTTTCGGGCGTGAAGTTCTGACGGTGGCGCAGACGGATTGCGTTCAAATCTATCCCGACAGGGCAGACTGACTCGCATCGGCCGCACATCAGGCAGTTTTTGGCCTGCGCCGAATGTTCCTCGCTGTTGCGGATTCGCTGCAGGAAATAAACGGCCTGTGTGTCGTGGTTGCCCACGGCGGTGTTGAGTTGGCAGCGGTCGATACAAACGCCGCAGCGCGGACACGAGAGCACCATCACCTCCTCGAGTATCGGATTATCGGGCTTCAGCCTTATGCCCCAGTTCTTGAAGAAGATAAGCACCATTTCGGTTGGAATGTGCATATATCGGCTGAAGGGCAGACCAATGAAGAACAGGCAAAGGTCGATTGAATAGGCCCACCAGAGCGGATACTCTATCGCCTCGAGCGGAAGCGTGGCGGCCATCAGCGAGCCGACGGTGCCTGTCAGGAATCCGCCGCTGCCGTGCAGACCGCAGGTGGCGCTTTCGGCGAAAAGCCTCAACGGGAAAATGAGCCACAGCGAGTAGAGCACCATCTTATCGCGCAAGCGCAGTTGGGTGGTGCTTTTCATCCCCACAATGCGCTTGTAGAACCGCTTGACAATGGCCACCACCACGCCCGAGAGAACGAGCAGCAGCGCGGCATCCATCAGTTGCACAAAGCCGCGGGCGAAGAAGAACGACTCGTCGTCGGGCACGAAATAGACGAAGAAAATGGGGAAATAGAACGGCGCGGCGCCACCCATATAGGTGTGCCCCTCGACGGCTCCAATCACAATCAGCAGAAACCAGCCAAAGGCCAGACTCATATGCATATAGCCTAACCGCTTGTTTACCAAGAACATCTTGCGGTGAATCAGGCTTTCGAGAAATATCTCCTTTACGGCCTTGAGCGATTTCAGGCTGAACAGTCCGCGAAGGATTTTGAGTTTGTCGTCGCGGTCGAAATACCAAATCCAACTTGCGTATTTCAGTATGAGATAGGCAAATAGCAGGCTCATTCCGACGGTGAACGGCAGTACGAATATGTCAAATGGTGTCGGATTCATATTTCATCAAGGCTTCGCGTGTGTTAAGAACAATGTTGCGGATATTGACGCCGCGCGGGCAGACGAGCGTGCATTTGCCGCACAGCATACAGTTGTTGAGTTCGTTGCGCAGTTGCGCGTACTCGCCGCGCTGCAGCAGTGTGTTCAGGCGGCGTATGTTGAATGTGGGCAGCAGATTCCCCGCCGAGCAAGTCGACGTGCAACCGCCGCAGGCCATACAAACGCGCAGCGACGGCTCGTTGTCCAAGACCGTCCGCATTATCTCTTTGTCGTTGCGGTCGTAGTTGATACTCTGCGATTTTGCTATCTTAAAGCCCCACATTTCTTAATGTTTAGAAGTTTAGAGTTTAGAAGTTTAGTTTTTTTATTCATCAACATCCATTACCAAACGGACACGAAAACGAAGGCAACGTTCATATACAAAACGAATATTTAATCTGGCCATACCGTCTTCGCGGCCACTAGCACTCCACATCTCCCATCCCAAATAATTGTAAAAAAATACTATCTGATTATTAGCATCTATCTCTTTGTAAAAATTGTCATACTTACCATCCCTATATTCATCTATTGCTTGTTCGGAAATAGGGTCTTCTCCGTTGTAATACCAACTGCACCCTTGTAAAGAATAAGAATTGTATTTGTTATAAAAAAAATTATATTCATCAGCTTTAAGTGTACGCCACATACCAGGTTTATTACCACCATTCGATATTGGATTGTATACGCCCCAATCGGCGTAGGCATATTCACCTGTTAAATCACATTCGCCTTGCGGACCAAATTGATTTTCATCGTAAACATTAAGATTTGGGTGCCGCTCAGAGAAACCTTCGGGATTATCCAAAACATCTCCATTAATTTTCCCTTCGTATGGCTGATAATATGTGGCACCGCTTCCACTCCAGCCGCTTGTTCCCCAAGCAAAATTATCAATCCAGCCGTCGTATGTGGCACTTACTATTGAGTCACCTTTAATATCATAATCAGTTTGTTTTTCGGCAAAACGCCAAGTGCCAGGTGCTGTTGTTCCGTCGGCGCGTGTGTGAGAGCCCAATGTGGGGTTGAATTGCAGATTGCCTTTTGAGAAAATAACACGTTTGGTTTCGCTAACAAAAAACACGGCGTGGATTGAGCCTTCGGGGAATGGTTTAAAAATAGGTGTCAAATCGGATATTGCTTCTTGTGTTACTATGATAGGGTTGCGCTCACCATTGCTCCATTTCAAAAAATAACAATTCTCGTCAGGCACGGCTTCGTATGTGATAGTTCTTCCATCAATGGTTTCAGAAGACTTCATATAGCCATTTTGAAATTTTTGAATTATGTCAGCCTTTCCAAATATGGCCGTGTAAGTTTTATCGGCAGATACATTAACTGTTATTATGCTGTCGGTGGAAGAATAGCCTTCCCATTTAGCAAAACAATAACCTTCGTTTGGTGTTGCAATTATTGTGGCTTTTGAGCCTTCGGCATAATCGCCAGTTCCCGTTACTGTTCCGCGTTCGGGGTCGCAGGTAACTTCAATGTGAAATTTTGTTTCTTCTTTCTTGCACGAATTGAAAACAACCAAAAGTGCCAAAGCGGCGATAGCGGTTTTGAGAATGTTGGTGTTCATAGTTGGTATGGTTTTAAAATTCTATTCAACTTTTATATCGTTTTGAACTTACAAGGAATCCTTGTGTGTTCGTTTATTTGTTTTTGCGGACGCGGCGCGCCACGTCCCTGCATTTTTCAATTATCAATTCTTATTCCAACGGACGCCATAATATGACGTCCCTACAATTTCAATTTTCAATTTCTAACTCCTAACTCCTAACTCCTAAATAATTATGTATCGAAATCGCCGCAGCGCGGGCGTTGGCAATGGTGTCGATAATATTCATTGGGGCGGTGCAGGCGCCAGCGGTGAACACTCCCGCAACGTTGGTGTTGTTGTAGAGCGTGTAGTTGTCGGTTGAGCGGAAGAAACGGTTCACGCCGCGCTCAATGCCAAGTTGTTTGGCGACGGGCTCGTCGGTGTCGGCTTCCATTCCGCACATCAGCACCAGAAGGTCGGTGCGCATATGCAGGGGCTTGCCAATGAGCGTGTCTTCGGCTTTTATCTGAATTTCGCCGTCGAGATTGGCTGCCGCCTCCGAAATCTTTCCGCGCACAAACGTCACTTTCCACTTCTCCTGCGCCTCGCGGTAGAGTTCCTCGTAGAAAGGCCCGAACATTCTGATATCCATATAGAAACAGAAAACTTCGGTTTCGGGGTGGCGGCGTTTGATTTCGATTGCCTGTTTGACGGCTGTCACACAGCAAACCTTTGAGCAATAGTTATTTCCGACTTTCTCGTCGCGCGAGCCAATGCAGTGCAGCAGAATAACGCGCTTCGGCACTTCGCCTTTCACGTTCTTCAGCGTGTTGTTTTTCAGCATCGCCTCGAGTTCGAAACTGTTAATCACGCCTTGATAGATTCCGTAGCCATACTCCTCTTTGCGAGCGGCGTCGAACAGGCGGTAGCCAGTGGCCATCAGCACGGCGTCGGCCTCAAGCGTTTGGCCCTTGTCGGTTTTCAGCGCAAAGCGATTGTCAATCTGTTCGCAATCAGCCACTTGCGTTTCGGTCAGAATATCGATATTGGCATTTTTGACGTGCGAGAGCATCTCCTGCAGAACCTCGTTGGCGGGGCGCTTGTCGGGGAAGAGATTGTACATCTGCCTCAAATGGCCGCCAAGTTCGCTGTCCTTCTCGATTAGCCACACGTGGTGCCCAAGCCCCGCAAGGCTTGCCGCTGCCTCAATTCCAGCAGGTCCGCCACCAATTATTGCTATGTTTTTCTGTTGCATAATCATCACTGTTTTTTGCCGCGCCACTGATTTTTAGGCACATATTCGATTCCCATCTTGTCGAGCAGCGGCTCCACATCAATTTGGTGCATCTGCAAGCCCAACTCCCACGGGTCGTAGCCCAGCACAAGACCAGCCATCTCCTCGTAGGTGAGCGACGGAATACCTTGTCCGTCAGGGCCGTAGGTGGTGCCTTCCATCTGTTGGATTGTATATTGCCAGCGGTCAAGGAACATTGCGCAGCCAGGGCAGTTGGCAACAATGAAATCGGGCTTGTATGGCGCCATCGACTCAAATTTCTTCTTCGAGTTGGCGATTGAGTATCCGCGGTTGGCCATCACCAGATAGTTGCGGAAACCGAAACCGCAGCAGTGGCGGCGTTCGGGGTAGTCAATCGGGGTGCCGCCCCACGCATCAACCATTCCTGTGAGCACGCGCGGGAACTCCGCTCCGCCAACGCCCTTCGTGGGGAACATCTTTGCATAGTGGCAACCGATATGGTCAACCACCTTGAGCGGCTCGCCAGTCTTCACATTCACCAGCGGGTGAACCATTTGCGCGGCAATCTCGTTACGGAATTTATAGATAGTGTCCGACGTGTGGGCAATGTTTTTCGGTTTCTTGAACTCGCGGCGGGTGGCGTCCCAAAGATATTGGCGCACCCGAGCCTCCTCTTCGGGGAACTCATCCCAGGTGTGCAGCAGTTCGGTGTAGAGTCCGAACGACGTGACGCACGAAATGGCCATATTCTCGTATCCTGCCTCCGTCATCAGCGCGAAATGCCGCGCAATGACGGTTTCGGTGGTCTGCATTGGCACAAGGTCAGAGTGGTATGCGATTCCCGTGCAGGTGGTGTGGTTGGGGTCGTCGAAAAGGTCCTTGCCCAACTTGTCGCGCATAATGTTCAGATAGGCCTTCTCCGAAGCGGGGAAGAACGTCTGACGGATACAACTCCGACAGTAGTAGTAGTGGTCGTCGGCTATATCTTTCTGATATTTAGCCCACAAGTTCTGTTTTGCAACGCATTGTTCACTCATCGTAGTCGGAATTTGTTTTGAAAACCATATTCAGATAGTCGCCGTTCTCAAAATCGACGCCCATCTCTTTAGCCTTTTCGGCCGAATATTTTTCAATGCAGTCGTACATCTCAGTGCCGCCCGTCACATCGAAGATTTTCTTGAGTTCGTCAAGGTTCTTTTGGTCGATTTTGCGCAACGGTCCAGGGCCTTCTTTCTTGTACGGAATGCCCAGATTCTGCATAAACTCTTCGGTGTTGTTGTAGATATTCTCCCAGTTGGGGCCCTGTTCGGGGTGCATCCACGGGGTCACAATGTCGGGATAGACGCAGTAGCCGCGCTCCAGAATGTTCTGCCCCACGGTGCGCTTAATGGCGAACTGTTGGCGGCCCTTCTCCGAGCAGGTGAAGTAGCCCAGTTTGACCGACAGTTTGCGCAGCGCCTGAATGACAAAGCCAGGTGTGTTGCCTCGCGGACAGCGGGTCTTGCAACTCATACACTGCCCGCAGTACCAAATGGTTTCCGATTTCAGGAATTTCAGGATAACCTCATCGTCTTTCTTCTGAACTTCGTCCACAATGCGGCGCGGGTCGTAATCGTAGAATTCCGCCGCGGGACACACACCCGTACACATTCCGCAGTTCATACAGGCGTTCAAGCCCTCAACAAAGCGGATATCCTCGAGCAAAAGGTCGTATAGTTTCCCCATCAATTGTAAATTTACAATGCAAAAATACTATCGCCCCGCCGCAATCGATACCCATTTTATGCCTAAAAAAAGGTGGTATTTATACTACCATTGGAGAAGGATTGAAGGACGATGACGAAAAACGATGACGATAACACTGACGCTGACACTAACGAAAACACTGACGCTGACGCTAACGTAAACGAAAACTTAAACGTAAACACTGACGATAACGATAACTGACGCAGGCTCTGCGTCCCTACATAGTACAGACGTGCCATGGCTACACATTAATCATTAATCATTAATCATTAAACTCTAACCTTCTAAACTTTTAACTTATCACTTATCACTTGTAACTTATGCCTTATGCCTTATGCCTTATGCCTTGTCACTTGTAACTAATCCCTTGAAACTTTTTCTCTCTTTTCATTAACCACTAATAATTCTTTTTTCTATCTTTCGCACCTATTTTATTATGCGTAGCACAAATATAAATATTGCGAAAAAGCTTGAAATTGGCATTAATTTGCTGATTGACAATATTTTATTACCCCCCCCCTGTCATACTGAACTTGTTTCAGCATCTCATTCCAAAAGGAAAGATTCTGACCTTCGTCAGAATGACATTTGCAGTCATGCAGAACTTGTTTCAGCATCTTGGCCCGTTTGGAAAGATTCTGACTTCCGTCAGAATGACGTCTATTGTCATGCTGAACTTGTTTCAGCATCTCTGCTCGTTGGTAAAGATTCCGATTTGCATCGGAATGACGTATTGCATTGTACAGACGTGCCATGGCGCATCTCTACGCAAACCGTTGAATTTTAATTTTTAACAGATAATAACTATGAAAAAATTAAAGAGATTATTCGTAGCATTTGCGGCAGTGCTTGTCGCAACCGTAACAATGGCCCAAACGGGCTTCAATTATCAGGCTGTAATCCGTGATGCCGATGGCAACCTTTTGGCCGGACAGCAGATTTCGCTTCGTATAACATTGCTCAACAGCAGCGGCTCGCTCTATCAGGAGCGGCAGGTGGTAACCAGCAACGCCTACGGCGTGGTTTCGATTGTTGTGGGCAAAGGTCAGCCTTTGTCGGGCTCATCGTTCGACAAGATTGACTGGAGCAAAGGCGGCATCAGCATGAAGACTGAGTTTGACCCCGATGGCGGTGAAGCATACTCCGAGATAGGCACAACCCAGCTGCAGTCAGTGCCGATGGCCGAATACGCCAAAACAACCAGTGCGGTTGAAAACCCGAAAAACATTAAGATTCAGGCCACAAACGAGACCGGAGAAGAAGAGGCTCTGTTTGAGGTGAAAGACAAAGACGGCAATGTTGTGTTCGCCGTATATAACGATGGTGTGCGCGTTTATGTTGACGATACCAAGCCCAACGGCGGCAAGGCAGCCAAAAGCGGATTCGCTGTGGCCGGACGCTCAGGCAAAGCCGGCGAGGCCAACACATATTTTGCTGTAAACGATGAAGGTACATGTGTTTACGTTGACGACGAAGGCGCAAACAAAGCCGCCAAAGCAAAATTTGCCGTGGCAAGTGTGGGCAAGAGCAAAACAGGCGAGAGTATTGTCGATAACTATCTGGTTGTCAACAAACAAGGAACAAAGGTTTATGTTGACGGCAATGAAGACACCGGAGGCAAAGCCGCCAAAGCCACATTCGCCGTGGCAAGCGTACGCAGCAAGAAAGACACTGTAGCCGAGGATTTCTTTGTTATCAACAACGAGGGTACTAAGGTATTTGTTGACGACGAAGGCACAGACAAAGCCGCAAAGGCCAAATTCGCCGTAGCCGGCAAAAGTGGCAAGGCTGATGGCAATTTGTTGGTTGTGAACCAGTCTGGAACTAAAGTTTTTGTTGACGACGACCCAACTGAGCCGGGCAAGGCTGCCAAGGCTAAATTTGCGGTGGCTGGTAAGAGTGGCAAAGATGACGACAACTATCTGATTGTGAACAAGGCCGGTACGCAGGTCTTTGTTGACGAGGCCGGCGACAAAGCAGCCAAGGCCACATTTGCCGTAGCCGGCAAAAGCGGAAAAGACGGCAAGGGTGTTGGCGACAACTATTTTGTAATCAACGACGAGGGAACAAAAGTATATGTTGATGGTGTTAACGGCCAGAAGGCCGCCAAAGCCACATTCGCTGTGGCAAGCGTGCGCAACGGCAAGGCCGAAACAGCCGAGGATTTCTTCCTTGTCAACAAAGACGGAACCAAGGTGTTTATCGATGATGAGACGCACAACAACAAAGCCGCCAAAGCCACATTTGCGGTAGCAAGCGTAAGAAAAGGCAAAGACGGTGGCGCCAACACAGACGTAAACCCCAACTATTTAGTTATCGACTCCGACAGCGCCCGTGTCTATATTGACAACGCAAACTCAAAGGCGGCCAAGAGCGGATTTGCTGTGGCAGGCAAGAAGGCAAGCAAGGGCAGCACGGCCGATATTCTGAAAGTTACCCAAGACAGCACCCGTGTTTATGTTGAAGGCGGCGCCAAAGGCGGCAATAACGGCTTTGGTGTTGAAGGCAAAGGCGCAGGCGGAGGCAAAAACGGCTTTGCCGTATCGGAGAAAGGCGCAAGCGGCAATGCCGGCTATATGAATATTACAGCTGATAACTTCTTTGCCGGTTATGATGCCGGAAAAGCAACCAAGGGAGAAGGTGTTGACAACACTTTTGTTGGTAACTATGCCGGTGTTGCAAACACTACAGGCAAGGACAACGTGTTTATGGGTAAAGATGCCGGACATACAAATACAACAAGCCAGAACAACGTATTCATTGGCAACGAGGCCGGATATACAACAAACGGAGGCTCGGGAACAGTGCAGATTTACAACCCATTGATTTCCGGAAACGAAACTTTCCCTCTTGGTTCAAACAATGTTTTCCTTGGAAATAAGGCAGGTCGCAGTAATACAACAGGTTACAACAACGTGTTCCTTGGAAATTTTTCTGGAGGAAAGAACACAGAAGCTCACGACAACGTATTTTTGGGCTACGGCAGTGGTGCTGTTAATACTAAAGGTAATAACAACGTGTTCCTTGGTAATTATGCCGGACGATGGAACTCAGAAGCCAGCAACAATGTGTTTATCGGTTATCAGGCTGGTGTGTGGAACCAAACAAGCTCCAACAACGTATTTTTAGGCAACCAGTCAGGTTTCAATAATACAGGTAGCAGCAATATTTTAATAGGTTATCAGACCAGTTACTATAAAACAAGTGGAGATAATAATGTTATAATGGGCACACAGGCGGGTTACAACAATAAATCAGGAGCAGACAATGTCGTGCTTGGTTCGAGCGCTGCTCGTGAAGCCAAAAGCATGACCCGCACCATTGCTATAGGTAAGGAGGCAGGTAAAGGCAACTCTTCTTCTACTACCTCAACTGATGATATTTTCATTGGCTATCAGACAGGTTTCAGCAACACAACTGGCGCCAACAATGTATTCCTTGGCAACAACGCCGGTGCTGCCAACACCACAGGCAGCAACAACGTGGTTTTGGGAACCAATGCCGCTCAAACAGCCGGCAACATGACTCGCAGCATTGCCATTGGCCAAGAGGCTGGCAAAGGCACTTCGTCTTCAACCTCAACCGACGACATTTTCATTGGCTATAAGGCAGGTCTTGCCAACACCACAGGCAAAAACAATGTCTTTTTAGGCAACAACGTTGGTTACTCGAACACCACCGGTTCCAGCAACGTCTTTTTGGGCGACAGCGCGGCAATGGCCAACATCACCGGTGCTAGCAATGTTGTTATGGGTAAGAACGCCGCCAAAGATGCTGCCAGTATGACGCGCACCATTGCCATTGGCCAGGAAGCCGGCAAGGGTTCGGGTTCATCAACTTCAACCGACGATATATTCATTGGTTTTCAGACTGGTTTCAGCAACACCACCGGCGCCAACAACGTGTTACTTGGCAATAATGCCGGTTATACAAACACAATCAGTTCGAACAACGTGTTTATTGGTAATCAGGCAGGATACACCACCAAAGGCACCACCACTGTATCATTCACAAATCCGAGGACAAACACATCAACATCAATCTACAACGGCTCTAACAACGTATTCCTTGGCAACGAGGCTGGTTATAGCAACACCACCGGCTACAACAACGTGTTCCTTGGCAACTATGCCGGTGTGAATAACACCAC
>JAFZKK010000030.1 GCA_017551905.1 Salinivirgaceae bacterium
AGTAGTTCAAAAAGGGTCTACCATTTATGTTTATGACGAAAAAGGCAGTACAATTGGTGTCAGGTCCGTCGGTTCAAATGCTCAATTGATGGGATATACAGGTTCTTCATTTAGTGTAAAAGAAGGCAATACCGTCTACATTTATGACGAAAAGGGAAGTACACTTTCTGTAAGGTCTGTATAGTTATAAAACGAGAAAAATACTAACAAAAACGGCAGCCAAGTGGTTGCCGTTTTTTCTATGTAATCCGGTCCAAAAACAAAAAAAATTAAAAATTTTCAAAACCTCTGCTTCAATCTCGCGTAGGTTGGGGTTTACTTTGCGAAAAAATAAGTTAAAACATTAATAACTAATGCTATGTGGAGCAAAACAAGACAAATACTAAAAAGCAAACTTGCCGATAGTTTGAAAGACCGAGTTGATTACCACTATGATGTATATCGAACCAATAAATGCAGAAAGATAAAGGCTCATTGGCGGTGGCACTGTACAGAAATGCACGTATTATCGATAATTGTTGATGGTGAGGCGTGGTTTTGCACCAATCCGAAATTTTATTGGCTTAAAGGTTACGGCCCTCACGGAAGAACCGAGGAAGATGTAATTCGGGAAACGGGATATGTTGGATGTGAATGGGGGTATGACGCTACGGGGTTTATTCACGAGTATTTAAACGAATTATCTATTGACGAGGCATTTACGCACGACAACTATTTCATTCGCCTATTGGCCGTGCTTGACAGCCGCGTTGGCAAACGCCGCCTGCGCCCGTTGCTCGATAATATTGAGAACGAGCCCGAATGGTTTCGCAAATGGATTCTGTTGCGCTGCGAGGCGGAAGGTTTGTGTGGTAAAACCGAACAACAAACCGAAACGTTGGAAAATCAACCAATTATGAATGAAAACGAATAGATTTAAAAGAAATTTAAAACCTCTGCCGCAATCTCGCGCAGATTGCCGCTTTATTTGTAATCAAATTTTATATAAAACCCTTAAAAACAAAAGATTATGATTGATTTACAGACTGAAGACATTAGAATTATCGAAGACGAGATTCTATGGGTGTACGAAAACGAGCACAACAGCAACCGCCAACGTTGTCCTTTTGATTGGACAAACAACGGCGCACTGATTGAGGTGCGTAAAAAATTGATAAACAAACGTGCACTGCAACACCAAGAGGAGATTCTGCCCGACATTATCGCCTTCAACGATGCGCTCACCAATGCCTTGCGCGAACTTTACGACCGTGCGTATGCCGTTTATGACTCGCTGAAAGACAGCAATTTCGGCGACATAAGGGTTCACGCCCTACTTTATTTGGGCGAGTACCCGAAAACCCACCCCGTACAGACCGACGACCGCGAGGATTTTTGGTTCGCCCTGCGCGACGAGGACTGGAACAAGTCCAACGAAAACGAGATTCAATTGTTTTTGCCCGAAAAAGAACGCGAGTTCGAGTCGAATATCGGAATGGAGGACCCGAACGACAACTGGAACGAGGGCCTCGACCGCGAGTTGACCAAAGACCTGCACCTGACAATGGCCTTCCACAAGTTTTTCGCCCACTCAAACTTTGCCATAACCGATTTTATATATGTGCGCGAGTTCATTACCGAAATCAACGTGGAGATTGAAAAGAGACAAATATTCTAACAGATTCAAAAACACCGAGTTATGAGCAGAAGCAGAAAGAAAATCGCGGGCGGCACTTGGATAAATTGCAAGTCGCAGAAAATCGGCAAAAAACTTTGTCACCGCAAATTCCGTCGTCGGACCGATTTGTTCAAAATGTGGCAAGCCGTCCCGTCGTGGGATTTGGGCGGCGAAGGGAAAGGTTTTTATCATTTGGATAAAGATTCGGATTTGTATAAAGAGATGATAAGGAAATGATTATAAATTTTTAAAAATCAATTTTTTATAAATTTTATTAATATTTCTCGCGAAGCGATACCGAAAAAAATTTAAAAAATCTCAAAACCTCTGCCGCAATCTCGCGTAGGTTGCCGTTTACTTTGTCCGCAGAAACTTAAAAAAGGAGGAGTTATGAAAGTTATCAGCATTTTCAAGAAGCACACGTTCGACGATTTTTCCGCCGACTTTGCGCACTTGTTCGAGGTAAACTGCCGCCAAAAACTGTCGGATGATACACTCGAACTTTGGAAAGAACTATACAACAAATGGGTTGCCGACTATCAGCCGCAACCAACGCCGTACCATATCCGCATAGTTTGGCGATGGGAATATTGCTCACCGATGTGTGATATGAACTGCGCCGTGTTCGAGCGCCGCGATTTGAGAGGTTGCGGGGCGGTGTTCGCCCACGATTCGCGCAATGAGTATCTGTCGATGCCCGTCCGCTGCAGCCGCGACGTTGAGTTGACCGAAACCGAATTGGCCGCCGGCCTGTTCTTCGAAATGACCTACTTCCCACCCGATAAGGAGTTGCCGTTTCCATTTGGCAGGAAGAAGGAGTCTTAAAATTTTGATTGTCAAATAAAAATATTAATGCTATGGCAAAGAAAACACAACAAACAAAAAGCGACATTGCCTTTGAGGAGCGAATGGCCAAACAGCGTGCAAAACGCGGTTTCTGCGACCGCGATGTATGGTCAATAGATTACTGGTTTTGCAACACAATCAGCCCGATGCTGAAGCAATTAGCCAAAACCCAAACTGGTTATCAGTGTTTAGACGAGAAAGGGAACATTATCGGTTGCATATCCGATAAAACGCCCGAAGAGGATGCAATGTATGCCAAACGTTGGAAAGATGCCATTCTGCATTTGGCCTTCCTTGCCGATGAGATGAACGAAGACCGTTGCTCGATGAAAAATCCGTACGACAAGGAGATGCGCCGTATCAGCCGCGCTTTCGAGAAGAAGTATGGCACGTTTGGCGAGAAATTGCAAACAAAGGAAGAAAGAGAAGGCAATCTTCACCGCTGGTATTTTCCTGAAAGCGACCCCGTTAACGGAAAGGAATACAAGAAAATATCAGATTTGCACACCAAATATGAGATGAAAATCGAGCGCTACCGCGAAAAATGCAAAAAAGAGTTTTTCAGGCTGTTCAGCAAGTATTTCCGCTATTTATGGGATTGAAAAAGATAGAGTTATGAAAGGCTATTGCTTTTCTTCCTGGTACCCGCGCCAAACTTCGCCTGCCAAATATTTGTCGCTGCGGCAGTGGAGGTCGGCAACACCATCTTCAATCATACTGGCGGTTTCGGAGCCGTAGTAAATATCCGTCGCATCTTCGAGCGTGACACCGAACATCTCGCTGATATTGGCGATAATTCGTGCGCATTGGGCGCTTTTCAGTATCTGCAGGCCTTCGTCACTCATAATTGTTCGCTTTTTATTTAGGTAAGACACTCTTGCAA
>JAFZKK010000002.1 GCA_017551905.1 Salinivirgaceae bacterium
TAAACCTTTGTACCAGACTGGTTTACAACCAACAGATTGCCATTGCCGTCGGCTTTGCCGCTTTTGCCGGCTACGGCAAACTTGGCCTTGGCTGCTTTTGAGTTTTCATCGTCAACGTAAACCTGTGTACCATAGCCATTTACAGCAAAATAGTCGGTATTAGCATTTGCTTTGCCACTTTTGCCGGCCACGGCAAATTTGGCTTTGGCAGCCTTGCCGTTGGTGGTTACGGTGTCGTCGTCAACAAATACCTTGGTGCCAGCTTGGTTCACAACTAACAGATTGTTGTCGGCTTTGCCGCTCTTGCCGGCTACGGCAAACTTTGCCTTTGCTGCTTTTGAGTTCTCATCGTCAACGTAAACTTGCGTGCCATAGCCATTTACAGCAAAATAGTCGGTGTTGGCATTTGCTTTGCCACTCTTGCCGGCCACAGCGAATTTGGCTTTGGCAGCCTTGCCGTTGGTGGTTACGGTGTCGTCGTCAACATAAACCTTGGTGCCGCTGGCGTTTACCGAGAAATACTGGCTCTCGGTGCCGTCTTTACCGCTTTTGCCAGCCACGGCAAAACCGCTTTTTGCGGCTTTCGAGTCATTCTCGTCAACATAAACGCGGACACCATTTTTATATACTGCGAACACCACTTTGCCATCGTTGTCCTTCACATCAAACAGCGCATCTTCGTCGCCGGTGGTGGCAGTGGCTTGAATCTTAATGTTTGTGGGATTCTCAACCTCGCCAGTCTTTTTGGCGTACTCAGCCACCGGCACCGATTGCAGTTTGGTGGTGCCTATGGTAACCAGCAAGTCGTCGGTGCCAACGCCCGTGGGGTCAAACTCGGTTTTCATATACACGTTGCCGCTGTTCCATGGCACGTTCGAGAAATTGCCACTCAAAATTCTGCCTTCGCCCACAACCACCGAGACAGCGCCGTAAGCATTAGACCTAACTGTCTGCATCTCTTGATAATACGTTTGGTTGCCCGACTCGGTTGTCAGCGTTATACGCAAGGCAATGTCTTGGTCTGCAAGCAGATTGCCGTTGGCGTCGCGGATTACAGCTTGATAATTGAAGCCGCTTTGGGCCATTGTTGCCATTGAGCACAGTGCCATGGCAAAAGTTAGAATAAATCTGTGCATTTTTCTCATTTTGTTATAGTTTAAAAGTTGAACAAGTTTAATGTTTAAAGTTTAAAGTTTAATATAACGTGTTTAAAGGTTTACGTTTACGTTTTCAGTTTACGTTCTTCGTCAGTGTTATCGTTATAGTTATCGTTAGTGTCAGTGTTAGTGTTAGTGTTAGTGTCAGTGTTTTCGTTAGTGTTATCGTTTTGTTTTCGGCATAAAAAAAGCGTGAAACTCAACTGTTTCCGCTTCAAGCAGGTATTTGGCGTAACCTTAGTCCACGAAAAATAAGTCAAGTGCACGCCACGCGCGCAGTCACTTATTTCTTTCGGACTTAATAGATTGCCAAATTTCGCTTAAAGAAAGAAAAAGTCTAATGCTTTAATATGTTGATAGTGAATTTATTAAGATAAATTCATTTTATACCATAGGCAAACGTGTTTTTAAAAATTTCATAATATGCCAAAGATATATCAGAATTTTAAAAACTGGAAGAAAAAAATAGGAGAGGTTGGGGTTGATTGTTGAAAACTTCCCCGACGGGCGTATTTTTGTTTTTCTATATTTGCCATGCAATAAAAAAGTATGAGCGAATTTATAGTATCGGCAAGGAAATACCGCCCGACAACCTTCGAAAGTGTTGTGGGACAGTCGGCTATTACCGTTACGCTGAAAAACGCTATACTTAACAAGCATCTGGCACAGGCTTATCTGTTCTGCGGTCCGCGCGGTGTTGGAAAGACAACTTGCGCGCGCATCTTCGCCAAGACAATCAACTGCCTTAACCCGACGGCAGATATGGAGCCGTGCAACGAGTGCGAGTCGTGCCGCGCGTTCAACGAGGACCGCTCGTACAACATTCACGAGCTCGACGCCGCTTCGAACAACTCGGTTGAAGACATCCGCAACCTTATCGACCAGGTGCGCATACCTCCGCAGATTGGCAACTATAGCGTTTATATTATAGATGAGGTGCACATGCTGTCGCAGGCCGCCTTCAACGCTTTTCTGAAGACGCTTGAGGAGCCGCCGCGCCACGCTATCTTCATTTTGGCGACAACCGAAAAACATAAGGTTCTGCCTACAATTCTGTCGCGGTGCCAAGTTTACAATTTCAGCCGCATAACAGTGGAGGACGCCGCCGCACAGCTTGCGCGTGTGGCCGAGAAGGAGGGCATCAAAGCCGAGCCTGAGGCACTGACAGTGATTGCGCAGAAAGCTGACGGCGCCATGCGTGACGCTCTTTCGATTTTCGACCAGATTGTAAGTTTCTCGGGCAACGAGATAACATACGAAAAAGCCGTGGCCAACCTCAATGTGCTCGATTACGACTATTTCTTCCGCCTTGTCGATGCCTTTAAAAAAGAAGACACGGCCACCTGCCTTTCGATTTACGATGAGATTCTTGACAAGGGTTTTGAGGGACATCATTTCCTTTCGGGACTTGGCAAGCACTTGCGCGATTTGCTTGTGGCCTCGAACGAGAAAACGGCGCAGTTGCTCGATGTTGGCGCCAGCATCCGCACCAATTATATTGAACAGGCAAAGGTGTGCGAGCCGTGGTTCATCTACGAGGCTCTGAAAATCATAAACGAGGCTGAGACCAGCTATCGGATGAGCCAGAACAAACGTCTGTCGGTGGAGTATGCACTGATTCGTTTGTGCAATATCGAGTACGAAAAAAAAAACGAGATTTAAAGCGGCGTAAAAAACAGGCGCTTGCGGCAGCCGGCACGCCGCAAAATCAGCCGCAGCAAGGCACAGCGCAGCAGCCGACAGGCAATCAAGCCAATGGCGAAGAACAGCTACCGAAGAAGATAGTGCCAGTCTTCGACAAATATCCCAAGACAATTTTGCTTAACGACAAGAGTGACGAGACTGCCGAATGTGCCGCCGAGTATGAAAATCAGTCTTATTCGCAGGCGGATTTCAAAAAGGTTTGGAACGGCTATGCCACTGAAATAAAAGACAAAAGACCGCGCCTGAGCGCCATTATGAAAGAGCAGATACCAGAACTGTCGGGCGACAATCTGATAGTCAGGTTTGTTGCCAACAGCCATGTGCAGCGCGACTGGCTATATAAAAATGTCCACGACGAGCTGGAGGGATACCTGCGGAAAAAACTGCATAATTCCGGAATCAAACTTGAATTTGAGGTTGAGGGCGAGGAGGCGCCCAGCAGCGACGGAACACCATACACGGCGCAGGAGAAGTTCAATTATATGCTTGAGAAAAGCGAGGCGCTGCGTTATATGCGCGAAGTCTTCGGGTTGAAGACTGATTAGCTGATTCCTATTTCATCAGGTCTTCGAGTTTGCCGACGGCTGCGGCCATATCGGCTGCGAATGTTTTGTGCGACAGCAGAAAATCAGGTTGTCCGGCGGCAAGCAGGCTGTAGAGTTCAGCGCTCATGGCATCGACATAAAGCGATATGGCATATTCAATCTCGTCTTTCTGTTTCGGACTGCCCGAAAAACGATAAACCTGCCATTTCTGATGAAAAAAGCAGTAGGCCGCCTCAATACTATCTTTTGAGATTTCGCTCATAATCAGATGTTTGCTTATATTATGCGATTCTGTTGCTCGGAGAATTTGAAGCCTTCGGTAGCCAAAAGCTGTTCAAGTTCGCTGCGGCTGATGTTGAAATGAAAGCATATTTGGTCGAGCGAGTCGAACTCTTCGTCGCGCAGCAGGAAGTTGATTGCTGACACAAGCATTGGGATATCGTTTAAGGGAAGGTGGTCCATGGAAGGTTATTAAGTTTAAAGTTCAAAGTTTAAAAGTTGAAAGTTTGGAGGTTTAGAAGTTTAGGAGTTTAGAGGTTTTAGGCTTTGCTGTTGAGATGGCGTAATTCTCTCATTTTTACCTTAAATTGTTCATTTTTAATTTTATAATTTTTCATTTTCAATTTAGTCAACTTCGGCCTTTCAGCGCCTCGTCCTCTTCGCACGAATCGTCTTTCATAATCGGCAGGCTTGCGCTTTTCCGCACGGCCCAAATGCGAATCAGAATCACCGACAGGGCGCTCACAATCTCGCACATAGCATTGCCAACGCCGATTTTTTGACAAACAAAAAATATGAAACCGCCTAATATGCAGGCAGTTGCGTACACGTCTTTGCGGAAGATTAGCGGCACTTCGTTAATCAGCGTGTCGCGCAGAATGCCGCCCGCCGCGCCCGTGAGCGTACCCATAATAATGTTCACCCAAATGGGGAAGCCAACGGCAAGGCTCTTCTCGTAGCCCACCACGGTGAACAAGCCCAGTCCAATGGCGTCGAACAGGAACATTGTGGTGTTCATTTTTATGAGTTGCTTGCCGAAAACAATCACCACTAAAAGCGCAAAACCCGTGACAATCAGGTACGAAGGCTGTAGCATCCAAAACGGCGTTAGGCCTAAAAGTAGGTCGCGGATAGTTCCGCCGCCCACAGCCGTCACCAGCCCCACGACGTACGCGCCGAACCAGTCGAATTTCTTTGCCGCCGCCATACGGATACCGCTTATGGCGAAGGCGAAGGTGCCAATATAATCGAGTAGGGTGGTGAAAGTCATTGTTTTAGGTGTTGGGGATTGGGTGTTCGGTGTTGGATTTTAGGCATAAGGCAAATGGCATAAGGCATAAGAGAATTATGAATTATGAATTAAGAGCCGATGCTTTTATCATTAATCATTAAACTTTACTCATTAATCACTACACAATAATCGCCTCAGGCTCAATGTTGATTCCGAACTTGTCGGCGACGGATTGCTGCACGTGGCGGGCAACCGCCATAATGTCACTACCAGTGGCGCCGCCTAAATTCACAAGCACCAGCGCTTGCTGCGTGTGCACGCCAGCGGTGCGGGTGGCATTGGTGTAGCCTTTCAGCCCGCAGCGGTCAATTAGCCAACCAGCAGCAATTTTAGTGCGGCCTTCGGCGGCGGGGTAGGTCACCATATCGGGCCATTGCGCCAGCAAACGTTCGGCTTCCGCCGCGCTCACGGTGGGGTTTTTGAAGAAACTGCCCACGTTGCCCGTCACTTTCGGGTCGGGCAGTTTGCTGTTGCGGATATTGATAACCGCCTGACGGATAGTGCGTAACGACGGCCCGCCAAGTTTTTCAATCTCGCCGCTCAGGCTGCCGTAGTGCGTAACAAACTGAGGCTTTTTCGATAGCCGATAAACCACAGAATCAACCAAATAGCGGTCTTTCAGTTCGTGTTTGAAGGCGCTATCGCGATAGCCGAAACGGCAATCGGCGTTGCTTAAAGTTGATACAGAGCCGTCGGTCAGGCTCACAACGTTCACGCTTTCAATAATATCCTTCGCCTCGCAGCCGTATGCGCCAATGTTCTGCACAGGCGACGCGCCCACCGTTCCAGGAATGAGCGACAGATTTTCGGCGCCGCCCAAATTGTGCTCAACGGCCCACGCCACAAGTTCGTCCCACACAGTTCCCGCGCCAGCCTTCACAAGGCAGTGGTCGTCGGTTTCGCTCACAATGCTGATATACGAGTTGGCTGGGTGAATCACAAGTCCGTCGAAATTATTGACAAACACCAAGTTGCACCCGCCACCAAGTATCAGAATCCGCTTGCCGACAATGCCGCCCGTTTGCTCAATGAGTTGGCGGATGTCGTCGGGCGAATGGTAGATGCAGAGTTGTTTGGCCGTTACGTCTAACCCAAACGAATTCAGCTCTTTAAGTTGCGCGTTTTCAAGTATCTGCATCATTCTTCTCGTTTTTTGCAAAGGTAGTAGGTGGAAGATTTTTGCAAATTATATTTATCAACATAAAAGCAACAGAAGCTTTCCAAAAATCATTTAAGTTTGTTTTATTGATTACATTAATTTACGTTTACGTTAAAGTTCACGTTATAAATGATTGTAGTATCCGACATATCGACTCCGCGCCTGCACTATGTGCTTGACTATGTGTTTAATATGCGGTTAGGAATAGGGTATGAGTTGCGGAGCGAAGCGGTTGCCGATAGCGAGCCGGCTGTTTATTACACAGCAACGTCGGCGGTTGGTAAGTTTTCGGTTCCGTCGGGTGGATTGCTCTCAGAATCAGATGTTTGGCAGTTTGTTCCCGATTTGAAATTCGACAACGCTCTGCCCATAATTTTTGCCGACAACACCGGTTGTACATTCAATTTCGATGTTTTTTCCGCAATATTTTGGATGCTGAGCCGCTACGAGGAATATCTGCCGTTTCTGCCCGACGAGCACGGCCGCTTTACTCCGTCGGAATCGTTTCTGTGGCGCAACGGCCTACTTTGCAATCCGGTTGTCGACCGTTGGATAATGCTTTTCCGCGACTGTCTGCGCAAGCAATATCCACAGCTCGAAATGAAAACCGAAACCTTTGAGTTTCAGCCAACTATCGATATCGACAGTCCGTGGAGCTATTTGCACAAAGGGCTTGTCCGCAACGTGGGCGGATTGCTGCGCGATGTGTCGAAGCTGAGGCTTGGTGCTGTTTTGGAGCGTATCATGGTGCTTCTGCGACTGAAACGCGACCCGTTTTTTACGTTTGATTTTATAAACCAGATTCACGTAGGATTGCCGCTGACCTACTTCGTGCTGACAGCCGAGCACGGCCGTTACGACAAGTCGGTGTCGCCGCGCTGCAAGGCTTTTCGCAGGTTTGTGGCGCAGTTAGCCTCGACGCATAAGGTTGGGCTGCATCCGTCGTATGCCGCATCAGACAATGAACAGCGTTTTGCCACTGAAAAACAGCAATTTGAGTCGGCGGCAGGAGTGGAGTGCCACAGCTCGCGCCAGCATTTTCTGCGTATCGTTCTGCCACAATATTATCAGATGCTTAACCGCTTGAAAATCAGTGTTGATTATTCGTTTGGCTTTGCCGATTACGTAGGCTTCCGGGCAGGCACAAGCCGCCAGTTCCGCTTCTTCGATTTGCAGAACAATACCGCTACCGATGTCATTATGCAACCGCTTGTGGCTATGGATGTTACGTTGCGCAATTATATGAATCTGACACCGCAGCAAGCATCGGAACAACTGTCGAGTCTGATTGAAACCGTTAGGCAGACAAATGGCACGTTTACAACACTTTGGCACAATCAGCATTTCTGCCAGACCGACGAATGGCAGCCGTGGGATGCGGTTTATTTGGAGATGTTGGGGAAAGCGGGGAAGGAGTAATACTTAAAGTTTAAAGTGTAATGTTTAATGATAAATGATTAATAATCAATATAAGAATTAACAATTAAAAATGAAAAAACGGAAATGAAAGTTCTAAGATTTATTCCGGCAATCGTCTTGCTAGCGTGCGCGGCGCATTGCCAGGCACAGACATCTGTTGCCACTGCCGGTGGTGAAGCCGGTACGATGAGTTTTTCCGTTGGCCAGACTTTTGTGGCACCAACCACATCCGATGCGGGAAGCATTACACCGGGAGTGCAGCAAGCCTATGAGATTTCAACTGTTGAAGTTGGAGTGGCCGACATACCAATAACCCTCGAAGCCGCCGTCTATCCAAATCCTGTAACGGACCGTCTTACGTTGCGTGTTGACGACAGCGAGACTACTTTACGTTACACGCTTACCGATGCTAATGGTCGCGCTATTGTCGCTGATAATATCGTGGAGCCACAAACAAGCATTGAAATGGCAAATCTTGCGCAGGGTGTTTATTTCCTGCGTATTGATGACGGCGATGCTTTGGTACGTATATTCAAAATCGTGAAACGATAACGATAAACGATAACAATGACCAAGAACGAAAATAATAGACAATTAAACTAATAATAAACAATTTAAATAATTAAAATCATGCGAAAATTTACAACTCTTGTTGTCGCTATGTTATTGTCGGTGGCAACATTCGCCCAAGTTCCACAGGGCTTCAGTTATCAGGCTGTTGTGCGCGATGCGCAGAACGCCATAGTTGCTAACCAGGATGTTGATGTTACAGTCACCATTCTTCAAGGTGCCACCGCTGATGCGGCTACAGCAGTATTCAGCGAGAAACATAGTGCCAAAACCAATGCCAATGGCTTGTTCACACTCACAATCGGCAGTGTTGACGCCGCCAAATTTGCCACTATCAATTGGGCTGGTGGCAATCTGTTCCTCAAAACCGAGAGTAAGTACGGCACCGCCACAACCCAGCTTTTGAGCGTGCCTTTTGCCATGTTTGCCGCACAGGCAGGCAGCGCCAACATCGATTTGAGCGACTATGCCAAGAAAACCGACATTCCGGCTGCGCCCGATTTGAGCAACTATGCACTCAAGAGTGATATTCCTGAAGGGGCGAATCTGAGCGAGTATGCTAAAATCAAAAAACTGAACGACACGTTGGCCGTTTATGCATTGAAAAAAGACGTTCCTGTTGCGCCAGACTTGAGTATTTATGCGCTTAAAACAGACATTCCAACAGAAGTGAGTCTTGAAGGCTATGCCACAACAGCAAAACTTAACGATACTTTGGCTTATTACACCCAAACCGCTGATGTTGACACTGTTTTAACCAAATACGCCACAGTCCAAAAACTCAATGATACTTTGTTTTTTTACGCAAAGAAAGCTGACATTGCAGCCACCTATGCCACTAAAGCAGAAATACCCGTAGGAGCAAATCTTTCTGACTACTACAAGAAAAACGAAACTGATGCTGCCATTGAAGCTGTATCGGACAAACTTTTCCCAAAAGAAATAGATGAAAACGGACACGATGGCGTTGATTTGGGTTTACCAAGTGGCACCATTTGGGCGACATGTAATGTCGGCGCTGAAAATCCATACGATATGGGCGGTGAATACGCTTATGGTGAATCAGAAGAAAAAGACACATATACATCAGCCAATTATGTTGGTTCTACTGATGCTAACGCATCAACAACAGCCTATTTCGGTGGTGATTGGGTTGTGCCATCGACTGACCAATGGTTGGAATTAAAGAACAATTGCTATATCGTATCGACAACAAACTATAATAACACTAATAAAAAAGGAACAATTGTTTATAAGGCAAAGAACGATAACGATAAAGGCAAAACGAGTTCGCCAGTAGCGCAGTATTCTTCATCAAGTGATACACATATTTTTTTGCCATACACGGGTGTCGGAGATAGCAATGGCAAGCATAATGTAGCTTCTCAATCTTTACCTAATTTAAGTGTATATATGGCAGAAGAGTCAAGGTATTATGTTGGTGTTAATGGAAATAAGATAGCAACGGCATCGGCATCAAACGCTGCTGTACTTTATAATGGTCGTTCAGTTCGTCCTGTTCATGCAAATCCTGTAGCCAAATTGCAATCAGTAGCCAGTGCCCAGAATGCTCAGAACTTTGGCGATATGCCATTGGCAACAGTGAAATTTAAGATAGTAGGAGATGGTGCTGGAAGTAGAGCAACTGTCAAATTTATTGGCAGGGAATGGACGATAAATGGTGCAAATACATACGAAAACACATTTAAAGTTCCTGCATATTCGCCAGTTTACATGACAATACAATTGCCACAAGATAATGGTGATTATTATTATTGGTTTAATTTTAATGGAGAGTATCTTTTTGGTTTTGATATGGGGGCCGCTCACTTAAATAACATTGGCGAAAGTAAAGTAAATGAGTTGTTCGGTCCGTTCGACCACAGCATAGAAAATAATATAACTATTACTGTATTTAGTAAAACGAATTAATAGTGCATTCGTGCAGTAATAGAGATTGTCCATTTGTTGCAAGTGTATAAAACAAAATTTCCCCGTTACGGCAGTTCAAGCTGAGTGGCGGGGGATTTTTTTTGAGGGGGACAAGAAAATTCTCCAACAAAAAAAGCCTCCACAATGGAGGCTTTTTTGTTATTCAGTGCTAAATCACTTAAACAACTCCTTCGCCGTTTGCTCAAGATAATCGCGGCAGTTCATCCAGGTGTGGCCGCCGCCAGGGTTGAAGAATGTGTGCTTCAAACCATTGTCGGTCAGGTATTTGTCGAGGCCGCGCGAGGCTTGAATCAGGAAATCTTCTGTTCCAGTGCCGAGGAACATAAATTTCAGTTTACTCTTAAGGTCGGCAATGGGGGCGTAGGTGCCGTTCTGGAAGTTTGTCTCGTACTCGTTGCCGAAGATTGCCGGGGCAAATGCAGCCACGTAGTGGAACATATCGGGATTGCCCAGACCTGTTGCCAAAGTCTGACGGCCACCAAGCGAGAAGCCTGCAATGGCGCGGTTGTCGGCATCGGTCAAAACATTGTAATTCTTCTCGATATAAGGCACAACCTCTTTTGTGATTTCGTCAACAATGCGTTTGGTATCCATTGCATCGTAGCGTTCGGCCTTGCCTTGCAGAATCATTTCGGGGTACGGGTTGGCGTACGGCATTACCACAATCATACGCTTTGCCAAACCTTGCGCAATCATATTGTCAAGAATGTTGTTCATTTTGCCAACCTTGAACCAAGTCTCATAAGTGTCTGTCATACCGTGAATTAGGTACAGCACAGGCAGTTTCTCGTTGCCGTCGGGTTGGTAGCCTTCGGGGGTGTAAACGCACATTGGGCGGTCGATGCCGAGAGTGTTCGAATGGTAGAACCGATAGGCCACAGTGCCGTGCGGAACTTTCTGAATGTCCTGAATACCAGCCTCTTTGCCGCGAATATCGACAAGGCTGCCCTTGAAGCCCTCGTTGGGGAAGATGTCCATATTGTTCGGGTCGCAGATGGCTGTGCCGTCAACAATGAAGTTGTAGGGGTAGATGTCGGGGCGGTCGGTGGCGATGGTGATGCTCCAGACACCGTCGGCGTCTTTGGTCATAGTCTTCTGTCCGCCAAACAGTTGGTTGAGGTCGAGTTTAACCTCTTTGGCGTTTTCGGCCTTGATGCGGAACGTAACGCTGCCGTCTTTGTAATATTCGGGCGAGACAACGGGTTTCGGGAACAGACGCGCCATTACACCAGGCGTAAATTGTTGGTCCTGTTTGGCTTCGGGAAGCGTCACCTTCATATTCGCGCCCTTGTAGGGGTTGGCCTGAAACAGTCGCGGAAGCGATTCCTCGAGGAAGAACCTTGCGTTCATCCAGGTGTGTCCGTGCTTGTCCGAAGTTATCACCTTCATATTCTTGATGTTATGCTTGTCGAGCTCGACCATAAAATCGCGGGCGTTGCCGTAGAGGAAATCGTCGCTGCCGACACCGAGCCAGAAGAGTTTTATTTTGGCGTTCAGCGATTTAGCGTCGTCCAATTGGCCAGGGCGCAGTTGCGTGAACGAGCTGTACGAGCAGAGGTACGAGAACTTGTCAAGGTTGTTCAAACCGATGCTCAAAGCCTGATTGCCGCCGCGCGAGAATCCGCCGATGGCGCGGTTGGCCGCGTCGTTGATGGTACGGTAGTTCTTCTCGACGAAAGGCATAAGGTTGTCGAGGAAATCCTTGCCGAACATATCGAACTGCATAGCGGGCGTATCTCCCTCACCAGCAATGCGATTGGGGTTGCCGTAGGGCAGAACGATAATCATTTCTTTGGCCTTGCCTGCGGCGATGAGGTTGTCGAGAATCAGGTTCATTTTGCCCACTTTGAAATAGACCTCTTCGGTGTCGGTGGTGCCGCTGATGAGGTACATTACGGGGTATTTTGCGCCCTTGCCGTTGTAGTAGGTAGGCGGCACGTAAACAATTGCCTTGCAATAAGTTCGGGCGGCGTCGGACCAATAGGTCACGTACTCAACGCTGCCGTGCGGAACGTTTTTCAGAGCGTGCGGCAGATTGAAGTCGCCGCGCATATCCAGAAGGCTGTTTTTGAAGCCCTCGTTGGGGAACCATTCGGCGTTTTGCGGGTCCATAACTTGCATTCCGTCAACAATAAAGCAGTACGGATAGATGTCGGGCACGGTGGGGCCGAGGGTGATGGTCCAGACGCCCTTGTCGTCCTTCGTCATTTCGTGGCGGCCAGCAAACTGAACGTCAACTTCCACCTTTTGCGCGGTGTTGTTTCGGTAATTGAATGTCACGGTGTTGTCTTTGTTGACAACTGGCGACTGAACCTGCGGTGCGCCAGGTTGCGCCGAAATTTGCAATGCCATTGCGCATATCGCAGCCAGCATTGCCGATTTTTTAAAAATGTGAGTCATAATAAATTGTAGTTTAGTGTATTATGTGATTTAAAAATACTCGCTTCAATTTGTTTCAAATGTATTCTATTTTTTTGAGTATAGTTCTTCAATGTACGACATAAAACGGTCGCTGAACACGTGCATTCCCTCGCTTTCGGCTATGCTGTTGTAGAGTTTCACAAACTCGATAGGATTGTAGAAACTGTCTAACATTTTTGCTTTCAAGCCGTTTTTTACCAAAAGTTGCGAAATGTGGTATCCAACAGGATGCGTGTTTCTTTTAAGTAATTTGAAAAGTTGCTCTTTGTATGTATCGTATGGTATTTCTCCATCAAGATGGGCTAAAGTAAGCGAGTCGA
>JAFZKK010000031.1 GCA_017551905.1 Salinivirgaceae bacterium
CTTAACCCACATATCACATTCGACCCCCGCAAGGGGTTGTTGTTGTAGTCGAAGGAATATAGGCGATTGTGCACCGTGTCGATGGTGCGCCCGTAGTGGAAATCCCTCTGTTTATGTTGTTTAGAATAAGCATTTATCGTTGCTTTTTTGAGTAGCGCAAAAGTATAAATATTGTTGTGAAAATGAAATGCGAAATTGCTTAATAGGCGCATTTCGTGCTTTTTGCGGTTTTGTAGGTTAAAAATGATACCTAAAAGCAATATTACTCAATCTGTTGCGTTCGCGCTATTGTAATCTAAATTAAATCTTTATGAAGAATAAACATCTTTTAATTGGCGCATTGCTTGTTTCGGTTTTTGCTTCGTGTGAGTCAGACGAAGGTTTCTCAATCTGTTGCTACATTCAGAATGACACTTCAAAAAAAGTTGAGGTTGTTGCGGACGGACATAAACATTGGATAAACACGTCGGGTAAAAACAATGAGAGTTTTACAATAAGCTCAGGTTCAGTATGTGAAGTGGCACTCGATGGAAATAAAGGCGTTAATCCGACATTCGAAGACGCCAAAGATGTTATGCTCTATTATTTAGGCGACAGCGTATTGTTTAATTTCGAAGACGGAACGCAATTGATTTATTATAAGAACGATACGAAAGACAATAGTCCGTATAACTTCAATTCAAACTTGTATTCTTATACAAGTGATAGAAATTCAGGGAAATTGGTTTTTAAGTTTATTGAGTGAATTTTAGTCGAAGGCTAAATTCGTCCCAAAAATTCTTTTGCGTTGACAATGTAGCGGATATGCTCGGCGGCGCCAACCTCGCCGTGGCTGTCGCTTGCGGTGATGCTGAAAAACACTTTTCGGCCTTCAAACTTTGTGACTTCCGATGTACAGGTTATCACTTCGCCCGGTTTCGACGCGCGTTTGTGCGCAAGGTTCATCTGTATCCCGACTGTTGTGAAGCTTTCGGGCAGTTGGCTCTCAATGCTGCGGTAGGCCGTTCCTTCCATTATTGCCGTCAGTGCCGGCGATGACAAGACATTCAGCGTCCCCGAGCCCATTTGTTTGGCTGTCTGTTTGGGCTCAACAATTGTTGTTTCAGTCCCAATGGTTCCGGTTTTTATGCTGAAGTCCATCTCTTTTGAAATAAGGAATTAATTGCCTATGAATCACTTAATTAATCGTTCAATTAATATTTCGGAAAGTCGACAACTTGAGGTTTAGTTAAGTTATTGTAGAATAGTATGTTAAGCGAAAGTCCTTCGCTCTCGCTCTTTTCGATGCTGATGAAACTCTCGCCGTCGCCAACGGTCCAGAACAAATCAAATTCGTCTTGGCTGTAAGTGTCGATGCTGGCTGAGGCGCAGATGCCAGAGTCGTCGAGTCCGAAAAACTCGTGAATGGTGTCGGCCACTTTCTTGATGTCGGCAGGAGTGTAGCTGTCGGCTATAAACTTGACATTCACCGGGTTATCGGCGGTTATCGACTCTTTGTCGTAGAAAATGCGGAATTGCAGCCGGTTGAAGATTCCAAACTCGGGTTTATCCAGTTTCTTCTCGTTGATAACCATAAAAGTGGCCTGAGTCTCAACGCTTTCCACCTCGGTATATTCATCACGGAAGAATTGCGTCAGGTCGTAGTTGAAGCATTCGAAAAATGACTCTGTTTTTTTGTCGTTCAGGTGGTTCATTGTATCGGTATTAGTGCCTCTAAAAATAAAAAAGAAATTTTTATTGTGTGTCTTTTTTATGCGACAAAAAAAAGTGCCGCTCTTTTGGAACGGCACTCTGCCTAACTAAATTGAATATGAGAAAAATGATATTAAGCGATGTTTGTGTAAACGGCCTGAACGTCGTCGTCGTCTTCAAGTTTTTCAATCAGCTTGTCGATGTCGGCAATCTGTTCGTCGGTGAACTCCATTGCATTCTGCGGGAAACGTTGAAGTGTCGCTTTTTTGACTTCGATGCCCAGTTTCTCAAAGGCTTGTGTCATTGAGCCGAACTCGGTGTAGTCGGCGTATGCGTAGACGGTGTCGCCGTCAACATCGAAGCTCTCCAAACCGGCGTCAATCAGCTCAAGCTCAAGGTCTTCGAGGTTGATGTCGGGTTTGTTTTCGAACTCGATAACGGCTTTGCGCGAGAACATGTACTCGAGCGAGCCGGTGGGCACCAGACCGCCGTTGTGCTTGTTGAAGTACGATTTTACGTTGGCGACGGTGCGGGTGGTGTTGTCGGTCATGCACTCAACAAAAACCAGCACTCCGTGAGGACCTTTGCCTTCGTAGTTCACTTCGGTATATGCCTCAGCATCTTTGCCTGTAGCGCGTTTTATAGCGGCATCGATGTTGTCTTTCGGCATGTTTTCGCTCTTGGCATTCTGAATGGCAGTTCTCAGTTTCGGGTTCATGTCGGGGTCGGTGCCGCCTTCTTTGGCAGCCGCCGTTATTGCTTTAGCAAGTTTCGGAAATATTCTTGACATGTGTCCCCAGCGTTTCTCTTTCGCTGCCCTGCGGTATTCAAATGCGCGTCCCATTTTGTATCTTTTTTATTTGTTGTTGTGTTTAAAAATATGGGCGCAAAAGTAAATCTTTTCAGTGAAAAATGAAAAGTTGAAACCGATAATTGCTGAACTAAGAACCGATAAGTTGAAATGCTGGCTAAGTGCTTAATTATCAATCGTAAGCATATCGTCGTTCATACGTGTCATGTATTGTTGGATGACGGCTTTCAGCTCGCGTTCCATATCGGCTTGATATTCAGATTGGCCGACAATGTTGTTTTGCATCAGCATGTCAGTCAGCCGATAGAGCCCCGTGCTTTTTTTGCCGTCGAATTGGAGCACCATTCCGTTTTTGACGTACTGGTATATGCCATTGCAGTAGTTGACGGCAAACAGGCTCGAATCGGGCTCGGCAAGCAAGTCGCGGCCAAAGGCGATGTAAGGGTTGTCGTAGTTCAGCGCGCCCAGAATGGTAGGCATTATGTCGATTTGCTGCGCTATCTTGTCAGAGATGCCGGTTGGCAGGCTGCCCGATGGGTCGAAGAAGATGATTGGAACACTGAATCCGCCTAAATCAGTTTGATATACAGGCTGTTCAGTAAGGTTCGTATGGTCGGCGGTAATGGCGAAAATGGTGTTCGGATACCATGGTTGCTTCGATGCGTAGTCGAAGAACTTCCGCAGAGCGTTGTCGGTGTAGCGTATGCATTTGTGAATCACCAACGAGCCTTCGGGGAACGAGTTCCGGTATTGCTCCGGAATTACAAACGGGTGGTGCGACGAAGCGGTGAAAATGGCCGTCATAAACGGTTGCCGCATTTCGCTCATCTTGGTGGCGTAGAATTGCATGAACGGCTCGTCCCAAATGGCCCACGTGCCGTCAAAATCGTTGTCGCCGCCGAAACGCTTGTCTTGATTGTACTCAGTGCGACCGAAATAGTCGCGGAAGCCGGTGGCGTTGGCAAAGGCCTGAAAGCCCATTGAGCCGTTTTTGGCGCCATGGAAAAACGCTGTGTAATAGCCTTTTTTCGACAGCTCGCCGGCTATTCCGCTCAGTTTGTTCATCGATGCCGGGGTCAGAAAAAACGGTTCGATAAACATCGGAATGCTTGACAAGATTGACGGCATTCCGTCGATGCTTTTGCGTCCGTTGCTGTATGAGTATCTGAATGTCAGGCTTTTGCCGATGAGTGAGTCGGTGAAAGGCGTGAATCCCTGATATGCGCTGTCGATGTGCTTGTTGAGTGCGCCAATGTACTCTTTCCCAAAACTTTCGATGATAAACACAACCACGTTTTTTGCCTTGAACTGCGCCGTGTCGGCTGGCTGGTGGACGGGCGTGTAGATGTCTTCCAATTCACTGTCGGAGTAGTAATCGGGTGTTACAAATGCTTCTTGGCCAATGGTCCGGAATATCGAAAACGGCGTGTTGAGCACCAAAGCGGCCTCGGCAGGTTTCGACGCATATTGGTTGGCGTTGCTTATGGTTATGGGCCGAACGGCTGTCCCGAATCCGCCACGCATACCATTGATTGTCAGGTAAATCAATAATAAGAAAACGGCGGTTTTAATCGAATAGAATGATATTAGATTTTTGGGGCGTTTGTAAGCCGGCGCCTTGTAGAATTTCCAAATAGCGAGAATCAGTAAAATTCCGGCAATCACTAAGTACCAATGATTTACGAATTCTTTGGCAAAAATAGAAGTCAGATTGTCTTCCGACGCAAATTCCTGAAACACAGTGGCCGTGGTGCGTCGTCCGGTGAATTTGAAATACACCGCGTCCGACAGGTTGACAACAACGGCAATGCTGTTCATCAGCACAAAAAGGATGCGGCCAATTAGCGGGTGGATTTTCTCTTTCAGGTGGAATGGAAACGAGAGCAACACAATCAATAATATATTGGTGTACAGTATTGCCGAGAGGTCGAATTTCAGTCCGCCTTGCAAAATCTGCGCCCATTGCGCTACCGATAAGCTGAAAGTCTGGTGATTCTCAGCCCAATACAGAAACCGACAGGCCATATACACCAATATCGCCAAAAGGATATTCCAAATGAGCGCAAGTAATTCGTTGTCGAAAAACCGGTATAATTTGCTGTTTTTTATGTTCATAATTGATTGCAAAATATCGCTCTTGATAGTTTTTGCTGTCGGCAAATGTAGCAACAACTTAAACAGAATGGGAGAGTTTTTTGCGCGCGCAATTATTTGTGCATATTTGTGGTTGTTATTTGTGAAATAAAAACACTAAAACCGATATGCCAACTTCAAAATCCTACGCCGACTTCATTCTCGAACAGCTTTCAGGCTTGCCGGAAATCGCCTCGCGCCAAATGATGGGCGAGTACATCATCTATTACCGCGACAAAGTTGTTGGCGGTATTTACGATAACCGATTTCTCGTAAAGCCCGTCAAATCGGCGCGCACCAAAATGCCCGACGCACCGCTCCAGCTGCCATACGAAGGCGCGAAAGAGATGCTTCTGGTGGATAACGTTGATAACCGCGATTTTCTTACCGAATTGATAACGGCGATGTACGACGAGCTGCCGGAAATGAAGAAGAAAAAGAAATGACAGGAAATAAAGGAATGCAGACCTCTGTGTCTGCAGAAAAAAACAACGCGAATGGGAAATCGCAGGCCTCCGTGCCTGCGGAGAATGCGGGCGCGGAGGCCCACGTATCCACAATGCCACAATCCCTTGGAACAGCGGGCGCGGAGGCCCGCTCTCCTAAACCGCTACATGACCATTATCGTGGGTATTTGCCGCATATCGAAAATAAAGAATATCAAATGATTACAATTCGTTTGTGTGATTCGGTTCCAAAAGAGGTGATAGAAAAATGGAAATCAGAATTGGAAACAGAGATGACATGCGAAACGGTAGGAAGGGAAACTCGCACTTCGTTGTCGCGTAAACTATTGATACTTATAGATAAATACGAAGATTCAGGAATGGGTGAATGTTATTTGCGGAACGAAGGGGTTGCACAAATAATGAAAGACATCTTATATTTTAATCACGGCAAAAAATACGACCTTATTAGTTGGTGCATTATGCCTAACCACATCCACGCATTGATAGCTCCGTATCAAAGTGTATCGTTGTCGGAGATAATTCATGGTTGGAAATCGTTTTCAACAAATGCCATTAACAAATACCTCGGCCATTCGAAAGGTGCGAAACTATGGATGCAAGAGTATTTCGACCGTTATATCCGCGATGACAGACATTTTAACAATGTGGTGAATTATATTCATAATAATCCGGTAAAGGCGGGGCTTGTTGAAGAACCAGGACAATGGCGTTGGAGTAGTGCAGCTGAATGATAAACGTAAAAGACGATGATTTTCAACCATATATACCAGACGCCCTCACCGTTCGATAACCTTCTATTGGTATCTGACGGCAAGGTTCTTACCGGTTTGCACTTTTTGAAAACTCCTAACGCCAACTTTAAACAAACCGAACTACCTGTTTTTCAGGAAGTCAGCCATTGGTTAGATATTTATTTTTCGGGCCGAGAGCCGGATTTTACGTCACAATTCAGGATTGACAATGCCACACCATTTCGCCGTGATGTTTTGGAAATCGTCCGGCAAATTCCTTTTGGCAGAACCGTGACATACGGTGATATTGCCGCACAAATGGCCAAAAAACACGGCATTGAGCGGATGTCGGCGCAGGCGGTTGGTCGTGCTGTGGGGTGGAATCCAATTGGTATTATTGTACCGTGCCATCGTGTTGTTGGTGCTGGAAACAAACTTGTCGGCTATGGCGGCGGAATCGAGAACAAAATTGCTTTGTTGGAGTTGGAAAAAATCTAATGTAATTTAGCAGTTGTATTGTTAGAAAATGAGCGAGAGAACTTTCAAAACTTTGGCGGAATTGTTGTTTTGGTCATACTCAAATTTACAAATGGCTGATGCAGCGAGTGATATGGGTAAAGATGAGTACGACCGTGTATGTTATATGATTCGAGCAAAAGCATTTAAAGCCTACACCGAAGGTCGGTGGCAAATATCCGACCTTTACAAGCAACAGATTGAAAAACTGCAACAAAGCAATCATTGTTGTGCATATTGCGGTATTCCATTCAACTCGCCAAAAGAAGCAACAATCGACCATATTTTTCCACGGATTAAAGGTGGCACCAATGAAATGGAAAACATTGTGTTTGCTTGCAAAACTTGCAATTCCTCAAAAGGCGATAGAGATATGTTTGGTTGGTACATAGAACATTTTCAAAAGTTTCCTTCCATTTATCTTACAGCCAATTACTTGAAGAAGGTTTACTTATATGCGTTGGCAAATAATTTGCTTGATGTGGAATTAGAATCGCTCAATGATTTGGATTTGCCATTCGATTGGCATTGTATTCCAACAAAATACCCAGCCCCATCGCATTTTAAAGATAGGTAACATCAACAAAAAACGCCCTTCCATCAGGAAAGGCGTTTTTCATATCTGTCTAACAATCAAATTTTATCCAAGGAAAGCAATCAGAATGCCGGCGGCCACTGCCGAGCCAATCACACCCGACACGTTGCTCGACATACAGTAGTTGAGCACGTGGTTGCGTGGGTCGTATTTCAGTGCAATCTCGTTGGCCACGCGCGAAGCCATTGGCACGGCGCTCAAGCCAGTTGCGCCAATCAGCGGGTTGATTTTCTTCTTCGAGAACAGGTTGAAAATCTTAACCAGCAGAATGCCGCCGAAAATTGACAAGCCGAAGGCGAAGAATCCGCCAACCACAATACCGATTGTCTGAAGGTTCAGGAATGCGTCAACGGTCATTGTTGCACCAACCGACAAGCCCAAGAAGATTGTGGCAGAGTTCATTATGGCGTTCGAAGCGGCATCGAAAATGCGCGACGTATTGGCGCCAACCTCTTTAATCAGGTTACCGAACATCAGCATACCAACCAGCGGAACGGCCGTGGGCACCAAGATGGCCACAACGGTTGTGGTGGCAATCGGGAAAATGATTTTCAAGGCGCGCATATTCTTGAACTCTTTGGCGTTCGGATATAGGCGGTCTTGCTCTTTCATATTGATTTTCAACTCTTTTTCAGAGCAGGTCAACTTCACAACCAGCGGAATAATCACCGGCACAAGCGCCATATACGAGTAGGCCGCAATAGCAATCGGGCCTAACAAGTGTGGGGCAAGTTTGATTGTGGTGAAGATAGCCGTCGGGCCATCGGCACCACCGATAATTGCCAGTGAACCAGCCTCTTGCATTGTAAATCCGCAGTAGCTTGCGATAATCAGCACGGCAAAGATTCCGAACTGTGCGCCAGCGCCGAAAATGGCGAGTTTCAGGTTGCGCAGCATCGGACCAAAGTCGGTCAACGCGCCCACACCCATAAAAATGATTGGCGGCAGAAGGCCCGATTTTATGAGCGCGTAGTAGATAAAGTTCATAATGCCAAGGTCGTGCGCGATTTCGGGCAGCGACATCTCATACACGTTTTTGGCCATCTCAACGCCGTCTTTGGTGTAGTGAACAAGTCCCTCGCCATCGGCGCCAAGCACGCCCATACCGCCGCCCGGGAAGTTGGCAATCAGCACACCGAAGGCGATTGGAATGAGCAGCAGCGGCTCGTATTGCTTTTTGATGCCCAGATAGAGCAACAGGAAAGCCAGCGCGTACATTATCAGAAACTGCGGTTCAGCAATAATGTTGCTGATTGCAGTCATATTGTATATTCTCTCAAATATCTCACTCATAACCAATTACTTAATTTTCATCAGAACGTCGTCTTCGGCTACCGACGCGCCGCTTGTCAGGCAGATTTCGACAACCACGCCGTCTTGTTCGGCTGCAATGGCGTTGAAAGTCTTCATTGCCTCAACGTAGCAAACGGTTTGGCCTTTCTTCACAGCGTCGCCAACCTTAACCGGCGTGTCCGATGACGATTTAACAAGATAGAATTTGCCTTCAAGTGGTGAAGTGAGTTCTTTCGCTCCTGTGGTGTCGCCAGCGGCTGCGGCCTGCGGTGCAGCGGTTGCCTGTGCGGGTGCAGCGGTGCCGTTGTTGGCGCCAATCACAACATTGTATTTCTCGCCATTCACCTCAACCACAACTGTTTGCGGCAGAGTCAGGCTGCCTTTGCCAGCGCATTTTTCGGCTTTGCGTTTTGCAAGGTCGGCCTCGAAATCGGCTTTGGCCTTGCCGCTCTTGTGGGCGCGATATTGCTGCGGGTGCATTGCCAACTCGAACAACTCCTCGTCGTCCTCGCCAAGTTCCCAACCGTTCTCCTGCATCTCTTTGCGGAAGGTGTCGAGTTCGTCGGGATATGGGTCTTGCGGGTTGCCGGTGAAGAATTCGCGGCCTTGCTCTTTGGCTTTGGCCTCAAGTTCAGGCGCAATCGGGCCAGGCAGACGGCCAGACTTGCCAAGAAGCATATTCCAAATGTCGTCGGCAATGAGCGACCAGCGTTCTTTGCCCTTCTCCATCTGAATCACGTTCATCAGCGCCATATTCTTGACATACTGACTGAAAGGCGTAACCAGGCACGGATAGCCCATCATTGGCCATACATATTTAACCTCGTCGAACAACTTCACAAGTAATTGGTCTTGAGTAAGTTTCGGCTGATTGTTTTTCTCTTTCCATTTGTTCAGGCTTTCCAGATTCGTCTCCAAATCGGTCATCAGCGAGCCCATCATACCGCCCGGCAGTCCGGGACCAATGAGCAGCGAGTTCATCTGACGGTTGCGAGCCGGAATGTAGTAGCCAAGGAAGTCGTCCATCATCTCCTGAATCATTGTGCGGGCCTCCATATAGGCCTCCATATTGATTTCGGGAACGTCGAAACCTGCGTCTTTCAACATCGGCTGAACGGCCAGAATATCGGCGTGGCCTGTGCCCCACGAAAGCGGCTCCATACCAACATCGACATAGTCGCAGCCTGCCTTGCAGACCTCAAGAATGGTAGCCATCGAGAAGCCCGGACCTGCGTGGCCGTGATACTGAATAGTGATTTTCGGATATTTGGCCTTTATGTTCTTCACAATCTCGCCAAGCGATACGGGACGTGCGATTCCGGCCATATCTTTCAGGCATATTTCGTCGGCGCCGGCCTCAATGAGTTCGAAAGCGAGTTTTGTGTAATATTCAATGGTGTGAATGGGCGAGAAAGTGACGCACAGGCAGCACTGCGAAATCATTCCGCCGTCGTGCGCGTAGCCGATTGACGGGATAATGTTGCGGGTGTCGTTCAGTCCGCAGAAGGTGCGGGCAATGTCGGTGCCTTGTTTTTTCTTCACCTTGTAGAAGAGTTTGCGCACATCCACCGGCACGGGGTTCATACGGATTCCGTTCAAGGCGCGGTCGAGCATATGTGTTTGAATGCCAGCCTCGTGGAACGGTTTTGTCCATTGGCGCACAGCCTTGTTGGGGTTCTCGCCGTAGAGCAGGTTCACTTGCTCGAAGCCGCCGCCGTTGGTCTCAACGCGGTCGAAACAGCCCATTTTGATGATTGCGGGCGCAACCTTAACCAATTGGTCAACCCGCGGCACGTATTTTCCGGCCGACTGCCACATATCGCGGAAGACCAGACTGAATTTTACTTTTTTACTCATATTTTAAATTTTTTCGATTGATTCAACTTTGCCTTTTCCGCCTGTGATGGTGTTCACGGCCGACTCAATGGCGGCTTTGATGTTCGGGGCGACGGCGGCCACTGCGGTTGCGGCTTGTGCCTTCGGCTCCTCTTCGGGGAAGAACCGGTTAATCACGCTGATAAGCAGGTTCCCCATACCAATTATTAATAGAAGTGCGCAGAACACTGTTCCAAGCCCAACCACTAATAATGTCCATACTGAAATATCCATATAATGTCTTCGTGTTAATAAAACCTTATCAATTGCGATTGTTTTAAAATATTAAAAATCAATCATTTGACCGACTGATTGCGATTAAAAAACAATCGTGCGAAATTAGTTATTTTTATGCAGGTTGATTCAAAAAATATGCCATAAATTTGAATTAAGTGAAACGCTGACGAATATTTATTTTAAGTGGTTGATATATAAATAAATATCGGTTAATATGCGAAAATCGGTATCGAAAGCAAAAAAACATTTGAAAATCCGAATCAATGTTCTACTTTTGCCAACTCAAAATTTAAAGTTTTATTTAAAAACATACTACAATGAAAAAGGACATACATCCCAGTGATTATCGCCTGGTAGTGTTTAAAGACATGTCGAACGGACAGATTTTCATCAACAAATCGACTGTCAACACAAAAGATACGATAGAAGTAGACGGGGTTGAGTATCCATTGGTGAAACTCGAAATCTCAAGTGCCTCACATCCATTTTACACCGGTAAGATGAAACTGGTCGACACCGCAGGTCGCGTCGACAAGTTCCGCAACCGTTATGCAAAATTCGAAAAGAACAAGAAGTAAGGATTATTTCTATCATACCTGAAAAGCCGTTCATTTTGAGCGGCTTTTTTGGTATTAAAGCGAACAGTGAAGCTTAAATATTGATTGCGATGTCGAATTACCGGTTCCATATTCTGGCGTTTTTGATAGTTGTCATCTGGGGAACAACTTTTGTGTCGACCAAAGTGCTGATAAACAGCGGCTTGACTCCGATTGACATCTTTGTCTGCCGTTTTGCGCTTGCTTACGCCTTGGTATGGATTATTTCGCCTAAGAAATTGTTTGCCAATAATTTGAAAGACGAACTTTTGCTTGCCGCGCTTGGTGTTACCGGCGGTTCGCTTTATTTTTTAGCCGAAAATTTCGCCTTGTCGTACACCAACACTTCCAACGTTTCGCTTATTGTCTGCACAACACCTATTTTTACATCTATCTTGTTGGCTATCACCTCTAAAGACGAGCGCATGAACCGCTGGCAGATAGGCGGTTCGCTGTTGGCTTTTGCCGGAATGGCGCTTGTTGTGCTAAACGGCCATTTTGTGCTGAAACTCTCGCCGCTGGGTGACGGACTCGCTCTTGTGGCGGCTTGGTCGTGGGCGTTCTACTCGCTGATAATGAAGCGGATGGCAAATCGCTATTCGAGCAAATTCATCAACCGCAAAATATTCTTCTACGGGCTTCTGACTATTGTGCCGGTGGCTCTGGTTCATGGTTTCACTCTGACATACGACATGGTTTCGACACCCAAAGTACTTATGAATCTGATATATCTGGGCGTTGTGGCATCAATGGTTTGCTACATTCTGTGGAACGTGGTGCTGAAAAACATCGGCGTTGTCAATGCGTCGAACTATATCTACCTGAATCCGGTGGTTACGGTTATCACTGCGGCCGCGCTTATAAATGAGAAGATTACGGTATTTGCCATCATCGGAATGGTGATGATTTTGGGCGGATTGCTAATGGCAGAGAAAAGACGCCGGTTGTCCTGAAAGTTGGAAAAAGGTTGAGTTTTTCCTCGTTTCCTACCGTCAATATTTTTAATTTTGAAGCGATAAGCACGAAGATGAACATCGAAACAATTCGCGAATATTGTCTGCAAATGCCGCTTGCCACCGAGGATTTTCCTTTCGATGAGAATGTGTTGGTTTTTAGGGTGTTAAACAAGATTTTTGCAATGATTGACTTGTCGGACACCGAATGGTTTGTTTTGAAATGCGAGCCGGAATATGCTGTCAATCTGCGCGATATGCATCCTGAAATAACCGGTGCGTACCACATGAACAAAAAACATTGGAATCAGATAGATTTGTTTGGCAGTTTGTCCGATGAGCTGATTTGCAGCATGATACGCCACAGCTATGCGCAAGTGGTTAAGAAAATGCCGCAACGTGTTAAAAATGAGAACAAAATTATCTTGAAGATACAATAATCAATCTTTCAATTAATCAATCAGTCAATCCTTCAATAAATAAATTATGGAATGTCAGATAAGCAACCTGAATCTTAAGGTCAGAATCAACCAGACGGGCGCCGAGTTGTGCTCGATTGTGTCGCAGGCGAGCGGCCGCGAATTTGTGTGGAACGGCAACCCAGACATTTGGGGCAGCACTGCGCCAGTGCTTTTCCCCATTGTGGGCGGCCTGAAAAACGGTCAGACCAGCCATAACGGTCAGATTTTCAGTATGCCACGCCACGGAATTGTGCGCCACAACAACAACCTGCACGTGCTCTCGCAGGAAAGCGACCGCATCACGTTCCGCCTCACCGCCGACGAGCAAACTTTGAAGCAGTATCCGTTCCGCTTCACCTTCGACATCAGTTTCTGCGTTAAGGACAACAGTCTTATCATCAGCCATTTAGTAAAGAATACCGACAACTGCGATATGTATTTTTCGGTGGGCGCGCACCCCGCTTTCAACTGCCCGATTAACGAGGGCGAGAGTTACACCGATTGCTACCTTGAGTTCAGCGAGCGCGAGACGCTATCGACAAGCCCGCTGACAAAGGACGGTTTGGTGAAAAACGAGAGCATTCCAGTGCTGACTGACAGCAACATACTGCCGCTCACCGACCATCTGTTCGACAACGACGCGCTCATTTTCCGCAACCCGAAATCGCGCCGCGTGACGCTTCGCAGCCACAAGTCGGACACCGCCGTGGCTGTCGATTTCCCCGACTTCAACTATTTGGGAATATGGGCGAAACCGCAGGCGCCGTTCGTCTGCATTGAGCCGTGGCTTGGCATTGCCGACAGCGAAAACTGTGACGGCCAACTTGCTCATAAAGAAGCAATTATCAAACTGCCAGCAGGCGAAAAGTTTGAAGCGAAATACACGGTGACGATTATTGAATGAAAGAAGGAATGAATTATTGAAAACTGACAATTACAGTTTTTAGGATTTATTCTCGTTGTCTTCCTCATACATATCCACAGCCGCCAAATGCATATCGTGGATTTCGTCGGCAAGCCATTGAGGCTCAATGATTTTTGCCTTGCACGCTCGCGAAAGCATATAACCCGAGAAATCCAATGTTGGGCGCATATATAGCTCGAAATCAGCATATTCGTCGGTTTCGGCAATCAGCCGTTGCGAGTGGTGGATGGGCAGATTTTTAAGATAGTAAGGCTCATCGCCATAGGCGCGAACCACAATGCGCTGCGCCGTGGCGGGGTCGGCAATCACAATGCCGAAGCACTCGCTGAAAAATGTCCACGCATCGAATTTGCTGTCAATCACAAAATTATCGTCGGTGGGCGACAAATCGACAATCCTGTCCAACGAGTAGATGCGGAACTCGCCGTTGCCCTTTCGCCCCAGCAAATACCAGCGCTGGCGGTACAGTTTCACGCAGTAGGGCGCCAATGTATATTGGGTGGACTCCGTAGCCCCATAGCGGCGGTATTCGAGATTGATTAGCCTACTATCGCGCATCGCCTTGATTATCAGCTGCAAAAACTCACCACCCGATGGAATGTTCTCGAGCAGAATGCGGTTTTGCAGATTCAAACTC
The DNA here is from genome assembly GCA_017551905.1 of Salinivirgaceae bacterium. Lineage (GTDB taxonomy): Bacteria > Bacteroidota > Bacteroidia > Bacteroidales > SZUA-534 > RUG13583. Next base: position 13,926 of record JAFZKK010000031.1, read on the forward strand.
TCGCTCACTACATTGCCCACGCTCAAGGTTGTAAGCATCCAGTTTTGGACCGAATTGTCTTTCAGAACTTCCTTGTTACCAATAAAATACTTGTAATCGTCGCGTCGGTCGCAATCGATGATGATGCCAAAAATTTCCTCGATGGCAATTCGGTGGCGGTTGAACGTGCTGCGTGCCATTTCAATGCCGCCGCTCATCTCGGTGCGCACCCATTTGTCGTTAATATCTTTAAACGTGATGCCTTCCGTCTTCGATATGGTGTTCACAAGCCAGATGTACTCTTTAAACAACGATAGTGATGTCATTTCTTGCTGATATTTAATTATTTAAACAAATATATCAAAAAAATGCAAAAAACAGCCAGCTTGTACCACGATTTGGGACAACGCGACATAATATTTGCATTACCAACATCGGTAACTAACTGATGTAAAATGGGTTTAGATGTTTTTTGTTTAATATTTTAAATTTTAATGCAATGAAACAATTGGAAATCAACGAGGAAAGAGCAAATGCTCAGAACGAGAACAACAACTTCTTGAACAACAAGACATTCCATGTCGTTCGTGCCGACGAGAGTGTCCTTGAAATGGAAAACGATGTTGAGACATTTGTGGCGGCCATAAAAGAGGCTGGTATTGAGCGAGTTGCGGCTTTGAATCTGTCAATCTGCGATGAGCCGATAATATCGGAAAGCATCAATCCAAAACGCCGCCAAATTGAGCTTGGCAACGGTCAGCGTGTTTTGCTGCACACCAGGGGCTATATGATGGGGACGCTTCAACAGATTAGTGATGAACTCAATCTCGGTTGGCTGGTGCTCGAAGACTATGAAGAAATCACCGAGGATGTGATGTCCGGCTATGAGCACGGTATGAAAACCTTGATATTAGTTGTTGATAAAGATGAACTTGCCGCAGTTGTAACGGGGCATAAAAAGGTATTTGAAGTGGAATTGCTGCCCGAAAATGCTGATTTGCTGGCGGTTCACGACGATGAGAATTTCATTGTTGAAGGTGACGAGCAAAAAGGCGAGGCCGTTCTGACCAAAAAGTACGATGCCATAAGGTTTTACACCGACCGTAGCCGCAACAGCGAAACGGCGCTTGTGAAAATCGAGAAAACAACAAGCTTTTTTATGCGCGATGGCTACGGCAACATAATGGCCGACGGCGAACCTACCCAAAAGGGCTACTGGCCTTACACAATGATTGAGTACCATTTGGGCGAGATTATAGAACAGAACTTTGCGTGGATTATTCGCTCGCGCGTGCCAATGGAAGACAGTAAAAAGTGAAATCAATTTTAAAGCATAAAACAATATGGAAAGGAAATCTATGACCGATGAGGATTTCAATGCGGCAGTAAAGCAGATACAAGACGAAATCGAGTATTATAAGAGCCTTGGAAATGGAGTATGTGTATTGGATGGGTTTTCTGCATCTGTTTATTATGATAGAAAATCAAAACAATACGAATACATGCAAATGTGTCCGCCACTTATTATGTTACCTGTAACTATAACCAAAGAGCAAGCGAAAATTTTAAAGCGTGAATTAAAAAGACTCGATAA
>JAFZKK010000032.1 GCA_017551905.1 Salinivirgaceae bacterium
CTTTCGCTGACATTTTCCGACAGATTTTTCCGTTCGGCCTTGACCGCCGACAGGTATGTCGATAGTTTCTCGGAATCGAACAGTTGAAATTTTGCGTTTTCCACTACGCGAAGGTCATCTTGAATCCGTCGGCGGAAAGCTTCGTAACTGTACACCTCATATTCGCTCATCTGCTCGTCGGAGTCGCCAACTCTGACATAAGAGCCCTTCAACCGCCCGACACCTTTGTAAAATACTGGTCTGCTGTTGATTTCAACACCAGGAATTTCTGCCGAAACAATCATTTTCCCGTCAATCTCACAGACCGAAAACAATGCTCTCACCGCAGGTTCCATTTGTTTGCATTGCTCGGTAACGCGCTTTTGCAAATCTTGCGCGTCGTACACGCCAACTATCGCATAATCGTTTTTCTCATCGATTCCGAACACGATTGTTCCGCCTTCGTTCTGATTCGAAAACGACGATAATGAATCGAATAACCGACTTGGGCAGCCTTTGTTAGCCGCTTTTAGTTCAAGTGTTTGTGATTCCGTTTTCTCTTTCAGAATCTTCTCAACAAATTGTTTTAACTGTTCTGCTTGCATAGTTGTGCCATTTTGTGTTGGCAAATATAATAAAGTTTGCCAACTTGGTTGCGAAGTTTACCAACTTTGTTGTAGAGTTTGCCAACTAACTTGTAAAGTCTGCCAACTATGTTGCGAAGTTTGCCAACTAACTTGTGAAGTTTGCCAACTAACTTGTAAAGTTTGCCAACTTAATATTCAAACTTGCCTCAATTTTTCCAAATCATAATAAAAACTCGTAAATCAAAACACAAATAACACTTTTTGACCGCCGATTGTAATAAAATATTCATTTTTGTATCGGAATAATTATAAAATGTAAAACGGATTGGTTGAAAACTGCAAATCTGTCATTCAATTAATCAGTTAATCAATTAGTCAGTAAAAATTTGGTTTATGGGTGTTCATCACGAGTGCGGAGTTTTCGGGATTTACGGCGTTGAGAATGCCGCGCAGTTGGCCTACTATGCGCTGCACAGCCTTCAGCACCGCGGGCAGCAAGGGTGCGGCATTGTCACTGTCGACGGCGGACAAATGCGCACCGTGAAAGGCATCGGGCTTGTGAGCGAGGTGTTCAACAAACAGAATCTCAACACTTTGACGGGCAGCATTGCCATCGGGCACGTGCGTTACCCCACAACCAACGTGGGCGGAATCGAGAATGTTCAGCCTTTCACTTTCCGTCATCACAGCGGCGATTTTGCGTTGGCGCACAATGGCAACATCATCAATTCCAACGAGATACGCCAACACCTTGAACTTCACGGCAGTCTGTTTCAGACCACGTCGGACAGCGAGCTTTTCGCCCATCTAATCAAAAAAGACCGCAGCGACGACCATCGCATCTACAATATTATGGACGCGCTCAACATCCTTGAGGGCGCTTTTTCAATGATTGTTATGACGCCCAACCGTCTCTACGTCTGCCGCGACAAGTACGGGTTCCATCCGCTGTCGGTGGCGCGGCTTGGCGACGGGTGGGTGGTGGCCAGCGAGACGTGCGCTTTCGACGCTGTGGGCGCCACTTTCGAGCGCGACGTTGAGCCAGGCGAGGTGCTCTCTATCGACCATCACGGCCTGCGCTCGAACCATTATTCCACCTTCAAGCGCCACAAAATGTGCGCAATGGAGTACATCTATTTTGCCCGCCCCGACAGCGACATCGAGGGTTGCAACGTTCACACGTTCCGCAAGCGGTCGGGCAAGCTGCTGTGGCAGGAGCACCCCGTTGAGGCCGATATTGTGGTGGGCGTGCCCGATTCGAGTTTGAGTGCGGCCATCGGCTATGCCGAAGCCAGCGGAATCCCTTACGAAATGGGCCTTCTGAAGAGCAAATACGTGGCGCGGACGTTCATCCAGCCCACGCAGGAGTTGCGCGACCGCGGCGTGAAAATGAAGCTGTCGCCCGTGCGGAGCGTGGTCAGCGGCCAGCGCATTGTGCTGATTGACGACTCGATTGTGCGCGGCACCACGTCGAGGCAAATTGTGAAGATGCTGCGCGACGCCGGAGCCACGGAGGTGCACCTGCTGATAGCCAGCCCCAAATACGCGCATCCGTGCTACTACGGCGTTGATACGGGCACATACGACGAGCTGCTCGGCGCCCGAATGGACGAGGCAGAAATGTGCCAGTTCATTGGTGCCGACTCGCTGCATTTTCTTTCGGAACAGGCTCTGTATCAGGCAGGTTGCCGCACCGATATGTGCACCGCCTGCTTCACGGGCCGCTATCCGACGGACCTTTATGACCATAAATAGTTAGGAGTTAGGATTTAGAAATTAACAATTAACAATTGACAATAAATGAGGCAGATAGGCGAGAATATAATGGTGTTGGTCCCGATAGTTATCGGGATTAGGTGTTGGGTGTTGGTAGGAACATCATATTATGGAATCCGAAACGAAAAAAATCTGTGTTGTCTGTGTCATCTGTGCGAAAATGAATTATCAAAAATCGAATCCCGATAGTTATCGGGACAATAATCAACAATAAGTTATGTCAAAATTTGTATTTGTTACAGGCGGAGTTGTGTCGGGATTGGGAAAAGGAATCACGGCGTCGAGCGTTGCGTTGCTGCTTAAAGCGCACGGGCACAAGGTTTTTATGCAGAAATTCGACCCGTACATCAACGTGGACCCTGGCACAATGAGCCCCTACCAGCACGGCGAGGTTTTTGTGACCGCCGACGGCACCGAAACCGACTTGGATTTAGGTCATTATGAGCGATTTATCGACGAGGAAATGAACTACACGTCGAACATCACAATGGGCAAGGTGCTGAAATCGGTCATCGACAAGGAGCGCCGCGGCGATTTCCTTGGCGGCACGGTGCAGATTGTGCCCCACGTGACCGACGAAATCAAGAACAAGATTTACGAGGCCGCGTCGTCGTCGGGTGCCGACGTGGTGATTACGGAGATTGGCGGCACCATCGGCGACATTGAGTCGGAGGCGTTCCTTGAGGCTCTGCGTCAGGTGAAACTCGAGAACCACCCCAACGACACGCTCTTCATTCACACCACGCTTGTGCCAGCACTTTTTGGCTCTAACGAGTTGAAAACCAAACCGACGCAGCACTCTGTCATCGAGTTGCGCGGCAAGGGAATCCAGCCCGACATCATCGTCTGCCGCACACCCGTAATGCTCGACACCGACGTGCGCCGCAAAATCGGCTTATTCTGCTCTGTGCCAGCCGATTGCGTTATTTCAAGCGCCGACGTCGACAATATCTACCAGATTCCGCTGCTCTACCATAAACAAAAAATTGACTCGCTGATAATCAAACGGTTGCAACTGCCTCGCAGCAAATTCGATATAAAGTTTTGGACCGATATGGTGCGCACTGTCAGCCATCTGAAGCACGATTTGCACGTGGCGCTTGTGGGCAAATACACCAACCTGCAAGACGCTTATATCAGTGTGGCAGAAGCACTTAAACACGCAGGATACAAGTTTGGAGCAAAGGTGCACGTCGATTACATCGACTCGGAAACGCTTGAGCCGCTGACCGACGCCGAAGTGGCCGAACGCCTGTCAGGTTTTGCGGGGATTGTGGTTCCAGGCGGCTTCGGGCAGCGCGGCATTGAGGGTATGGTGAAGGCTTGCCGTTATGCCCGCGAGAACAACAAGCCTTACTTGGGACTCTGCCTTGGTATGCAGATTGCCACCATTGAATTTGCACGCAATGTTGCGGGACTTGCCGGAGCCACGTCAACCGAATTTGACCCGGCCACGCCGCAGCCTGTCATTTGCCTGATGGAGGAACAGAAGGGCGTTGTGAATATGGGCGGAACACTGCGTCTTGGCAACTACGACTGTGACATTGTGCCCAACACGCTCACCGCCGCGGCCTACGGCGCCAGCCAGATTGTGGAGCGCCACCGCCACCGCTATGAGTTCAACAATAGCTACCGCGAGGCTATTGAGAAAGCGGGATTGGTTGTTTCGGGCGTCAACCGCAAGCTGAACCTTGTGGAGATTGTGGAGAACCCTGCCTGCCGCTTCTTTGTGGCCTGCCAGTTCCACCCCGAATTCAAAAGCCGCCCCACCAAACCGCATCCGCTGTTTGTGGGGTTTGTTGAGAGTTGCCTCGAAAAGTGACAGAAACAATAATCAGTAAATGAGAAAGGCGGTTTTTCGACCGCCTTTTTTTTGTCCCTAAAAGGAAAATATTAATTGAATAGAAAACAATCGAAGTATTTTGAGTAAAAAATGCGGTTTTATTCAAACACCCCCTAAAATTCGCAGCCAACTTTTCAAAAATCCACACTTTTTCGAAAAACTCGCCGAAAAATCACCTTCATTCGCCCCTAAAACCACAAAATTTCCCCAAACACCCCCAATTTTCGCAAAACTCTCGATTTCGATTTATAATTGAAAACGTTTTCAAACAAGGCTCGTTTTAATAATTTTCAATAATTGGCGTCTGAAAATTATAATACGTAAGTAAAATAAACTATTTTAAGCAAAATAGAAAATAATTTACAAAATATACTTGCAAATTAAAAATCGGCTATATCTTTGTCGTGTCAGAATGACAATAAAAAACGAATGGTTTAACAAACATTAAAAGCAACAGAGATGAAAAAGTTTTTTGGAAACGGATTCAATCAGGGTTCCTGCAGGAACTCGAAACAGAATCAAAATAAACGCTGCACAAGTCCAACCAGTCGGGGCGGGTGCGAATCGGATAGTGAATTGAAAAATTAAAGGCTGGCTTCGGTGAAACCAGCCTTTTTTGGTGATGCGCTGCAACGCAAACACCGCATTTATAAATCTTATAAACAAAACAAAGAAAATGAAAACAATTGAGAAAACAATGCTTGTGGTTGGCCTGATGGCAACAGCGGGCAGCCTTTACGCAGAGGGCGAAGGCGAGAGTGAAAGCAAATTTGAGGCGTCGGTGGGTGCCGATGTGGTTAGTTCTTATATCTGGCGTGGCGCCAAACTCGACGGCGCGGCCATACAGCCGTCAATTTCGGTTGGCTACAAGGGTCTGTCGCTTGGAGCGTGGGGTTCGGCGAGCATTGTCGGCAGCGACTATAAGGAAATCGACTTCACGCTGTCGTACGCTGTGGGTGGCCTTACGGCGATGGTCAACGACTACTGGTGCGCTTCGGACGAGGTTGAGTATTTCGACTACACCGACACCACGCCGCACACACTCGAACTGGGCCTGACCTACGATTTCGGCTTCCTGTCGATTGGCTGGTACACCAACGTCTGGGGCGCGATGGGCGTGAAATCGAACGGCGACGATGCTTACTCGTCGTACCTTGAGGTTGCCGCACCGTTCAAGTTCGGCGGGCTCGACTGGCAAGCGGCTCTCGGCATAACGCCTTGGGAAACCGACTATTACGGCGCCGAAGGATTCGCCCTTGTCAACGTCAGCCTATCGGCAACCAAAGAAATTGAGTTTGAGAAGTTTACACTGCCTGTGTTCACTCAACTCACCGCCAACCCAACCGACAAAAAACTGTTTATGACAGTGGGAATATCGTTTTAGGCATTAGGCACAAGGCATTAGGCATAAGAATGATGTAAATGATTTAAAATCAATATGTAGGGACGTCATATTATGGCGTCCGAAAATCAAAAATCGAAAATCACAATTTAAAAATGTAAAACGATGAAAAAGATTGAAGCAATTATTCGCAAGACGAAGTTCGACGACGTGAAAGAGGCTTTGTTCGCCGCCGATATCAACTGGTTCTCGTACGCCGAAGTGAAGGCTATCGGGCAGGACCGCGAGGACCGAATCTACCGCGGTGTGATGTACAGCACCGACATTATCTCGCGTATCGAGATTACAATTATCTGCCGCGACCAGTTTGTGCAGCCCGCCATTGACGCCATTATGAGCGTGGCGCGCACGGGCGAGGTCGGCGACGGCCGCATTTTCGTCAGCCCCGTCGACGACACGTGGTCAATCCGCACTGGCGAGCACGGCGACACGGTTCTGGCGGATAAAAAATGATGGAATTTGAAAATGAAAAATTGAAAATTAAAAATGAAGAAAGAATGCAGATAGGATTGTAGGGACGTGGCGTGCCGCGTCCGAGAATCTGCGTTCAAAAATCAAAATTCAAAAATGTAAAGGTTATGGAAACAATTATTTCTGATACGATTTCGGCTGTGGCGACAACGGTTGCGCCTGCAGTCGAGGCTGCTGCCGAAAGCGGCATAAGTTCTGTCGATACAATTTGGGTGTTGCTTGCGGCAATGCTGGTGTTCTTTATGCAGCCTGGTTTTGCGCTGGTCGAGGCTGGCCTGACGCGCACCAAAAACACGGCTAACATTCTGATGAAGAACTTTATGGACTTCTCTGTAGGTTCGGTTCTGTACTGGATTCTGGGTTTCTCGATAATGTTCGGCGCTGGCTCGTTCTTGGGCTGGAACGGATTCGGTATTTTTGGTGTCGAGAATCCTTGCGGCAACCTGCCGAAAGAGTGCTATTTCATTTTCCAGACGGTGTTCTGCGCCACGGCGGCCACCATTGTGTCGGGCGCAATGGCCGAACGCACCAAATTCTCGATGTATCTGGTTTATTCTCTGGTGATTTCGGCGCTGATTTACCCCATACAGGGCCACTGGTCGTGGGGCGGCGGCTGGTTGAGCGAACTCGGTTTCCACGATTTCGCGGGCTCGGCCGTGGTTCACTCTTGCGGCGGTTTCATTGCCTTGGCGGGCGCCATTGTTCTTGGTCCGCGTTTGGGCAAGTACACCCGTAACGCCGACGGCTCGATTCGCACTCACGCCATTCCTGGTCACAACCTTGCGCTGGCGGCTCTGGGCGTGTGGATTCTGTGGTTCGGCTGGTTCGGTTTCAACCCTGGTTCGACGGTCGCCGCTTCGGGCGCTGTTGACCCCGACTGCTACGGCGGTGGCATACTCGACAATATGTCGGCAATGTCGCACATTTTTGTGACAACCAACCTTGCGGCCGCTGTGGGCGGAATTGTGGCGCTCGTTTACACTTGGTTGGCCTACGGAAAGCCTTCGCTCTCAATGGTTTGCAACGGCATTCTGGCTGGTTTGGTGGGCATTACCGCTGGCTGCGACTGCGTGCCAATCTGGGCGGCCGCCGTCATTGGCCTGGTTTCTTCGGTTGTTATGTGCTTCTTTGTCAAGTTCTTCGACACGCGCCTTCATATCGATGACCCCGTCGGCGCCGTCTCGGTTCACGGTATGGCGGGCTTCACAGGCACAATTCTGACGGGCGTCTTCGCATACTCTGAATGCGGCTATTCAGTTCTGACACAGTTGATTGGTGAGATTACCATTGCTGGCTGGTCGTTTGGCTGCGGTTTGATTATGTTCTTGCTTATCAAGAAGATACACGGCCTGCGCGTTGACTCGCGAATCGAAGAGGAAGGTCTCGACGTTTACGAGCACGGCGAGGCGGCTTATAACTAATTGATAATTAGGAATTAGTAGTTAGTCCCGATGGCTATCGGGATTAGAATTTTAAAGTTTGTAGTTATTTGGGCAAGGGGGCTCTTTTTTGGGGCTCTCTTGCTTTTTTAGCTTTAAACGAAATCTTCGCCAAACTAACTCACGAAAAACCAAAAACGATATTTTTGTTTCTCACAATAATAAACGACTTGCGCTAATCGGCATTTGAAAATATGAACAAAAAATGGTCGGAACTGAATAAGAAAATGCAATCTCAAATCAGAAGGAAGGATACCTATTTTGACGGTATCGGCACTTTGTTTGAATTGCGTAACGAGCTGTGGCAGACCATTTTATCGTTCAAAGAAAATCTTTCAAGAGAAGATTTTAACGCGATTCCATTCATAAATGCGGACGGGTATCAGAGCAAGACTATCGCATACTCGTTATGGCACATTTTCCGAATTGAGGACATTGTGGCGCACACGCTGATAAATTGCGACGAACAGGTGTTATTTTCGGGGAATTATCGAGAGCGCATCAACTCGCCAATCATCACGACAGGAAACGAACTTGTCGGGAATGAAATTTCAGATTTTTCGAAGCAATTGGATTTAAGTGAATTGTATTCGTATATATTTGAGGTTAAGGAAAGTACCGAAGCTATTCTGCGCGGGCTGCCATACGAAAGGCTGAAGCAAAGAATTTCGGCTGACCGTAGAGATATCTTGCAGAAAATGAATGTTGTAAGTGGTGACGAGAAGGCCGCGTGGCTGATTGACTATTGGTGCGAAAAGGATATTCGCGGCTTGATACAAATGCCTTTTTCAAGACATTGGATTATGCACGTCGAGGCAAGTTTACGCATTGAAAATAAGATACATACAACTGTAACTTCTGATTTGAATTAATGATAAAACTGAATAAAAAACGGATTCCGATTGTTGGCGGGCTTCTTGCCGCCGCGGCCATTTTATTGTTATTCAGTTTGATACAATGCCGTCACTCGAAAATGTCGTTGACATCGATTTTTAGCGAAACCTTTAGAAACGCCGCGCCGCATTTTCCACCCGAACCATTCAGCACCGACACTTTCGCCTTTGCCGACAAGAGCCGCAACCTGATTTTGGGGCACGACAACGCCGCGTGGCGCACGTTTGAGCGCAAACTGCTTGCCTGCTCGGCGAGCGACACGGCCACGGTGAGCATTGTCCATATTGGCGACTCGCACTTGCAAGCCGACTTTTTTCCGGGCGAGTTACGCCGCTGCCTTCACCGCACGTTCAACCGCACGCAACCTGCTCGCGGACTGATATTTCCGTACACCGTTGCCAAAACCAACAACCCGGCAACCTACCGCGTTGCGGCGTCGGGCAATTGGACAAGCCGCAAAAACCTTGACCAACAATGCGCCGGTTTGGGGCTTTCGGGCATCGAAGTCGCCACCGCCGACACCACCGCAACCATTAGTATTAAGTTGATTGACAGCGAAAAACTTGGCTACGGTGGCAATGTTCTGCACGTTTTCTATGGCGCCGAAGCGGGTTGTCTGCCACCCGTTCCGCAAGTTACCGCGCCCAACGGCTGCGACCCCGCAAATGTTGACACAGCGCGGTTCTGCATCACTTGGCAACTGCCCCGCCACACTGATTCGGTGGCGCTCGCGTTCCCATATGTCGACAGTCTGCATCCGTTCAGCTTGCAGGGCATTGCGCTGACAACAGGCAAAGGCGTTGAGTATCATACCATTGGCGTAAATGGCGCACGTGTGGCTTCGTACCTGAAATGCGACCACCTGACGGCTCAACTTTCGGCTTTAGAGCCTGATTTAGTGATAGTTTCGTTAGGCACAAATGACTCGTATATGAACCGTTTCGACTCGGTTGGATTTTGCGCCCAATTGGGGCAGTTTGTGGGCGGAATCCGCAAAGCGCAGCCCCATTGCGCCATTCTGCTCACCACGCCCGGGAACAACAAATTCAAAGATAAAACACTGAACACCAATGCTGTAAGTTGCGCCAACGCGATACGCTCGGCAGCGCAGAATTTGAATTGCTGCGTTTGGGATTTCAACGCCATAATGGGGCCGCCCGACTCGCTCGACCTTTGGAACGAAGCCGGACTGATAACGTCTGATTTTGTGCATCTTACGCGCAGCGGCTACAAGTTTCAGGCGCGCTTGCTAATGGACGCCATTGTGGCCGATATGGTAGAGTTTAACCGCTCATTTTCTGATAATTAACCCAAAAGAGACACCAAAATGAACAACTGGTTCCAATTCGACGCCAATCAGCCGCTGCTCTTCACAAGACCTTCGTTTTGGATTTTCTTTATCGTGGTTTTTGCGGTTTTCTGCCTGATATGCAATAAGTTGAAATGGCGAAGCGTCTGGCTGTTGGCTGCAAGTCTGTTCTTCTATTACAAATCGAGCGGATTTTACTTTATCTTGCTGATATTGTCGGTGTTAGCCAATTTTGGATTCGGACGCGCCATTGCCGCAAAACAGGAAAAAGGCAAGCGTTGGCTGACTGTGGCGGTGATTTTCAACCTGTTGTGGCTCGTATATTATAAATATGTGTACTTGTTTGCCGGCTGGTTCACGCAACTCACGGGCATCGGAATCGACGTCCACGACTGGCTTGGCGACAGCTTGAAATCGATTTTTACCGGCCGTCCGCAGGTTTCTGACATTGTGCTGCCCGTGGGCATTTCGTTCTTTACGTTTCAAGCAATAAGTTATGTGACAGACATTTACCGCAAGAAGATTGAGCCGCTTACCAACATTTTCGACTTTGGTTTTTACCTCACATTCTTTCCGCAACTTGTTGCAGGCCCGATAGTTAGAGCCGCCGATTTTGTGCCGCAGATAAGCAAGCCGTTCTTCCTTTACCGCGAAGAGTTCGGACAGGGTTTATTCTTCATTATCAATGGTTTAGTCAAGAAGATAATTGTTGCTGACTATATCTCGGTGAACTTTGTCGACCGCGTTTTCGACTCGCCCACGCTCTATTCGGGGTTCGAGAACTTGCTGGGCGTATATGGTTATGCCATACAGATTTACTGCGATTTTTCGGGCTACACCGACATTGCTATCGGTCTGGCGCTTTGGATGGGCTTCCACTTGAGCATCAACTTCAACTCGCCCTACAAAGCCGACTGCCCGACCGACTTTTGGCGGCGGTGGCACATCTCGCTGTCGTCGTGGCTGCGCGACTACCTTTACATTCCGCTCGGCGGCAACCGCAAAGGCCGCATCCGCACTTACGTGAACCTTTTCGTAGTAATGCTGATTGGCGGACTCTGGCACGGTGCCAACCTGAAATTTGTGATTTGGGGCGCTCTGCACGGATTGTATCTTGTTATCGATAAACTATTTAAATCGATATTCGGCACAAGCGGACGCCTGAAACCACTCAAGATTTTCCTGACGTTCAACGTTGTTGCATTCACGTGGATTGTGTTCCGCGCCGACTCGCTCGCAACCGCGCACGAAATTCTAAATCAGATATTTACAAATTTTCAAATCAACCATATCGGGCAGTTTGCCGAGGCCTATTGGCAGATTATCGCCGTAATGGTTGCCGCATACATAATTCATTGGTTGCCAAATAGTTTCAAGAACTGGTATCGCGGACAATTTGCCGTAATGCCAATGTGGCTGCAAGTGGCTGTGACGGTTGTGGCGGGGTTTGTGCTTGTGCAGTTCAGCGCATCGGGGTTGCAGCCGTTTATTTATTTCCAATTTTAACACAGAGGGCGCAGAGGTAACGGAGGACACAGAGTTTGCACGAAAAAGCAACTTTTCTGCCTTACTGCGTCAATCCTCTAAAATGATTTCTTATTTTGTCGGCATAAAAACGAAGAAAAATGAACTACGTAATTTTTGACGACAGCACTTGGGACGAGTTATTGCCTTTGACATTCACGCGACCGACAGCCGAAATCCGCATCGGCATACTGACAATCCGCGAAAAATGGGACCGATATCTGGTGGGCGAACCTATCTCGTATTGCACCCGTCAGCATCTGCGCGAGAAGTATCCGATGACGCTGGCGGCCGACAACATCTTTGTAAACGGCTCGGTTATTCCGACGGCCGAACTGATGTCGGAGATTGACGCTCTGCAAGTTGGACAGGCTTTAATCACCGATAACATTGTGTGCGCCATCAGGTTGGATAAGGCTCAGGCCGAACGTTTCGACCCGATGAAAATCACTTTCAAGAATTATACGCAGCAAATTTCTGAATCACAACGCATTACTTGCTTGACCGATATTTTTACTATGGACGGCGATGCCATTGAAAACGATTTCCGCATAATAACGAAAGGCCGGAAATCGCAGCATTTGAGCGCTACGAATCAGGTTATCGGCGACGGCGAAATATTTATCGAACACGGCGCGGTGGTTGAGTGCAGCATTCTGAACACAACCAAAGGCTCAATCTACATAGGCCGAAACAGCGAGGTTATGGAAGGCTCGGTTATCCGCGGACCGTTCTCGCTTGGCTCGAATTCGGTTGTCAAGATGTCGGCTAAAATTTACGGACCGACAACTGTAGGACCTAATTCGAAAGTTGGCGGCGAGCTTAACAATGTGGTAATCATAGGTAATAGCAACAAAGGACACGACGGTTTTCTTGGCAATTCGGTGGTGGGAGAGTGGTGCAATTTTGGTGCCGACACCAACTGTTCGAATCTGAAAAACGACTATGCCGAGGTGCGCCAATGGAACTATCCGGCAGGCCATTTTTTGAAGACCGGCTTGCAGTTTTGCGGACTTGTGATGGGCGACCATAGCAAAACTTCGATTAACACGATGTTCAATACAGGAACGGTGGTGGGCGTGGCGGCCAACATTTTCGGCAGCGGATTCCCGCGCAATTTTGTGCCGTCGTTCTCGTGGGGCGGCGCGGCAGGATTCGACGAGTGTCCTGTAAGCAAGGCTTGCGAGATTGCCGAGCGTGTGATGGCGCGCCGTAATGTTGAAATGACCGACATCGACCGCAAAATACTGGCGGAAGTTTTCAAAATGACAGCCAAATATCGGGTGCCGAATAAGAAATAAGACTATCAAAATACTGAAAATGAGTTTCGAAAAAGACTTTAACATTGAAAATATAATGTCGGCTGACGGCGACGGAATTGATGAGAATTTTTTCCCGATTGTGCCTGAAGACGACAGTCAGAACACCAAAATTGACATTCCGGAGGAGCTTCCGATTCTGCCGTTACGCAATATGGTTGTCTTTCCCGGAGTGATGATTCCAATCAGCGTCGGGCGCGACAAGTCGATTGAATTGGTGAAACACGCCTATCGCAATGGAAAAATAGCGGGAGCCGTTGCCCAGCGCGATGCTGCGGTTGAGGACCCGAAGCCCGACGATTTGTATCGATGCGGCACTATTGTGCAGATAATGAAGATTTTGGAGATGCCCGACAACACCACCACAATCATTGTACAGGGGAAGCGCCGTTTCGTCATCGACAAGTATGTTGCCGAGGAGCCGTTCTATATGGCCAACATTTCGATTATCGACGAGATATTGCCCATTAAGGAACAACTTGTTGAGTTCGAGGCTATTACGAGTTCGATTCGTGATTTGGCGACTAAAATCATCCGCTTGTCGCCTAATTTGCCCAACGAGGCCGCTTTTGCGCTCAGAAATATCGAAAACACATTCTTCTTGATAAATTTTGTCTGTGTAAACAGCTCAATTTCAACCGAAACCAAACAGGAACTGCTCGAAGAGTCGGATGTTTTCAAGCGCAGTGTAAAACTGCTCGAACTGCTGACGCGGGAGATGCAAATGGTTGAGTTGAAGGAAGATATACAGGCAAAAGTCCGTTCGGAACTTAACAAGCAACAACGTGAGTTTCTGCTCAATCAACAGATAAAAACCATACAAAACGAGCTTGGCGGAAGTGAGATTGAGAAGGAGGTGAAGAGCTTGCGCGAGAAAGCCAAAAAGAAAAAATGGAGCAAAGAGGTGGCCGAGATTTTTGACAAAGAGGTTGAAAAACTGCAACATCTGAACAGCGCGTCGGGTGAGTATTCGATACAAATCAGCTACTTGCAAACCATGCTCGACCTGCCTTGGAACGAGTGCACAAAAGACCGCTTCGATATGCGCCGAGCCGAGAAGGTGCTCAACAGCCACCATTTCGGATTGGAAAAAGTGAAGGAGCGCATTCTTGAACATCTGGCCGTTTTGAAACTCAAAGGCGACCTGAAATCGCCCATTTTGTGCCTTTACGGCCCCCCTGGAGTGGGCAAAACATCGTTGGGGCGGTCGATTGCAGAGGCGCTCGGGCGCAAATACGCGCGAATGTCGCTGGGCGGCCTGCACGACGAGTCGGAAATTCGCGGACACCGCCGCACCTACATCGGCGCAATGCCTGGCCGAATCATCGAGAACATCAAAAAAGCCAAATCGGCCAACCCCGTTTTTGTGCTCGACGAGATTGACAAGGTCTCGAACGACTACCACGGCGACCCTGCGTCGGCACTGCTCGAAGTACTTGACCCCGAGCAAAATAGCACCTTCCACGACAATTATCTCGACGTGGATTTCGACCTGTCGAAGGTAATGTTCATTGCCACGGCCAACAATATTGCAACCATCAGCGCGCCGCTGCGCGACCGTATGGAAATGATTGAGGTGAGCGGCTACGTGATTGAGGAGAAAATGGCCATCGCACGGCAGCATCTGATTCCGAAACAGCTGAAAAACAATGGTTTGACGGAGCATCCGTTCGCAATGGACGACTCGACGCTGACCTATTTGATAGCCAATTACACCCGCGAGTCGGGCGTGCGCGAATTGGACAAGCGCGTGGCCGAGATTGCGCGGAAAATCGCCAAAAAGATTGTCTTTGGCGAACAGGTGCCCGAAAATCTGACGCCCGAAAACATTGTCGAATATTTGGGCAAGCCAATCTATTCGCTTGATATGTACGACGATAACCGCTTTGCGGGCGTTGTCACAGGTTTGGCGTGGACGGCCGTTGGCGGCGACATCTTGTTTATCGAGACAAGTTTGAGCCGCGGCAAGGGAACTCTCACATTGACAGGCAATTTGGGCGACGTTATGAAGGAATCGGCAACGCTGGCGCTGGAGTACATCAAGGCGCACGCACCCAAATTCGGCCTGAAGCCCGAAGTTTTCGAGAAATGGAACGTGCACATCCACGTGCCCGAGGGCGCAATTCCGAAAGACGGGCCGTCGGCGGGCGTGACAATGGTGACGTCGCTGGCGTCGGCGTTCACGCAGCGCAAGGTGCTCAAGGCTCTGGCAATGACGGGCGAGATAACGCTGCGCGGCAAAGTGCTGCCCGTGGGCGGCATCCGCGAGAAGATTCTGGCTGCCAAACGCGCTGGCATCAAAACCGTAATCCTGTGCGAGCAAAACCGCAAAGACATCGACGAAATCAAGCCCGAATATATCGAAGGCCTTGAGTTTGTTTATGTTAGCACCATTGAGGAAGTGCTGCAAAACGCGCTGCTTGACGAGAAGGTTGAGGGGGCGGTGGTTGTGGAATAGAAGAAATCTTAAAAATTGCAGATTCCAAACTAAACGTCATTTCTCTTTAAACAGTTCCTTAATATACATACGCAAGGATTCATCTGCGCCGTTGTAGGCGACAAAGCCATCAAGATGTTTTCTTTTTAATTCAAGGGGAAGCACATCCTTGTATTTTTCAATCACGGATATCATCACTCGCTCGTCCCCAAAATCTTTATTGTAAAACCTGAAATCTTTGTTTCCGAATTTATAAGAAACATAAGCTTTGTATTCATAAATCAAACTGTGGGTGGGCGTATGTGCGTTCCCGTTAACATACGTTATCAGTGTGAATCCAACCTGCATGTTTTCGGCTTGCGCAAGATTATAATCTTTTGACAATTGTTCTATAACGAACCTGCTTTTCACAGTTTCGTCATAAAGTTCCGAGCGGCAAAAAAACGGTGCGATAAAACAAGATAAAAACAAAATCAGACCCGCAATAAAAAGCGGCTTTTTCTTTTCTTCCCATGTTTTTATATCCCATGAATTTGAAACAGACATTTTCCCGTGTGCATCATAAATCACAAAAATGACAAAAAGCAAAAAAACAAATCCAAGATATTTGAGCCACGAAGGATGAACAGCAAGAGCATCCGATGTGGCAAACACGATTTTCTTCTGAAACGGATTGTAGCCGAACCAGTAAACCGGTAGTATAAAAAAAGACGGAAAAAGAGGGTCTTTATAAAATTTTTTCTTCGTTTTTTCTTCCGTCGGTTCAGTAATATATTCCATAGTATTCTCCTTATGATTTGTCCGCCTCTCACTTGTTTTGCAAAATGCGGATTATCAAGTTTTTAAAACTCACGCAAATTACATCAAATAATCAGAAGTTAGTACTTATTCTGCAACAAAAACGCAGTGTAAAATTTGCTTTTGCGAATATTGTTTGCGAAGTATTCGGTATGTATTATTTTCGTTGCCGACAAGCAATTACGCAACACACAACAAGCATAAAACTATGGATTTAAGGAAATTAGAAAAGTTCATCGACCGACAAAAGGTAAGTTTTATCACATCGATTGACAGCGATAACTTCCCGAACGTCAAGGCAATGCTGAAACCGAGAAAGCATAGCGGTCTTCGGGAATTCTGGTTTTCGACCAACACATCGTCAATGCGGGTGCGGCAGTATCAGGCAAACCCGAACGCAAGCATCTATTTCTACCACAAGGGGTTCATCCGATACGAGGGGGTGATGCTGATTGGCAAAATGGAGGTTTTGACGGACCAAGAGAGCAAAAATATGCTTTGGAAGCGCGGCGACACAATGTTTTATAAAGGCGGCGTGACCGACCCCGATTATTGCGTGCTGAAATTCACGGCAATCAAAGGCCGATATTACTGTGATTTGAAAACGGAGAGTTTTGAGATTTAAATCTATGAATTACAATAATTTAATACTTATAATCTATCGATTGAACCTTAACGCTTCGCCCTTCTTGTCGGAAACAAACTCACCGTTGCAATAAACCAGCGTGCCGTTCACAAAAGTGTGTGTGACGGTGGAGCCGAAAGTGTGGCCTTCGAACGGCGACCAGCCGCATTTGTAGAGAGTGTTTGCAGCCGTTACAGTTTGCGGCTTGTCAGCGTCAACAATCACAATATCAGCCTTGTAGCCAGGACGCAAGTATCCGCGGCGGTCGATTTTGAAAATGTCGGCGGGTGCGTTGCACATTTTCCGCACAACGTTTTCAAGGCTTATTTTTCCAGCCTTCCAAAGGTCGAGCATTGCGGGCAGTGAGTGCTGAATCGACGGCATTCCCGACGCCGAAGTGAAGTAACTGTCGCCGAATTTTTCGGCAGGCAGGTGTGGTGCGTGGTCGGTGCCGATGGCGTCAATCTTGCCAGTGGTGAGCGCTTCAGCCAGAGCCGTACGGTCGGCGGCCGATTTGATTGACGGATTGCATTTTATGCGGTAGCCCAATGTCATGTAGTCCGATTCGTCGAAGAACAGATAGTGAGGGCAGGTTTCGGCGGTTATCAGCTTGTCGGCCAGCGGTTTGGCTTCGAAAAGCGCAAGTTCGGTGGCTGTCGAAAGGTGCGCCACGTGCAGCCGTGCGCCGTGTTTGGTGGCCAACGCTACGGCTCGTTCGGTCGATTTCAGGCACGCTTCGGCGGTGCGGATTTTCGGGTGGCACGTTGCGTCAACATCGTTGGCTGGCAATGTTTTATACCGTTCAATGTTGGTGCGGATAATCTGTTCGTCTTCGCAGTGCGCCACAATTATGCACGGCGATTCGGCAAACACAGCATCAAGCATATCGGTTTGATTGACAAGCATATTGCCAGTTGACGAGCCCATAAACAGCTTTATGCCGCACACTTTGGCGGTGTCGGCTTTCCGAATCTCGTCTATATTATTATTGGTGGCGCCAAGGTAGAACGCAAAATTGGCAACCGATTTTTGCGCAGCCAACTCAATACGCTGCTCAAGTAGCTCATTTGTAGTGGTTTGCGGATTTACGTTGGGCATATCCATAAACGATGTCACGCCCCCAGCCACCGCCGCCCGCGATTCCGATTCGAAATCGGCTTTGTGCGTCAGTCCAGGCTCGCGGAAATGGACGTGCTCGTCAATCACGCCAGGCATCACCAATCGTCCTGCGGCATCAATCACCACAGTGTTGTCATCGGTTTGCGGTAAATCGGTCGAAACCGATTTAATTAAATCGTTGTTAATCAGAATATTGCCAACGAACTTTTTGCCGTCATCGACAATGGTGCCGTTCTTGATAAGCGTTTTCATCGCCTCAAGCGGCCTTGCGTTTGTAACTGCGGAACAGGCTGCGCCACTTCATTCGGATAACGCCGAAAACAGCCTCGCTGAATATGCCGCCGCTCATTTTCGACTGTCCTTCCTTCCTGTCGGTGAATATGATAGGTACCTCGACCACCTTGAAGCCGAACTTCCAAGCCGTGAATTTCATCTCGATTTGGAAAGCGTAGCCTTTGAATTTTATTTTGTCTAACTCAATGGTTTCCAACACTTCACGACGATAGCAAACGAATCCTGCGGTGGTGTCGCGCACTTTCATACGGGTAATCAGCCGCACGTAAGCCGAAGCGTAGTACGACATCAGCACGCGCCCCATCGGCCAGTTCACAACGTTGATTCCCGAAATGTACCGCGACCCAATGGCCACGTCGGCGCCGTTCGAGCAAGCGTTGTAAAGGTTCAGAAGGTCGTCGGGATTGTGCGAGAAATCGGCGTCCATCTCGAAAATGTACTCGTAGCCCTCGGCAATCGACCACTTGAAACCCTCAATGTAAGCCGTTCCCAAGCCGAGTTTGCCCTTGCGTTCCTTAATGAAAATGCGGTCGGGGAACTCTTGCATCAGCCGTTTCACAATGTCGGCGGTGCCGTCGGGGCTATTGTCTTCAACCACAAGCACATTGAACCCGCCCTCGAGCGACATCACTTTGCGCAGAATGGCCTCAATGTTTTCTTTCTCGTTGTACGTTGGAATTATGACAATCTTGTCTTTCATCATCTCGATTTTGATATGCGAATATAAGATATATTTAGGATTTAGGAGTCAGAATTTACTATTTAGCGTTTAACCACTTCTTATCTCTCATCCTATTTATTTTTACTTCAACCACTTATCCAACCAAGCAAAGAACGTGCGCTGCCACAGGATTCCGTTTTGCGGTTGCAAAACCCAATGGTTCTCGTCGGGGAAGATAAGCAACTCGGCAGGAACACCACGCAGTTTGGCCGCCGCAAACGCCGCCATTCCTTGCGAAGCCAGAATGCGATAGTCCTTCTCGCCGTGAATGCACAAAATCGGTGTATCCCACTTATCGACAAACAGATGCGGCGAATTGGCATACGAGCGTTGAGCCACCTCGTTCGATTTGTCCCAATAGGGACCGCCAATATCGTGGTTCTCGAACCACATCTCTTCGGTCTCAAGATATTGCTGCTCAAAGTTGAACATTCCGTCGTGGGCAATGAAGGCCTTGAACCGCTTCTCGTGGTGGCCTGCAATCCAGTAAACCGAATAACCGCCGAAACTTGCGCCCACGCAGCCAAGGTGGTCGGTGTCAACCCACGGCTCCTTGCTGTAGGTGTCGATAGCCGTGAAATAATCCTTCATACAAAGGCCGCCGTAGTCACCGCTAATCTCCTCGAGCCACTCGCTGCCGAAACCGTAAAGGCCGCGGCGGTTGGGCGCCACAATAATATAGTCGTTGGCGGCCATAATTTGGAAGTTCCAACGATAGCTCCAGAACTGACTTACAGGACTTTGCGGGCCGCCTTCGCAGTAGAGCAACGTGGGGTATTTCTTTTTCGGGTCGAATTTCGGCGGATAGATTACCCAAACGTGCATCTGCTTGCCATCGACGGTCTCCATCCAACGCTCCTCAACATTGCCGAACTCCATCTGGTCGAGCAACTGCTTGTTTTCGAAGGTTATCTGTTGTTGGTTACCACTCTTTGGGTCAACAAGATAGATATCGTTGGGCGCGCTCATCGAGTGGCGAACGGCAATCAGGTTGTCACCCGCCACGGCAACTTGCTCATAGTCGTGCTGACCAACGGTTATTTGTTTGAACATCTTCGATTTAACACCGACGCTGTAAATCTGTATTGTTCCGTGTTGGCAACTCAAAAGATAGATATTTTGGCCGTCGTTGCTCCACACAAATTGCTCAACACTCTGGTCCCAACCGTCGGTCAGGTCGGTGCGCTTGCCTGTGGCTAACTCAATGACCATCAAGCGGTTTTTGTCCGACTCGCAGCCGTCGCGCTCCATACTCTGGAAGGCCATCAGCGTGCCGTCGGGCGAGAAGGCGGGGTTAATGTCGTAGCCCATCATTCCTTCGGTCAGGTTGCTGACGGTTTTGCCTGCGGCAATATCGTAAAGATAAATGTCTGAATTTGTGGATAATGTGTACTCGAGGCCCGTCTTTTTGCGGCAGGTGTAGGCAATGGTCTTGCTGTCGGGCGAGAAGGCGATTTGCTCCACGCCGCCGAACGGTTTCATCGGGCACTCGAAGGGTTCGCCCGCAAGAATATCGCGTTCGTTGCTGACCGTAACTCCGTCGTAATCAACAAGGAACGGGTGCGGAACGGTCTCAACCCACTCGTCCCAATGCTTGAACATCAGGTCGTCGATTATCCGCCCCGACGATTGCGGAAGGTCGGGATAGACGTCAACGGTGCGCTGGCCGTATTTGACATCGGCAATGAAAATGACTTTTGAGTCATCGGGCGAGTAAAGGAAGTCCGAAACGCCGCCCTCGTGGTTGGTCACCTGCGTGCGGTTGGTGCCGTCGGGGTTCATCTCCCAAACCTGCATCGAGCCGCTCTCCGACGAAAGGAACGCCACGCGGCTGCCGTCCTTCACCCATTTGGCGCCGTACTCGCTTTTTGCCGAAAGCGTAATCTGCTTGTTATCAGTGCCATCGGTGTTCACCGCAAAAATCTCGCGGTTGCTTTTGTTCTGCTCCACGCTGTAGTAGGTGACGCCGTAGAGCACGCGGCTACCATCGGGACTGACCTGCGCGTCGGCAAGGCGTCCGAGCGCCCACAGCGCCTCTGGTGTCATCCGCTGGTTTTCGATTTTGAGATTGCTGCGGCCGATGATTGGCTCTTCGCCCGTGCTGCACGCAGCGGCAGTTGCTGCTATTGCCATAATTGCTAATGATTTGATATTCATATACGTATGTTTTATGCTAATTGATTGAACAAAGATAATTGAAGGATTGAATTATTGAAGAAATGTTTAACACTTCCTTAACTGTTTTTAACCTGCCCTTAACTATGCCGCATTGTGGCTTGGCGTATTTTTGTTGCGTCATCATAAATGAAACACAAAGATTTCTTTTCATAATGAGGTTTTTTTAATAGTTGCTACCGCGGACTCCCCGTCCGCAATCACTTTCAAGAAACGGCTGCCGGCCCCCAACCAGTGGCCGTTTCATTTTTCTATTATCGCTAACCTTCTTTTTTCTTTTTGATTTTGGAACGACGCGAGCGTACAGTTACTGGTGAAATAGCCAAAATGCGTTCAATGTCCTCGTCGTTTTTTTTAAGGAATACGGCTATGATTATGAAAATCTTGTCGCTGATTGTCAAGCCGGTGTATTCCTCGAAAATAGTCTGTTCAGGATATTTTGTGTTGAAATAATAAACACAATCGGCCCAATCGTTGTTGTATTTTGTTATGGGAAGGTTCAACTCAATGAGTTGGAAAATCTTTGCTCCTTTTTCATAATAGCCCAACTGTTTGTTGTTCAGAATGTTGAGGCGCGTGTTTAATTGGTTTATTTTCTCGTTGTTGGAGGAATATGTGCCAGTTGTATTATCGCTATTTGTCAATAGTTGCAAGTTCTCGATATGGCTTTTACAGGTTGCAATTTTATTGCTCAAATCTGTTATTTCGCTATATAATAGCGAGTTTGCGTTTTCCAATTCTAATTCTCGGTTTCTGATTTTCTGCAAACGCAATTTGTACAATATAAGAACAAGCGCACACAACCCGACCAACAACCCAATTGCGGAGTAAAGCAACCATTGTTTTCTTTTGTATTCAGCACGTTGCTTCTCAAAATCATATTTTCTCTGTAATTCAAGTATGCGGTTTTGTTCGTTACTTTGGATTTCCAATTTCAGGTTTTTTACCAACTCATCGGTGGCTTGTTTGTATTTGCTTATGTTATTGTATTCATAGCTTTTTTCTGCCATAAGTGCTAATGTTTCATTTCTAACAGCTATTCTAGCATCAATAAGGGCCGAATCACAATATCCTTCAGCTGTTTCATATTGATTTTCTGCATAGTATATTTTCGCAAGATTAGCGTAGGTATCAGATAACTTTAAATATTTCAAGGCATCGTTAAAATATTTTTTTGCTGCCGCTGGATTATCTTGCATAAAACATTCGCCTAAATAGTTGTAAAAAAACGCTTTATCCTCGCCTTCAATATTATCGGCAAGCGATTTGCATTGCATTATGTAGTATTCTGAACTATCGTTGTAATGTATTGCTTTATAGGTGGTTGAACGAGCCATAAATGCGTATGCCAAACAATAGTTGTCGCGCAACCTTTTTGCCGTAGCACATTCTTTATCAGAGTATTTAAGGGCTTCGCTATATTCTCCTTTAGTACCATTTACTATTGTTAATGCGGAATATATACGATTAAGCAATCTTACATTGCCAGTATTTTCAGCCAATTGCTCCGCTTTTTTCAGCAAAACCGCAGCATTTTCATCATATTTTTGTAATCCAATGAAATATAACGCCTTGTAATAGTAAGCGTTGGCAAGTTTTAGTTTGTCGGCTTTTTTAGAGTAGAAATCAATGCTGTAATTGATAGCATCAAGGTTCTTGATTTTCCACTCTTGTCCGTACTCAGCTGCCGACATTAAAATATTATAGTATGCTGTATCTTCTTGAGTTTTCAATTCAACATTGCGCAACATAACAACCGCCGTATCAACCAAATTGTTGCCAAGCAACAGAGAATCAATTTGTTCGAGATGTTTGTGTGTTTGGCTCTTATTATTGCAAGCGGTGGCAATAAAAACTGCAATAATTAGTAATGAGATGTTGATTTTTTTCATATCGATGCTGTGTTTTGCGTGAAATTAGACTTTCCTGCGCTGTTTTTGAGACAAAATTAGGGCTAAAAAGGCTTCGAAAAAAGGCTCAAAACCGACAATAATCAAAAAAAATATGCAAAACTGTTGCATAAACACAAACCAATAGTGGCAAAGTTTGCAGCCATTTCACATCATAAAAACGCAGTCATAAATACTGTTCCCATTTTGCACAAAAACCTTGTTCCCAAAAAGGAACAATCCTGATTATAAGCTATTTGGGTTGAAGGTAGAGGAACATTGCCTATGCCGCAGATTGTAAAAACGACCGTTTCCCGCATATAACTTGGCTTGCGCAAAAGCTAAAAATTACAATTATGAAATCTAAATTTTTAATTCCGCTAACAGCGTTAGCCATTTTTACACTTAAAACTGATTATTGTGTTTCGGCACAATTGCAGGATAACGACAAATATTGGTATAATAGGCCTCATAGATGTCCCAGGCCAACAACAACAGTCCAAGTCTCTTACAACTCAACATCAACAACATTGAACGTGTCGTTCCCGACTAACGGGCAAGGTGGCAGAGTTGAAATCTACCGTAACGGCACAAAAGTGGTTAACGCGGCGGCTCCAGCTGGCGCAAGCCTTAGCTATGTGCTGCGCAATTACGGTACGGGTGACTATACAGTTGTTGTGAGCCAAGGGAATACGGTGGTTTACAACAGACAAGTAACAGTGAAATGAAAATGTATTTCAATAAAAAAATCAAATAATTTAATTATGTTTAACTTACAATTACCAAAAAGATTTCCAAGGAATTTCTTTTTCAAGGCCAGCGGGTTGGCGTTACTATCCGCAATCACATTGTTTTCATGCAAAGAAGAGTGTTCTCTTGCTGATGAGATTGAGACGAATGATTATTTGTTGGACGAATATGCGTTTTTCGACCCAACTGATACTTTAAATGTTTCAGTTTGCGATGCAGAGGACATTGCAACGTTATTTATGGATAAAGTTGGTGGAATTGACAACACTTTTAAGTCCTCTGGCTTGCATTATAGCAGTCGTAAAACAGATGTGATTCCTGACGACAATATGGAACCAGCCATATATGTAGTAAACCTTGAACCTGAAGGTTTTTGTGTCGTATCGGCTACCAAAAAGACAGAGTCAATTCTCGCTTATAGTGACCAAGGAAATTTCGATTTGAACAATTTGCCAGATGGACTTGCTGAATGGTTAAGTGAAAATGTTGAATCAATACAATTTATTAGGAGTTGCGAACCGGAAGGACAAATGGAGCAAGCCGTTGCCGTACCCGGTAGCGGCAGCGGTGGATATGGTGGCAACGGAGGCGGAGCAAACGCCGGGACTCAAATAGAAACGGAAACATACGGGCCATTGCTTAAAACAGAATGGGGGCAAGATTATCCGTTCAATATAATGTGTCCAGCCAATAATTGTAATAATGGTGATGGAAATTGCTTGGCGGGTTGCGTAGCTATTGCTGCCGCTCAAATCGTAAGATATTATCAGCCAATTATGGTTTATAATTTTAATCCATACTATTGGAATGATATGCCAAATAAGAAATATCCAATTAAGTCAGATGAGTTCATTAGGAAAGACAGGGGTTATCTATCTATGGCTCGACTCATTCATGACATTGGTGTCGCTGTCGATATGGATTATGGATGCGAGGGTTCAAGAGCAGAAATGGAAAAAATACCAGGGGTACTCTCTAATAAATTTGGATTTTACTACGGTGGAAATTATCAAGAACTATCGAATAGCAAGGCCTCACCAAAATTAATAGATAACATAAAGCATAAACAGCCCGTAATAATGAGTGGATATAGAACAAAAAAATTATTAGGTTTGGTATATCGAAATAGACATGCTTGGGTTTGTGACGGTTATAAAAAAATCACGCATAAAAAAGGAAACAACGTTACTGGAACAGAAGAATATTTTCACATGAATTGGGGGTGGGGAGGAAAAGATAATGGTTGGTTTACTCTTGACTTGAAATTATACCAATCTGATAATGGATATGATGAAAATAAAGGCTATATTTACAAAAAAAGCTATATAACAGGTATCAAGTATAATCCTAATTCAAATTTATAGAAAGATGAGAAACGTATTTTTTATAGTATTGATTATTACTACGATGCTGGCTTGCGAAAAAAATGATGATGTGGAACGCGAGTCTATCGACACTCAAGTATGCTTGGTATTCTTGGACAAGGATAGTACCGATTTGTTGAATCCAGACAATCCGAATGGCTATAAATTTTCAGAAATGGGACTGTATAAAGATTTGGAATTAAGGGA
>JAFZKK010000033.1 GCA_017551905.1 Salinivirgaceae bacterium
GTAACTGAGTATCTTAGAGCCAAAACATACGACGGTCTGACCGTCACATTCGGGCGCGTGGTTACCAATACATTCGACCAAGTATCGGTTGGCGGACGCACCTTGAATGACGCATGGGCTGGTTTCACTCAGTATTACAACAAGATAGTCGATTTTAAAGGCACAAACAAAGGTCAGTTAGCCATGTTGGCACTGAAATTGGCTTTGGGTTCTAACAATGAGATAATCAGCAAGGTAGAATCATTTGAAACCGTAAGCACCAATTTGGGCGAATATGTAACTGCCAAGGCTCTCGACGGCTTGTTTGTGAAAGTTGCTGATAAAGAGAAAGGTATCCGCACCGACGCTTCGCAACGCGTGTCGAATTTGCTGCAAAACGTATTCGGGCGATTGGACAACAGATAAACTATCCTAAAACATATAATTATGAGTCTGTATCAAAAAGTCGAAAACGACATAAAAGCGGCCATGTTGGCCAAAGAGAAAGAAAAACTTGAGGCTTTGCGCGCAATAAAAGCCGCGTTTTTGCTGGCTAAAACCGAAAAAGGCGCATCGGAAACCTTGTCGGAAGATGTTGAACTGAAGGTGATTCAGAAACTTGTGAAACAACGCAAAGAATCGGCCGAATTGTATAAAAGCAACGGACGCAACGATTTGAGCGACAAAGAGTTATTTGAGGCCGAAGTTATCGCCACCTATCTGCCGGCACAGCTGAGCGAGGCTGAGATTGAAGCCGAAGTTCGCAAGGTTGTCGAGGCTGTGGGCGCCAAAGGTCCGCAGGATATGGGCAAGGTTATGGGCATGGCAAACAAGCAATTAAGCGGAAAAGCCGAAAGCCGCGTCGTGGCACAGAAAGTGAAAGAAATCTTAGCTTCGTTGTAATTTTTTCGAGATGAATTTATCATTGAAACGCCCTATTGTCTTCTTCGATTTGGAGACAACCGGCCTGAACATTGTCACCGACCGCATTGTCGAGATTTCATATCTGAAGGTTTTCCCTGACGGTACCGAGGAACAGAAAGTGTTCCGCATCAACCCTGAGATGCACATCTCGGAGGAGGCCACCGCTGTCCACCACATAACCGACGAAGATGTGAAAGACGCGCCTACGTTCAAGCAATTCGCCAAACAGTTTGTGCAAACCATTAACGGCTGCGATTTGGGCGGATTCAACAGCAACAAGTTCGACATTCCGTTGCTGGCCGAGGAGTTTGAGCGTGCCGGTGTCGAGTTTGATTTCACGCGTTGCAAGTTTGTCGATGTGCAGGTCATCTTCCACAAAATGGAGCGCCGCGATTTGACTGCGGCTTATAAGTTCTACTGTCACAAGGACTTAGAAGGTGCGCATGGTGCGGCTGCCGACATTCGCGCCACCTATGATGTGCTGCGTGCTCAACTCGATTTCTACAAAGATGCTGAGTATGACGACCACGGGACAAAATCGAAACCGATTGTAAATGACATAGATGCGCTGTCAGAATTTTCGTCGCACAACAAAAACGCCGACTTTGCCGGACACCTGATTTACAACGATAAAGGCCAGATTGTCTTCAATTTCGGCAAATACAAAGGCGTGCCGGTTGTCGAGGCTTTCAAGAAAGACCAAGGCTACTACTCATGGATTCTCAATTCGGTTTTCCCGCTCTATACCAAGAAGATACTGACACGAATCAAACTCGAAAACGCGAAGTAGAGAAAGTGTAAAGTCGAGAGCGTATGAAGATTATCGGGGTTGGACTGAATTATGTCAATCACGCCAAGGAGTTTGGCGGCGATGTGCCTAAGGAGCCGGTCATTTTCCTGATGCCCGAAACGGCACTGATTACACGCAATCTGCCGTTTTTCTATCCCGATTTTTCGAGTCAGATTGAATACGAAGTCGAGCTTGTTGTCAAGATAAGCCGACTTGGGAAGAACATTCCAGAAAAATTCGCCCACCGTTACTACGAGGAGATTGGCATCGGCATTGATTTTACCGCACGCGACCTTCAACGGCAGGCTGGCGCGGCTGGCTTGCCGTGGACAATCAGCAAAGGATTCGACGGCGCGGCACCCATCGGCACATTTGTCAACAAAGCCGAACTTGGCGACCTGAACAACATCAGTTTCTCGCTCGAAAAGAACGGGCAATTGGTGCAGCAAGGCAACAGCGCCGATATGCTTTTCTCGTTCGATGCGCTAATTGCCTATATATCACGCTTTTTCACCATTAAGATTGGCGATTTGATTTTCACGGGAACGCCTTCGGGTGTTGGTCCAGTCAAGATTGGCGACAATTTGGTGGCGCGCATCGGCGACCATGAGTTGCTGAACTTCAATGTGAGATAAGTTTTTCACGCCCCTCTCCTACGCATAACTGTGCATTCCCCCCAGCAGGAAATTCACGCCAAAATAAGTTATCAGCACCGACAGGAACGCCGCAACAAGGAAAATGTGGGCGGCCATCGGTTTTTGCAGGCGCGGGAAGAGCGACGGGTGCAGCGGCATTGCGTAGATGAGCATTGTTATCAGCGCCCACACTTCTTTCGGGTCCCAGCCCCAGTAGCGGCCCCACGATTGGTTGGCCCAGATGGCGCCAATGAAGATTCCCGCTGTCAGCAGAAAGAGCGCGGGATAGAGCATTAGTTTGCTTACAACATACAGTGTGTCAGCTTGTTCGGTATTGTTGCGACCGACCACAATGGCGGCAATGCCGTTGAGCATTACAAACGCCAGCAGCGTGTAGGCCAACATTAGCACGCAAACGTGGATGCTCAACAACGGCGATGCCAAAACGGGCATAAGATTGGTAATCTGCGGATTAGACTCGCTGAAACTCGACACCATAAGCGTCAGACCCGCGATGATGTAGCCGAACGGCACAACCAATGGAAACCGCCGTTGAAGACTGATTGTCAGTACCATAGCGCACGCCGACATAAACTGCATTGTTTCGGCGCCGTTCGACAGTGGAATGTGGCCGCCAACGTAGCCGCACAGCCCGATGCACAGCGCAGTGTAGGCCAAAGCCGCGCCCAATGCGACGTTCAGGCCAATGGTAAGCCCACGCCCGACGGTTTTTCGGCGCATAAGCCGCAACGTGTAAACAGCAAACGCCAGAATGCCGATGGTGGCAAGCGCCATTGCAAGTATCTTTGTAAAGTTCAGCGAGTTATAGAGCCTTTCAGCCTTCATTTTTGCAGCCGACGGCAGTGCCGCGCCAGCCTGTTTCGCTTGATAGCGCCCGATTTTGCCGATAGCCAACTGCAGACTGTCGTAATTGTGTGTAAACGCCAATTCACCAACATAATCCATTGATTTCTTGACGAATAGCCATTCATTGTTTGGCATATCGAGTGGCAGATTGTCGGCAGGGCTGTACCATACCGTCTGATTGTCAACAGTATATGGAAACAATTTCAGCATTTGGCCGTTGAGCAGCATTTGAATGATGTTCAGCTTCTCGTCGGCTTCGCGCAACGATTTTGCACCCGCCACGTCCTTGCCGCTGAAAATGTCAGTCATAGCCTTGTCGAGTTTTGAATTGGCGGCAATTAAATCGTTGTACGACACACATTTACGCCCGCCACCGACCACTTCTCGCGCTTCGCCTTTCAACCGAATCATTGGCTCGTCGGCCCATTCGGCAGGATTCAAAAGCCAGCCCGCAAACACTTGTTCGGCGCTCATTCCCTGATAGTTAGGCTTGCCGTAGAGTTTGGTGGTGAAGTTCCGCGCCACCGTTTGCAGCGGCCCAATGCGGCCATTGTTGTAGGCACAGAGTTGCCCAAAATCGGCAGCCACGCCGCGCGGCAGCGTTTTGGCGGTCTGCGCCTGTGCGGCCATAGTGCCAAACGCCACAAAAGCAATTATTAAGACTAATTTGCTATTTATCAATTTTTTAAGCGTGGTGCGGAAACCACAGTTAGGCATTATCAAAAGCAGAATCATTGCCACAAAGAGCAGCGCGTAGCCCGTATAGGTGATGCCGATGCCCGCAGGGTCGTGTGACACAGCAAGATAGCTGCCGCCGCCGTCGGGGTCGTAGCCCGATTGGTAGAACCTGTAGTTGCTGAACCGCGCAATGTTGTTCATTGAAACGCTGACGGCCACACTATCGGCTTCGCACCTGAAAATCAGTGCGCTAACATAGTCCATTGGCGACTGCGTACCAGGATAGTTCACCGTTGTGAAATCGGTCAACTCAACGCTGAACGGCAACCTCACAATGTCGCCGTTGTCGACGAAAAGGTTTGTCCGCTCGCCCACGCGGACGTGCGTTACACCCTGACGGCCAAATAGATGCGTTGTCAGTGCCCCCGCCAGAATCATTGCAAAAGCGGCGTGCAGCAGAAACCGCGACGGATTGCTGAAAAGCCGTTTCCGCAGAACGAAAGCCAGTCCAGCCAGCCCCACAATCGCCCAAACCGCTGAAAACCAGGCCGAACCATATATGTGCGCAGCTGCAAACGCGCTTCCGTGCAACTTCTCAATCACGGTAGCCGCCGCCATTACGGCAATCACCGCAACATACGAAACAATAACCGTTATCCGCAATGCTTTCATTCTGATTTTTAGTAAGTTACAAGTTGTAAGTTACAAGTTGCAAGTTACAAGTTGCAAGTTACAAGTTACAAGTGA
>JAFZKK010000003.1 GCA_017551905.1 Salinivirgaceae bacterium
AATAACACAACCAGTCCCCACCCGTGGATAAACATTGATTTTGATGCCTTGATTTGTATTATTCAGTTTGTCGCTCAAAGTGTGAACAAGCGACAACAAACCCTCGATTGTTTCGGCGCGTTCGTGTCTCATAATTTAAGTTTTTGCATAGCAAATATAACAAACGTGTCGAAATTGTGTCAAAATTGAGTACAAAAATATACTAACAAAGTATTAAAAGTACGAAAACAACCAAAAAAACATTGCTGTTAAATTGTTGATTTACAAGCGTATTATTTGGTATATTTAAATACTTGTTGGTAAAATGGCGCAGAATAAATAAAACTGCCGAACCTTTACCGCAGTTTTTAAAGAAATCTGCGGTACTTTTACCGCAATATTTTGAAAAATCTGCGGTAAGTATCAGGCAATTTTTCAAGATGCAATTCATTCCTATTCTCAATTAATGGCCATTTTACTGCGCCATTAAATTTTATTTTTCTTTTTCAAACCGACTTTTATACATTTGTCTTGCTCTGCGATTTGTCTTGCAAAAGGCAAATTGTTGAGTGACATATAGAAAGACGTTTACTGACGTTTTCCTTTGACTATTCGAAACTTCGCAACTTTTGAATCTGTCGTCAAAGAGAAAGGCAGCTGTGAACGCCTACGTGAATTATATTGGTTTGGTAATCAGTATATTCTTGCGTGGGTTTCGCGTTGCTCAATCTTACGACAGAGGCAATGCGAAGGCCGCGAATAGTGGGAGCGAGTAACAGATTCCCACGTTTTTCTTTTTTTATAGACACCGCAATTGGGGAGTCGGCGGACAAATGTTCAAGCAAAATGAAAAAGATGTTCATTATGGCAAGCATTTTGGCTGCCACAATTGCAAACGCACAAACCACAAAAAACAAAACCCTTGATTTGGGTGATGATGTAACTGTTACTTATTCTTATTACCTTGACGAAAATGGCGAAGAAGTCAAACACGGCAAATTAACTATTACGGAAGCGCCCGTTAATAATAATGCGCGCAAAGGCAAGAAGACAGTAACTTGCAACTATCAGCACGACAAACTGACAGGCACGTTCACCTATTCTTGCAATATGTCGCATTATGAACAATATGTTGATTATTCAAAAGGCGTTGACTATAATGTAACGAAGGACGCTTTAGAATACAGCACAATGTGGAAAAAGGTTCGTGACCAAAAAGAGAGTTTCACGGTCGATATGTACGAAGGCTATCTTAATGGCGACATAAACATATCATTCAATGCCCGTTACGAGGACTATCAGTTGCTTACAGTTGTAGGAAAAGCCAACAAAGGAGTTCTTGTAGACGGTTCAGCTCTTGAACTCAAACAAGATGGTGAAACCCTTGAAAGTTATCAAAATACAGCACCGAACTTTAACGAAGCGAAGTATGTGGATTACAAAGCGGGGGAAAGATATGGAACAGGTCAATATCAATACTATACGGATGGCGTTGTTATCGAATTTGGATTTACTGCCTGTCGTGCTGACTTCACGCTTAAATATCCGCGCTATACAAAAACTTACCTTTCGCTTTCGGATGTTGATTATTGGAAAGAATATAAATCGGGCGAATGCATAGATATTGTTGACTCAATATCACACTTGCAATCAATTCTTGACGGAGCAGTTCCAAGCAGAAAAAGCGATAAAGTAATATACGATTTGCAACCCAAAGATATTGAAATGATAACCAAACTGTTAGATTCTTTAAAAAAGAAATATGCCCAAATAGAACAACGTGAAAAGCAACAAGGGAAAGAACGAATTAAAATATATAAAGAATTGTTTCCGAAAGTAAGTGCGTGTTATAATAGTTGCCGCGAAGCGGAATACGCAAAATACAATCAGTTCTATGGTCACACTGATTGCCCACCATATTACGAAAAAGACGGCAAGATTGTCCCTGTTCTGTTAGATGCGAACGTGGAAAATATCGCTTGTAATGAGATAAACAAACAAAGAGACAAACTTGTGTCGACTGCCATAAATATCAGTCTGCAACATTACAACCACTACCATAGAGAACAAGTTAATGAAAATGAGCAAATAAAACAGTATGAATTGGATACATTGGCGAATTATCTGAAAAGGGTGACACCTGAAATGTTGGACACTCTTAAACTTTTAAGAAACAATGCGCAAAGTGTTATTTCAAAGTCCAAAGAAGTGGCCTTGTTATACACTAAAACGACTTCTTCTGCATCGAATCGCCAAGACTATTCAAGAGCTAATTGTGTCAGTAAAACAACAAAGAAACCTATAATATATAACTCATATATCGAAATTGTGGGTTACTTATATAAAGGTATTCGCAACAATTCTATTACAGACTTATACAACGCAAACTTACAGTTGGATAAAATCAATGACAAGATGATTCGATATTCGACGGAGAAAACAAAGGATTTGGAAAGTTCGCTTAATTCTGCAACAACAGAAGAAAAGTTAAAACTATTTATGCAGAATTAAACTGTCATATCTTGAGAAAAAACGTGAATGAAAATGTGGAATGTAAATGATGAGAGAGTTTAGAGAGTAACAAAAAACAATTTCGCAAAAGTTTTGTAGTTCAAAGACTTTTCTACTTTTGTGCTGTGGTACGGCGTAACTGTGAAAACGACATCGCCTATGACCCACAAAATTTAACCGCCTTCGGGCGGTTATTTTTTTACACTCGCTTCAACTCGTCACTGTGCAATACTTTCTGCCATTTCACGTTTATGACAATGTTACTTCGTAAATAATATTCGATATGAAAAAATATTCATTTTTTGTTTTTGCTGCATTGCTTGCTGCGTGTCAGTCGCAGAGCGGCGAAGATGGTGCGTTTGGGGTGTATACATCGGAATGTGCCGCAATCGATTATGACGATGCGCCCGTAATGGCTTCGGCCAAGGCCGCGCCAATGATGCGTAATGCGGCAATGACTGGCGGACAAATGGATAATGCTGTTGAACAGAGTGTTACGCAACGCAAACTTATCAAAAACGGCTCGATGACACTTGTGGTTGACAATCTGGAGCAAAGCCGCAGTAAGGTTTTGAGTCTGATTGAGAAGCACGGCGGATATTGCGCCAACGAGCAGTATTCAAGTTGGGAGCACTCGTCGTCGTACAACCTTACGGTGCGCGTTCCGTGCGACAATTTCGACGGTTTTGTGGCCGAACTTGAGGCAAGCAACGGCAAAATGGAGTCGAAATCGATGTATATCAACGATGTAACGTCAGAATATATCGATTTGGAGACGCGCCTTGACACCAAACGCAGTTATCTGGCGCGGTACAAAGAGTTGCTGAAAAGCGCCAAATCAGTTCAGGAGATTGTGTCAATCGAGGACAAAATCCGTTCGCTTGAGGAAGAAATCGATAGCACCGTGGGGCAGTTGAAATATTTGAGCAACCAAGTGGATTACAGCACGTTGCACCTTAATCTTCGCCACGATGACGCCAACTACGACCCGCACCATCCCGAACACAGTCAGAGTGTCGGGCAACGGCTCTGGCAGTCGCTTCAGGGCGGTTTCCGTGGCCTTGTCGATTGTCTGTTCTTCCTTGTCAAGATATGGCCTGCGTGGATAGCTATTTTACTGATATTCTGGTTTATCCGCAAAAAGAGAAAATCGCAGGAATAAATCGTTCTGCGGAATAAGGTAGGGTTACAACCTTCAAGATTGTCATCTAAGTGTAAACACTTAAAATTCGCTCAAAATGATACACTTGACACTAAAACACTGCAAAGCAATCATTTGCCTTTCGGCTTTGATGCTGACATCGGTTTGCGGGTCCGCGCAGTACTATAGGCACGGACGGTTAGTGGCAGACCCTTGGGCTTTCAATCATAGCGTAATGATTATGAACGATATAGCAAAGCAAGCCATGTTCGATGGCATTGTGTTGCGCGACTTCACCAATGAAGCGATATGTATGCATAGAGATGTGCTGTTCCATAGTGCTGATGTGGCAAGAGCGTGTGCCGAAGAAATCGCTCTAAGCGCCACTGAGCCAATCGTCTACGACTTGCTTGCATTGTCAAACATCAATGACCGCGACTTGCGAAATGTTGGCATCGGACTTGCCTGCGCACATTTAGCATTGAACGCGGCGGCAATCCACAATGCAAATCAGGCACGTAAAGAAGCCGCCGAAGCTCAACAGGCCGACAACGATTCGTCGCTTACCGACGACAACCAAAACGAGCAACGCTATGAGAACAAGGCGACCAAAGCCTTAACAACACTTGCCATAATGGAAGCTGCCGCCATAACCCTTGATGCGCTTTTCGGCAACTACCCAAGGGCTCCACGGCACAGATACCACCACCATTATCACAGACACTATTATCCTTACTATTAATCACATACGCGAAGATAAACGAATAATTCTAACTGCTGAAACGCCGTCCGTGAACGCCACAGACGGCGTTTTTATTTAAGGTGCGAACTTGGATTGGCAACAATTGGCAGAGTGATTAAAAAAAATCAAAATGTTATTTCAAATTCAATTTGTAAATGCTAACTTTAAGCAAACTATAAAACGTACCACTATGGCTAAATCAAACATCAAAATCTTTGTATTAGATACAAACGTTTTACTCCACGACTACAAGTGCATCTACAATTTTCAGGACAACGACATTGTTATTCCGATTGTCGCGCTTGAGGAACTCGACAAGTTTAAGAAAGGCAACGATTCGCTGAACTTCAACGCCCGCGAGTGCACCCGTGAGCTTGATGAGCTTATCGGCAAAAAAGACCCGACACAAGGCATCGCGATAGGCGAAGGGAAAGGCAAGCTGTATATGGCTCTGGGCCGAAAATATCCCGACTCGATGAAGGTGTCTTTCCCCGAACCAACACCCGACCACCGCATTCTGGCCATTGCCGATAACCTGCGCAACCAATATCCCGACAGGAAGGTTATCGTAGTTTCGAAAGACATCAATCTCAGGGTTAAAGCCAAAGCGCTGGGCATATCGGCTGAAGACTACACCACCGACAAGGTGCAGAATATGGAAAAAATATACAAAGGAATCGATGTTATGGAAAATGTTGACCCAGAACTGATTAACCGAGTATATCAAGATAAGAACGGCATCGATGTCGATGAATTCAAATTCAGCCGCGAGATTTTTGCGCACGAATATCTGATTCTGAAATCGGGCAGCAAGAGCGCCCTCACCCACTACGACCCCATTCAGCGTCGCATCGGATTGGTTGAGCGCCGCAAAGTTTTCGGCATTGAGCCGCGCAACTCCGAGCAAGCTCTGGCCCTCGACGCGCTGATGCGTCCCGAGATAAACCTGATGTCGCTCACCGGAAAGGCCGGAACAGGAAAAACATTGCTTGCACTTGCCGCCGCCTTACAACAGACCGGACTCTACGAACAAATTTTCGTGGCACGACCGATTGTTCCGCTTTCGAATCAGGATTTGGGATACCTGCCAGGAACGGTTAAAGAAAAAATCGGCCCATATATGCTGCCTTTGTTCGACAATATTGGAGTGATTAAACATCAGTTTAACGCTAACAGCAAGGAAGTCCACAAGATAGACGAGATGTTGAAAGACGAGCGTTTGCTTATCACTCCGTTGGCTTACATCCGCGGCCGCAGCTTGTCGAACGCTTTCTTCATCATCGACGAGGCACAAAACCTGACACCGCACGAGGTTAAGACCATTGTGACACGCGCCGGTGAGAATGTTAAGATTGTGTTCACGGGTGATATTCAGCAAATTGACTCGCCATATCTTGACACCACATCGAACGGCTTGAGCTATCTGACCGACAAGATGAAAGGCCAAAACCTGTTCGCACACATGAATCTGGTAAAGGGCGAACGAAGCGCACTGGCCGAGTTGGCAAGCGACCTACTTTGATTTGCACATATACTAATAACAAGAAAGCCGATGCTGTTGCACCGGCTTTCTTGTTATTTATAATCAATTATTTACAAAACGGGAATTACTTTCTCCATGTGCATTCCGTGCGAGCCCTTAACCAGAATCGAAGCGTTCTTAATGTTCGAACTCTCAAGCTGTTTAATCAACTCCTCAACATTGCTGAAACAGTTGTATTTGTGTGCGTCGCTGACATTGCTGTAGTTGCTGCCCACCAAATAAACATTTTTGAACCCTAACTTCTCGATAAGACCGACAACCACAGCATGCTCACGTGTCGATGCACTGCCAAGTTCAAGCATATCGCCTAAAACCAGAGTTTTGTTCGGCAACTCGATTTGTCCAAAATTGGTAATCGCCGCTTCCATGCTCGACGGATTGGCGTTGTAGTCGTCAGCCAGAACAATGTTGCCTTTCGATGTCTTGATAAGTTGCGAGCGACTGTTCGAAGGCGAGTAGTCCTCAATTGCGCTTTTAATATCCGCAGCGCTGATTCCAAAGTTGTTGCCCACACAAACGGCTGCCAGAACATTCTCGAAATTATAGCTGCCGATTAGGTGTGTCTGAATATGATAGTCGGAGTTGTTTTTAACGCCTATTTCATCAGTGATTATCTCGTCAGACGGAGCCCAGTCGATGGCAAGGAACAATTTGTTGTCGGTTATCCGGCCTTGACAATGCGTGAAAGTCTTGGTGCCGTAATACACAACCGAGTGCGGCGGATTCATATCCTCCAAAGTCTCGTTGTCGTAATTTACAAAAGCCAGACCGTCGTTATCGTGCAGATATCTGTACAATTCGGCTTTTGTATCCTTTATAGCGTTAAACGAACCGAATCCTTCCAAATGCGCCCTGCCCACATTGGTTATTATGCCGAAGTCAGGAGCGGCAATCTTGCACAATTTGGCTATCTCGCCCGGATGACTGGCACCCATTTCAACCACGCCGAAAGTATGCTCTTTAGTCATAGTCAGCAATGTCAACGGAACACCAATGTGGTTATTCAGATTACCTTGCGTATAGCAAACATTGAACTTTTTCGAAAGCACTTTGGCCACAAGTTCCTTTGTCGTTGTCTTGCCGTTTGTACCGGTTATGGCGATAATCGGAAGGCCCAAACGCTTGCGATGATATGTGGCAAGGCGTTGTAATGTCTCAAGCACATCGTCGACCAAAATAAAACGGTCGTTTTTCACCACATCAGGATTGTCAACAATGGCATACGGGCATTTTTGCAAAGCTTGTTCCGCATATTTGTTGCCGTCGTTGTTATCACCTTTAAGCGCGAAGAAAATAGAATCTTCCGTAGCCTTGCGGCTGTCAGTGCAGATGTGCGGATATTGAAGATAAATATCGTAAAGTGAAGATGTGTTCATTATGTATCAGTTAAAAAAGAAAGCCCTGATGTCAGGGCTCTCTTGTGTCAAATATTACTAATCAATTAGTTGCCTTTTGAGTCACCTACACGTGTCATAGCGCAGCGGAAACCGAGGTCGTCTTGCGACAGATTCTCGTCCAAGAAGCGGCGGGTGCCGGCACCTAACCAGTAAATCCTATCTTTCCATGAACCACCTTTGTAAACATGTACATGGTCGCTGACAAGAGAAGTCATAGCTGGGTCGAGGCGGTCTTTACCAGTGAAGTACATTCTCTTAGAACCTCTTTCACGCGATGCGTCTTCGTTCGAATAATCAAGACTCGACTCAAAATCACCATCAAGATAGTTGATATTGTCGGCGGTCTGATAGTTGCGGCGGTCGATAGCCTCCTCCTCAGAAACCTCGCGGTAGCGCAAGCGGCCAAGGCTGTCTTTTTCTGCAACATTGCCTTCCTCGTCACGAACCAGGGTTTTGAACACATTACCACGGAACGGACGGAACTCCTCAAGGTCGGCGGGTGACAAAGTACGATAAACATCGGCTACCCACTCGTTTACGTTACCTGCCATACAATACAAACCGTAATCGTTTGGCCAGTAAGCATATACAGGAGCTGTGATATCAGCGTTATCGTTAAGCGCACCGGCAACACCCATCATATCGCCTCGTCCACGTACGGCGTTCGCCATAATACGACCGCGGTCTTTCGAATCAGGGTTGCGGAAGCCGTCGCCAACCCACGGATAGATTTTGCGCTCATAAACACGCTCACCCACCGATGTGCCGACAATCGACAATGCTGCAAATTCCCATTCAGCTTCTGTCGGGAGTCTGTATTTCGGAAGCAACAAACCGTCTTCCATTCTTATCTTACGATAATCGTTGTCAGGATTCAAGTCTTCCATCTCGCGACCAACAGCACCTTCATATTGGTGTGCCAAGTAAGCTTCGGTGTTGAAGTTCTGGCTTCCACGCTGTCCTGGGTCTTCTGTCAGGAATCCTTGATTAATAAGGATGCGCTCGTTGACACGGTCAGTACGCCAAGCGCAGTAGTCGTTGGCTTGCAGCCAGTTGACACCAACTACAGGATAGTCCTGATATGCCGGGTGACGGAAATAGTACTCAACATAAGGCTCGTTGTAAGCCAATTTGCTACGCCATACCAATGTATCAGGCAAAGCGCGTTGGTAAACCTCGGGATATTCGTCGAACACACGCGAAATCCAGTACAGATACTCGCGGTAGTCAAGGTTCTTGACCTCAGTTTCGTCCATATAGAACGATGAAACTGTTACGCGGTGAGGAATATTGTTCCAATCGTACAGAATATCCTGTTCCACTCTACCCATTGTAAAGGTACCACCCTCAATGAACACCAAACCCGGACCGGTTTCTTGTTCATATTCACCTCTAAATTTCTCAAAACCACCATTATCGGCCAGGTTATACTCCCAACCTGTGGTGTTCGACACTTCTTTGCCACATGACACCAAGGCCATTGTGGCGGCACATATTACAACATGCAAGTTTTTAACTTTCATACTAAGTCTCTTTTAGCGTTTTTAGCAATGACAAATATATACAAAAACCAATATTCCTAATATCTTATCTTAAAAAAGAAGGACATTCTATCGATTTCTTTTTCTCCTTACGTTTAACATCAAACAATTTGGTTACCGACACCTCGTGAGCATTACCAATGCCGTTGGTTTTTCTGTTCAAATCAGCATCGTAGCTATATGCTATTCTAAAGTCTAAATTCTTGTACCCCAGCATTATAATAGCACTTGGAGCATCGCTGCCGATGTTCTTTCTGACAAACAGACTTGCCAACAACCAATTGACTTGTGTAGTAACGCCGATTTGCATATTTTGTTGTTTTCCTTGCCTCTGATAGATGAAATTAGGCATAATTTCGACATCAATTTTTTTGGTCAACGGCGAAAAATTGTACACATAACCAAGGTCGAAAGTCAATTTTAGCTTGGTTCGACTGTCTTTTTCCGACGAAAAACTCTGGTCGGGACGCAAAAGATGCTCGGCTGCGGCAGATGCAAACACGTTACCAAGCATTGCGGCAACACCCAACGCGCAATCGGGACTCACCTTCGACGCTTCAGACGGCAAATCTTCTTGCTGTTCAAATATCAGTTTTGATGTCGAGAGAGATTTCTGCACTGCGCCCAGCTTTATACCCATAAATAGCGTACGGTCGATGCCGGCCTTAACCCTGTAGCTGTACGATGCGGCGAAACTGCGGCGGGCGTAAAACGACATCCGGTCGCTGGTGGCCTCAATTCCGCAGCCCATGCTTTGCTTTACGGGCATATCGGCAGTGGCGCCGAAATATTGGAATCCGGCATCGCTTTGCGGCCATTGGTTGCGATAGAACAAATTGAGCCTCAGCATGTCGGCCGAACCGGCAAAGGCGGGGTTCATCACAAGCATGTTGTTGCACCACTGGCTAAGCGGACTGTCTTGCGCCGACGCCATTGTGCCCATGCAACACAGTACCAAAATTGCAGCAATATGTTTAGGTGTGTGTGATAGCATAAACGGGCAATAAAAATAGTTATTCCACGTTTGCTTACAGCAACGATAAAAAAGAAGTTTTATTTTAGCACCGAATTCTACTTCTATGGTCAGAGGGCTATCCTTTATAATCATACTCTTTTCGGTATTTGCGACGCACGCCCAAAATATTTGCGGCTCAATATCCGATGTGGATATCCCTTTGGCACAACTTTCCGACACCGATACACATATTAATATATGTACTGACCAAAAAAAACGGTTACTACGCTCGACTCCGGCCGCCAACTCTCTACTCGACAGCGGCGATTGGTTCAAAATTAAAGTTGACACATCGGGCGTGTATAAGCTGACGTTCAGCGACTTGCGTCATATTGGCATCACCGAGCCTGAAAAAGTCAGAATTTACAGCTACGGCGGGAAACAACTGCCATTCATCAACAGCGAGTCAGATTTTGATGACTTGAACGAGATTCCGACGCTGAAATTTTGGAATGACGACGGCAGTTTCGACAAAGTTGTTTTTTACGCGCAAGGCCCCGTAACGCTAAGCTACGATGCTACCAGCAACATGCTGATGCACAAAAAGCACGACTATTCCGACTACATTTATCTGTTTCTGACTTCCGATTTGGGCGAAGGAGCAAAAATTGAAAGCATTAACAAAAATGAGCTGACGCCCGACACAACAACATCAGCATCAGACAGTTATCAATATGTGGAGAACGACCGTTACACGCTAATTCCGTCGGGAAGAAGGTGGTACGACGGCCGTCTCACAACCAATGGCCGCGACTCGGTGCCGTTCAGCTTTGGCGAACTGGCCGACGGCGAGCCAGTGCGTTGCTACTTTGCCGGTGCTGGACGGAAATCTACAACAATAATAGAAGCCTCCTTCCAATTCAGCTATCTACGGGAAAAAATAACTACTATTGTTATTAATAATCCTGCAGTCAAATATGTTTATGCCGATTATGTCAAAAAGATATTCAATTTCACGCCCAACTCGCCCCATTTCTATCTGGGCTACAGCTTTGTGAGCAACAACCCTGTGTCGGAAGGCTACATCGACAAGATTGGTGTTATGGCGCGTACCAAGTTGAAATACAGTAATAAACACCAACTGCATTT
Organism: Salinivirgaceae bacterium; assembly: GCA_017551905.1. Taxonomy (GTDB): domain Bacteria; phylum Bacteroidota; class Bacteroidia; order Bacteroidales; family SZUA-534; genus RUG13583. The sequence continues at coordinate 10,959 of JAFZKK010000003.1, forward strand.
CCGCGATGTGCGCGTTCGCAACTACACCAATGTTAAATACTGCATATCGCTGAACAGCGGTAATCCTACGGTTTTGGATATTACCAATCCCGTATCGCCGAAAAGGATTGAGACACAAACCGATAACGACACCATGTGGTTTGTCGCACAAGGAAACGACACCGTGCGTGAGTTTGTGGCTTTTGAGCCCGACAATCTGATTTCGCCCATAACCAGCGGCAGCGATGTGGGCAAGGTTGAGAACCAAAACCTGCACGGGCGACGGACTCCGACGTTAGTCATTGTAACACATCCCGATTTTTGGGATGCCGCCAACGACTTGGCCGAAATGCACCGCGAGCAAGACGGAATGCGGGTTGAAGTGGTTATACCCGAACAGATTTACAACGAGTTTTCGAGCGGCACCCCCGATGTGTCGGCCATACGCAACTATGCCCGGATGCTGTACCAGCGCAACGATGGTTTCCGCTATCTGCTTCTGTTTGGCGACGGCACCTACGACAACAAAAACATTCTCGGCTCGGGCGGTAGCCGCGTGTTCACCTATCAGTCGGAATCGGGCGAGGCGCAAGACGCAAGCTACGTTTCTGACGATTTCTTCGGCCTGCTCGACTACGGCGAGGGCGAACTGTCGGGATATTTAGATATTGGTGTAGGACGTCTGCCTGCAAACACCGCAACCGAGGCGCAGCAAATGGTTGACAAGATAAAACGCTACACATCGATGCGCGATGTGGGCAACTGGCGCAACAACATGACAATGATTTCGGACGATGCCGACAATGCTTCCGATGCCGAATTTGTCAAAGATGCCGAACTTATGTGCCAGACTGTCAGCGAAATGTCGCCAGAATACAATATCCGCAAGATTTACCTTGACGCCTACGGACGCGTGTCGGGCTCGTCGGGCGACACCTACCCCATGGCTACCGACGCCATAAAAAAAGAGTTGGAAAAAGGCTCGGTGATAATGACTTACATTGGACACGGAAGTGCGCGCAAGCTGGCACACGAGACCGTTCTTCAGGTTTCCGACGTTAAAGCGTTGCGCAACATCGACCGCCTGCCGCTGTTTATTACAGCAAGCTGCGAGATTGGCCGCTACGACGACCACATACAGACATCGCTTGGCGAGCATCTGCTGCTCAACCCCAACGGCGGAGCGGTGGCGGTCTTCGCTTCGTCGCGCGTGGCATACAACAGCCCCAATTATCAGCTGTGCAACAATGTGTTTAAGCAAGGCACAAGCGTCAACCTGCGGCTTGGCGACATTCTGCTCCGCGCAAAAAACGCCACCGGCAACAAAGACGAGGTAAACAAACGCAACTTTGCTCTGCTTGGCGACCCCGCAATCCGCCTTGTCCACCCATACAACAATCAGGTGCGCGTGGCACGAATCAACGGCAAATATGTGCTCAGCGACACAAGCAACGTCATCAACGCTGTTGATACGGTAAGGGTTGAAGGCTATGTGTGCGACAACGATGGGAACCGAATTGATGCCGACGGAATACTCTACTCCACCGTGTTCGACAAACCTGCGACACTTTACACTCGCGGTAACGACCCGGGCGCGCCGATTGTCGATTTCGATGTGTATAACAACATTTTGTTCCAAGGGAAATCGACTGTCAGCAAGGGCGCTTTCAGTTTCAACTTTATTGTTCCGAAAGACATAAACTACTCGTTCGGACTTGGCCGGATAAGCCTTTACGCGCTGACCGACACTGCCGATTTTACAGGCTATTCGAACCGGATTATGATTGGCGGAACGCCTGAAAATGCCGAAATCACCGACTTCGACGGACCAGAAGTGAAACTGTTTGTGAACGACACTTTCTTTATCGACGGCGGAATAACAAGCAACAACCCGACGGTGATAGCGCGCATCTGGGACCAGTCGGGCATCAACACCACCGGAAACGGCATCGGGCATAACATTACGGCCATGATTGACTACGACCCAACAACAATGATTACACTTGACGACCTGTATGAAGGCGACATCGACAGTTACAATTCGGGCACTATCAGGTTCAGTCTCAGCGGTTTGGACGAAGGCTGGCACACGCTGACATTCAAGGTGTGGGACATCTACAACAACTCGTCGGAGTCGGAGATTGAGTTCAAAGTGGCCGACGAATCGGTATCGGAACTGAACAGCGTGCGATGCTACCCCAACCCCACCGCCGGCGGAATTTGGTTTGCCGCCGACCATAACCAGACCGATAGCAATGTCGACATAACAATAAAAATAAGCGACACGCAAGGCCGGCTGATTGCCCGACTTACCGCCAAACAAGAGCCGCGAGAGCACCAACCGATATTCTGGGATACGTGCAGCGGCGGCAAACCGGTCGAAAACGGCCTGTATATCTACACTATCGAGATTAAGAGCGCAAACGGACGGAGCGCAAAATCGGGAAAAATGATAGTAGCAAGGCAATAAAACCGACCGGAAATAGTTTCTATATTTGCGACTTCAAAATTTAAGTATGAAAAGAATCATTTTATTATCGTTTGCTGCGCTCCTTGCAGCCACCGCAACAGCACAAACAGGTGCAAATTACAGCGATGTCCTCGGACAAGACGACAAGGTTAATGCCATAAACACGGCTGTGCCGTTTCTGCGCATTGCCCCCGACTCGCGCTCAGGCGCAATGGGTGATGCAGGACTTGCCATATCGCCCGACGCATACTCGCAGATTTGGAACTCGTCGAAGCTGGCGTTTGTTGAATCGCCTTACGGACTGTCGTTCACCTACGTTCCCTGGTTGCGCGAGTTGATAAACGATATGAACCTCGCATACGTTTCTGGTTATTACAAAATTGATGATATGCAGACAGTTGGCGCAAGTTTGCGTTATTTCTCAATGGGTAACATCAATTTTACCGACAACGGAGGAAACAACATCGGCAGCTACTCGCCGCACGAATTGGCTGTTGACGCATCGTATAACCGAAAACTGTCGAAAAACTTCTCGCTTGGTTTGGCCGGACGTTTCATCTTCTCGAACCTGACAGGCGGACAAGGCGGTCAGAATCAGGAGCAAGTTGAGAGCGGAAAATCGTTTGCCGTCGATATCAACGGTTTTTATAAAGACGAGATTAAAATTGCCGACTACAACTGCGAATGGTCGGCAGGCTTCAATATCAGCAACTTGGGTGCCAAACTCGGTTACACCGAAGACACCAAGAACTTCATTCCGACCAATTTAGGCATTGGCGGCGCGCTGACAATGAACCTTGACCAATACAACAAGATAACCGCAACTATCGATTTCAACAAATTGCTGGTTCCGACTCCGCCGCTCTACTATCAAGACTCAACCGATATGAACGGTGAGCGCATAATCTGGAAGGGAAAAGATGACAATGTGGGCATCATTCAAGGCGCGTTCCAGTCGTTTGGTGACGCTCCCGACGGTTTCCGCGAGGAGCTGAAGGAGATTACCACTTCGGTTGGTTTGGAGTATTGGTATGCCAATCAGTTTGCGGCTCGCATGGGTTACTTCCACGAGAATGCCAAAAAAGGTAACCGCAAATATTTCACCGCTGGTGTTGGCGTGAAAATGAAGATGTTAGGTTTGGATATTTCGTATCTGATACCGGCCGGCAACTTCTCGAACAGCCCGTTGAAAAACACCTGGCGCTTCTCACTCACGCTTGATGTGAACGATTTGGTGAATTAAAGGGATATCACTCAAAAATCCTCGTACAACAGATATTTCTTCCTGATTGTCTGGAATTTCCGAAGTCCGTCTTGCCACGACTGGCGGATTTCGTTTTCCGTCATGCCTTGCTCAATCTGTTTGCGCAGCTCTGGTCCGGCAAGCCTCGATAAGAAAGAGTTGAAGAAATCAGGCTTCGATTGGAAATACTTATAACTATCAATCAGCCATTTAAGGTTGATGCGTGCATCGGCTTCGAGCGAATCGGTGCTGATTGTGCGCAGGTCGTAGCCGCGGCACTCCACATCTTTGAACGGTGGATATTTGGCACCGCTGACGCTATGCGGCGTAAAGCGGAACGGCGCCTCATTGTAGTCGGGGTGCCCGATTGCCTCAAACGGGAAATCGGTGCCGCGCGCCACGCTCATAAAAGTGCCCTCGAACAATCCCAGCGACGGATAGAGCAACACCGAACGATAAGTCGGCAAGTTCGGCGATGGTTTTATAGGTAGTTGATAATGAGCGCGGTGCGTATAGTTGCGGCATGGCACAACAGTTAGCCGGCACTCCTTGCCGCCAGCCAGCCAATGCTCGCCGTTAATCATCATCGCATACTCGCTGATAGTCATTCCGTGAACGAGCGGCACAGGATGCATGCCCACAAACGAGCGCGTTACAGTGGTATCAAGCACCGGCCCGTCGATGTAGAAACCGTTGGGATTGGGGCGGTCGAGCACCAAAAGCGGCACGTTGTTCTCGGCGCAAGCCTCCATAACGTAATGCAGTGTCGAAATGTAGGTGTAAAAACGCACGCCAACATCCTGAATATCAAAAACAACCATATCGAGACTGTCCATATCGGCGGCGGTGGGCTTGCGGTGCTTGCCGTAGAGCGACACCACGGGCAGCCCGGTCTGCGGGTCGGTATTATCGGAAAGATGCTCACCGGCATCAGCCTGGCCGCGGAAACCATGCTCGGGACCAAAAACGCATTTAACATTGACACCCATATTAAGTAGAGTATCAACAAGATGCGTCTGTCCCACAACCGATGTTTGATTGGCCACCACAGCAATGCGCTTGCCCGAAAGCGTCGGCAAATACTCGCTAACTTGTTGTGCGCCAGTCATAACATTGCGTGAGCAAGCGGCGGCTAAAACCGAAACGGTTATTAATAGTAAAGAGATTAATCGTGTTCGCATCGGCATAAAATTTGCACAAAGTTATTAAATGAGCGGCGCTAAATACAGCGTTTTGCACTTTTCGCAAAATGTTACTGATTATGCGGCAACAGCTCGTTTCTTCTCTATGCGGTTGCGTTTGTTGCGGAGGCTTTGTTTCTCCAAGCCAAATATTTGACAAACTTCATGCTCCTTCTTTTTCATAAGGTTGCTGACAACCAAAAACAATTTTTGACTGGAGTTTAAGTCATCGTAGTCATTTTCGAGAGCGAAAGAAAATTCCTGATTTATTGTACTCACAAAATCAAGCAGACATAATACATCAAAATCGTTCCAATTCACAATTGATTCACAATCGTTTAGCTTATTATATAAATCGTGACCGTGTTGCAGATTTTGCATTATTCCGGTTTTAAGTTTTCCCGCTTTCACTTTAAGTGTCGCCAACTCTTTCGATTGGTTTTGTTGGTCTTTTTCTAAAACGGCTATGCGTTCTTCGAGCATCATTAGCATACTTTTCGATTTCTCATAGCGGAGTTCGCTTGCTATTCTTCTATTTTCAATGCGGCGGACACGGATGCGGTGCAGAAGCGCAAGCACAACAATTATCAATATGACCGATATTGCAGCGATTTTAATCCGGCTTCGGACTTGATGACGGAATAGCTCCATATCATATTTACGCCCCAATTCGTCGGATTTGTTCCGCAGACGATTTTCATAATATCGCTCCATAGCTTCTGATTTTGCTTTTTGGGTGTTGTGATATTCTTCAAAATCGTTGTTCTGATAATCGTATTCGAGTTTGGCATCCAAAACACCAACCTTGAATTCATCCCAAGGCATTTGCATAACCTCGTTCCACATCTTTTTAGCCATTTGAGCTCGGTCGCTTTTTATATAAATGTCCGAAAGTAGCGTGTATGCTTGAGGCAGTGGCTCAAGTTCGATTGATTTTTTCAAACATTCTTCGGCTTTTTCAGTATCTGAATTGGCGTATGCACTTCCCAAACCATAATACATATAAGCTTGATAATAAGGTTCAAGCAAGTTGGCAAGTTTCTCGCATTCAAGAATGCACCATGCCGCACTATCTTTCTGACCTGTACGGTCATAACTCACAGACAGATTAAGTAGTGCGTAGGCAATGAATTTTTGGCTATCGATGATTTTGGCGCAATCATATTCCTTTCTTGCATACTGCAACGACAAAGGAAACTCATCATTATCGCCATAAAAGACTGTTAGACCGGCATATATGCGTTTCCTTAATTTTATATTGCCGCATTTTTTAGCATAATTCTCTGCATTCTTAAAATCGTTTAAAACTTGCTCGTTGTTGTCAGTATAACAAATAGCGGCACGCATATAGAGCGATGCCGCAAGTTTTTCTTTGTCACCAGAACGTTGGTAGTAGTTTATGCAAGTGTTTATCAGCGAATCGTTGCCTTTAACGCCCTCGCATCGGTATAGCATTTCGGCTTTCAACAGATTGTAAAAAGCGTTTAATTCTTCGCTGTCAATGTCTTTGTTATCAATGGTTTTGAGCATTTCCCATGCTGACGTATACTCATAATTATATGCCAATGCCTCAACCTCTTTAAGTTTTTGAAAAGTCGCGTTTTCATGTTGGCACGAAACGGAAGTCAGTAGCATTGGAATAATGAAAAATCTTAAAAATCTCATGTCATTTACATTTTTTTGAATGCTGTAAAATAAAAGAAAAAGCTGTTTGAAAACTGGTATTTTTAACAAAAACAACTCAATTGAGGGTACAACTCAAATTCTTAATCATTGAAAATGAGGCCCATAACCTTTTTGGGGTGAGTTGCCGCATTTGCATTTTGATTTGCTCATATCAAAATTTGCATTGTTCAAGTTCTTAAAACAGTGTTTATGAAAAAGTCATTATTTATTGCAATCAGCTTATTTATGTTCACGGAAATGCAAACCAATGCAAATACGATATGGCATCCTACATTTCCTAAAACTAATTCTTGTTATCAAAAAGACAAACAGTTACCAAATGTTACTGCCAGCTACAACTCGTCAACAACACAATTAAGTGTCGCTTTCGGTGCGGGCCAAGGCGGCAAAGTTGAAATCTACCGCAACGGGGCGAAGGTGGTTAATGCCACAGCTCCAGCTGGCGCAACTCTCAGCTATTTGTTGCGCAATTACGGTAATGGCAACTATACTGTTAATGTAAGCCAAGGGAATACGGTGGTTTACAATAAACAAGTAACAGTGAAATGAAAATGATTTTCAATAAAAATAATCAAAAACGTTAACTATGTTTAAATTACAATTACCGGAAAGATATTCAAGGAATTTCTTTTTCAAAGCCAACGGGTTGGCGTTACTATCCGCAATCACATTGTTTTCATGCAAAGAAGATAGTCCTTTTGCTGATGAGAGTGAGTCAAAGGATTATTTGTTGGACGAATCTGCTTTTTGTGACC
>JAFZKK010000034.1 GCA_017551905.1 Salinivirgaceae bacterium
CCATAATCAGCTCATATATTGATATTTACAATCATAAATCTAATTATGTCAGCCTGACATCGAGACTAATTTGACCGCTGACGGATAAAAAAGAAGGCAGGAATTGCTCCCTGCCCTCTCCCATTTAAAAATTAATGATTATGAATTCATCGAAATAAAAAACTCCTCGTTGTTCTTTGTCTTGAGCAAACGGTCGCGGAGGAACTGCATGGCCTCAACCGAGTTCATATCCGACAGGTGGTTGCGCAGAATCCACATTCGGCTCAGCGTGTCCTTGTCGACAAGAAGGTCGTCGCGGCGTGTGCTACTGAGGTTGATGTCGACAGCCGGATAGATGCGTTTGTTGGCGAGCTTGCGGTCGAGTTGGAGCTCCATGTTACCGGTGCCCTTGAATTCCTCGAAGATAACCTCGTCCATTTTCGAACCGGTCTCAGTCAAAGCTGTAGCCAAAATTGTCAGCGAGCCGCCGTCTTCTATGTTACGCGCCGCGCCAAAGAAGCGTTTCGGCTTGTGAAGCGCATTGGCATCGACACCACCCGAAAGCACCTTGCCCGAAGCCGGCGAAACCGTGTTGTAGGCACGCGCCAGACGGGTTATTGAGTCAAGAAGAATGACAACATCGTGGCCGCACTCAACAAGGCGTTTTGCCTTCTCAAGAACGATTGACGACACTTTCACGTGTTTCTCGGCCGGCTCGTCGAATGTTGAGGCAATAACCTCGCCGTTGACGCTGCGAGCCATATCGGTAACCTCCTCAGGACGCTCGTCGATGAGAAGAACGATGAGGTAAACCTCGGGGTGATTATATGCTATTGCGTTTGCTATCTCTTTAAGTAACACTGTTTTACCAGTCTTAGGCTGAGCCACAATCAAACCGCGCTGCCCTTTGCCAATCGGCGAGAACATATCGACAACGCGTGTAGAAATTGAACATTGCGGATGACTTGTAAGGTCGAATTTCTCCTCAGGGAAAAGCGGCGTAAGGAAATCGAACGGCACACGGTCGCGGATGCTCTCGGGTGTGCAGCCGTTGATTGTCTCCACCTTAATCAACGGGAAATATTTCTCGCCATCTTTTGGCGGACGGATTGTTCCGGTAACGGTATCGCCAGTTTTCAGTCCGAACAGCTTCACCTGCGATTGACTTACATAAATGTCGTCGGGCGAGTTCAGATAGTTGTAGTCCGACGAACGGAGGAATCCATATCCGTCGGGCATAAGCTCAAGCACGCCGGTTGCCGAAATAAACTGGTCGAATTCGTATTTCACCTTACTATCGTTGGCAGGCTGCTGATTCTGATATTGCTGATTAGACTGCTGATTCTGATATTGGTTGCGATGGTTGTTCTGGTCGAAGCGTTGCTGCTGGAAGCGCTGATGATTATCGGGACGCGACTCGTGGCGCTCAGCGGCTTCAGGTTGATGAGCCTGCTCGGCGTTGCTGCGGTCGGCTGTCTGCTCGTTTCTCTGGTAGCTGGGACGCTCCGGACGTGCCAAACGCGGCGCAAAACGCTCTTGTCGCGCCGACTGCTCGTCGGCATCGATACGCTTGCGGTCGGCATACGAAGGAACTGTGATAACCTTGTGCACCGGCGCTGCGTCGGGTTTGGCTATCGGCTCAGTTTCAGCGCCATCGGCGTTCAGCGATACGCCCATAACGCGCTCTGGTCTGTTGCTCAGGCGAGTGCGCTTGCGCGGCTGACGCTCCAACGACTGCTCCTCAGCACCTTTCGACGATTGAGCGGCCTGCACTTCGATGATTTTGTTAATAAGGTCTTGTTTTTTAAGAAGCTCGATGCGTTTCATTCCCAAGCCTTTGGCAATTGTGCGCAACTCGGGAAGCAACATCTTGCTTAACGATGAAATGTCATAATCCATAATGATAATGTTATAGCATTAAGAGAACTGTTCTTGTTTAAAAGGAATTCACAATCAAGAAATTGATTTTGCTTGGGCAGAACCACCCGCGCCTTTTGAAAACGTTGCAATTTTAGTGATAAATTATTGAAGTGCAAATTTTTTTTGAAATACTGCAACATACATATTATATAATGAAACCGTATTTCTTCAACTTTTCCAATAAATACCTCTCCTCTGCCAACTCCCCAACCAATCCGTTATCTCCTTTAAACATATTTTTCTATCTTCGCGGCCTAATATTTTCAAAATGATTTACATAACACGTCGCGAGTGCTTCAGTAGCGCGCACAGGCTTTTCAATCCTGCCTACAGCGACGAGAAAAATTTTGAGACATACGGCAAATGCTCAAACGCCGGCTTCCACGGACACAATTACGTGATGTATGTGACCGTAAAGGGCGATGTCAATCCCGAAACCGGAATGGTGATGAACATGAAACTGTTGGGCGACATTGTGCGTCAACAAGTTACCGACAAACTCGACCACCACAACCTTAACACCGATGTCGATTTTCTGCAAGGCCGGATAACGACTTCGGAAAATATCGCCATTGCGGCATGGGAACAGCTTGAAGGCGAAATCAAGAAAGCCGGAGCCGAACTTTACAAAATAAAAATTGCCGAAACCGAGAATAATTATGTTGAATACTATGGAATTTGATAACAGCTACCAACGCCACGACGACTACAACAACGCCCAAACGCAGGCGCTGACCGACCTTTACCGTCAGATTATCGCCAATCTGGGCGAAGACCCGAACCGCGAGGGGCTGAAAAAATCGCCCGAACGCATTGCAAAGGCTATGCAGTTTCTGACGCAGGGCTACTATCAGGACCCGAAAGCCATTCTCGAGAGCGCGATGTTCAAAGAGCAATACTCGCAGATGGTGATTGTCAAGGATATAGAGGTGTTCTCGTTCTGCGAGCACCATATGCTGCCGTTCTTCGGGAAGGCGCACGTGGCCTACATTCCGAACGGCTACATTACGGGACTGAGCAAGATTGCCCGCGTTGTCGATGCCTACTCACGCCGCCTGCAGGTTCAGGAACGGCTCACCAACCAAATCAAAGACTGCATTCAGCAAACGCTGCACCCGCTTGGCGTGGCGGTGGTTATCGAGGCGCAACATATGTGTATGATGATGCGCGGCGTCGAGAAACAGGAATCGTGCACCACCACGTCGGCCTTCACAGGGCTGTTTATGAAGAGCAACGCCACCCGCGCCGAATTTATCAATCTGCTCGGCAAAAAACTGCATTGATGCCTTTTGGCACAAGAATTGTGTTTACACGTGTTGAGATTATTCGTGTAGAGACGCGATAATATCACGTCTCTACAATGCATTTGTAATCTCAATATAATGATTTGAAATTCAAAACATAACATTAAAAATGAAAGCATTTGTATTCCCTGGACAAGGGTCTCAATTTGTTGGTATGGGCAAGGACCTGTACGACAACTCGGCTTTGGCCAAAGAACTTTTCGACCGCGCAAACTCGATTCTCGGCTTCGACATTACAAGCCTGATGTTCGGCGGCACCGACGACGATTTGAAACAGACAAAAGTTACGCAACCCGCAGTGTTCCTGCACTCGGTGATTATGGCTAAAGTGCTGGGCGACAAGTTCAAACCCGATATGACCGCTGGCCACTCGCTCGGTGAGTTCTCGGCCTTGGTTGCCGCTGGCGCTCTGTCGTTCGACGATGGTCTGACCTTGGTTTCGAAGCGTGCGCAGGCGATGCAGAAGGCTTGTGAACTGAACCCGTCGACAATGGCCGCCATTATTGGTATGGAAGATGCTGTTATTGAGGAAGTTTGCGCTGGTATCGACGGCGTGGTTCCCGCCAACTACAACTGCCCTGGACAATTGGTTATTTCGGGCTCGAACGAGGGTATCGACAAGGCCATTGCCAAATTCACCGAAATGGGCGCCAAACGCGCTCTGAAACTGTCGGTTAGCGGTGGTTTCCACTCGCCGATGATGGAGCCTGCCCGCGCCGAACTCGAAAAGGCTATCAACGAGGTGTCGTTCTCGAAGCCGATTTGCCCTGTTTACCAAAACGTTACAGCAAGCCCCGTGACCGACCCCGCCGAAATCAAACGCAATTTGGTGGCGCAACTCACATCGCCTGTTCGTTGGACGCAGACAATGCAGAATATGATTGCCAACGGCCTGACAGAGATTGTTGAGGTTGGCCCTGGCGCTGTTCTTCAAGGACTTATGCGCAAAATCAACCGCGACATCACGGCCACAGCCGCGCAAAGCGAGATTGCATAAGTAAGAAAGGCATTAGGCATAAGTGCGCTTAATTTCAATACTTTACATAACG
>JAFZKK010000035.1 GCA_017551905.1 Salinivirgaceae bacterium
ATTAGATGACACCATTTTGAATGGAAAATCATATGAAGATTTAAGAAAGTGGATTATGAATAAATTCGTTATCTTAGGAATACATTCATTGCCTTTTAACACTTTTTTGAAAGCTAAAGCTAATATTAAGACATCAATCATACATTTACGCAAAAAAATTGATCGCAGTGATCTTCAAGGGACTGTGTTTATGTCCATTAGCAACAATATTGGACATGACAACTCTCTACACGATACTCCTCAAAGAAACAATCTGAATGCAATCTTAACAGCATATTTGGAATGGCAACGTACGGGAATGATTGATATAAAAATTGAGAATAATAATGATATTCATGACAATCTAGAGTGTCCTATGCAGTATTGGCTTATTTCTGCAAATGAATTGACATCGGAACGGTTTGATTCTTTCTTTTATTGCCCCGAATTACGTAACTTATATGAAGAATTATCAAAAAAAGAAAAAGATGGTATTATAGAATTGAAGTCGGGTACTGATTTTCATTTAGTACCAAAAATTTCAGCTTCTCAAAAAAAGGATTTCTTAGAAAGTGGGGATTTTTTTAAATATGTTGAAATAGGAGATGTTACATCCTATGGCTTAATTACAAAATACATTGAAGTTCCATTTGAAGATATTCCTTCGAGAGGCGAATACCAAGTAAAAACAGGAGATATTCTTCTTGCTTTAAACAATTCATCTCGTGGAACCGTTGTATATGTTCCAAACGAATTCGATGGAATGATTTGCACATCTGGTTTTCTTGTAATTAGACCACAAGATGAAAATGAAGGTCTTTTATTATGGTATTGCTTACGAAGTGAAATCTGCCGCAAACAAATTTACTATCTTGCACAAACCGCTAGTCAACCGGAACTAAAATTGGAATCTTGGAATAAGTATTTCAAAATACCATTTCCCACTGCAGAAAACAAAGACAAGGCATTAGCAAATACTAGAAAATCATTTAAGCATATTAGGGAATTATCTGACATAAGCAACGATACATTCCAGTGTTAAGAGTCCTTATATTTATGAACACTGCACAATAGAATTACAGAACGACATCACAAAACACTATCGCGATTTTATCGATAATGTGAACGCTGTCATTGACTGGGCTGTGGCAAAGGGAATGCACATTATCTATATAAGCATAACAACACAACTGCGCTATCTCGCACATTCAAAGCCAGAACACACGGCGCCGAACTGGTTCTCGAACTGAAGAATGCGTCAGATAACATCTTTTTATAAAAACGAAAAACAACGCACTGACAAGCAACACGTTTACGGAATTTATTGAGGCAAACGGCATCCGCGAGTTCTACATTACAGGCGCCAACGCTACTGCTTGCGTAAAATCAATCTGCCTGAATATGGCGAAAGCAAGCTACAAAGTGCACGTCGTTTCGGATTGCATCACAAGTTACAAACTTGACAAAATTGACGAAATGTTCGCCTACTACGCCCAAAAATGTTGCGAAGTGAAGTCGTTGGCAGAGACGAGTGATTGATTAGTACAAAAAAATTGATTTTTCAAACACTACAAGAGCATCTACATCGACTTATTTATCCCTACCTTTTCACCCTTTCAGCCACCGCCACGCGGTACGACTCGCCTATGGGTATTGTGGTGTTGTTCTCCATTGTGACTTGGGTGCGGCTGCTGTTGGCAATACGGTTCAAGTTCACAATGTACGACTTGTGGACGCGGGCGAAACGGTCGTCGGGAAGCTGCTCCAGAATGCGTTTCATACTCATCAGCACCACCAATGGCGTAGCGGCTCCCTGCTGGAAAATCTTCAGATACTCGCCCATTCCCTCAATGTAAAGAATATTGTCGGGCTTGACGCGAACTTGCTTATAATCAGTCTTGAAGATTAGTTCATTTTCGGCTTTGCGGACATTGGCCGCGTTTCGGTGCAATTCTTCAATCGCCTCCTGATTCTTCTGATTTTCAGCCTTAAGCGCCTGAACCTGTTTCTCTGCACGAATATTCTTGACGTAAGCCAAAAGTCCCAAATCCACACCTATAAGCAACAGTGCGATAAGTAGTTTCATTGTTTCAGGGCGCATCGGGCGGTGTCCACCATCGGGCATTATTTGTGGCGGCGTCCCAAACGGAGGCATTTCGTTCATTGGAGGCGGCGTCATACTGTCGAAGGGCGGCACAACGGTATCGAACGGCGGAACCATTCCCCCGACGGGCGGACGGTCGTTCTGCGGCATTGGCGGTGGAGTGAAACCTTCCTGTATCATCGGCAGCGGCCCTTGGAACTGCCCTGGACGGCCTTGCGGAAAACTTATCGGATTACCGAAATTGAAACAATAAAACCCGAAACCAACGAGCAAAACCAACGTTACGGGTATGTAAACAATCAGTTTTCGACGGAAGAAAAGCGGGGCAAGAAGGAAATGGTGCAGCAAGAGCAAAAACAGATAAGGTAAAATCTGTATCACAAACTGTAACAAGTAGTTGAATAGTCCTGTTTGTGCCGTTTCCATAATGGCAAAGATATAGGATTTCGGCTCGGACGAAACCGTTTTGTTGAAGAAAAAGCGGCGTTTGTTGAATAAAGTTGTACCCGACGAGCCGCGACCGTACTTTAGCGTCGGTTTTAAAAATTTGAGTTATGAAAAAGATAATTGGAAAAGGTTATTTCGCTTTCGCGATACTGCTGATAAGCTGCGGAAGCTGCTCGAAAGACGATTTCATTGACGATATCGTGCCAAACAACAACGAATCGACAGCCAGCACCGACACAACCACGGTGGCGCCTTCGTTTGACGAATCGGCTTTGGCCGAAGACAACATTTCGGAAACCAAATTCGACCGCACCATTAAAATAGTGTATGCCGACGGCGGCGCGCAGGTTTCGGGTGACGAGAACGGCATTGTGGCTGTCAGCGGCAACCACGTAACGGTGAACAACACCACCGACGAGAAGGTGATATACGAGCTTTCGGGAACGGCAACGGACGGCTCGCTGAAATTGTATAGTTCTAAAAAACAAGCGATTGTACTCAACGGTCTCGACCTGACAAGCACACTGGGCGCCGCAATTAATAATCAAGGCAAGAAACGGTGCTTTGTGGTGGTGAAGGGAACGAACAAACTGAAAGACGCCGCTTCGTACACCTCAACACCCGACGGAGAGGACGAGAAAGCCGTCATTTTCAGCGAAGGACAGCTCGTTTTCAGCGGCAACGGAACGCTGGAAGTGACAGCGCAGGGCAAATCGGGAATAACAAGCGACGATTACGTGCATTTTGTTGAATCGCAAATTGTTAGTGTTAATTCAAGCGTGGAGCACGGCATTCGCGGAAAAGAGGCTGTCATAATATCGAACGGAACAATCAACGTCAGCGTGTCGGCCAATATGAAGAAAGGCATAACCGCCGACTCGCTTGTGTGCATCAACGGTGGCGAAACGGTAATAAATATTTCAGGTTCTGCCGCATACGACAGCGATGAATCCGATTATAAAGGCACTTCGGGCATAAAAGCCGATTGCCTGTTCGAAATCAACGGAGGCTCACTCAATATCACCAACACGGGAACTGGCGGCAAAGGAATTAGCGGGGATTTAACAGCCTGTTTTAATGGTGGTAATGTGAAAGTTACGGTGAAAGGTTCCAATTACGGACAATCGTCGTCGAATCAGTTCGGAAGGAGCAACAACAGCTCAAACAGCGTATCGGCCAAAGGCATAAAATTCGACGGCAACATATTCTTCTCGGGCGGCTCGGTGGTGGTGAATTGCGCTGCAAATGAGGGCATTGAGTCGAAAGGAAACATAATTGTCACTGACGGCGAAGTTTACTGCTACTCGGCTGCCGACGACGCGATAAACTCGGCTGGAACATTCACCATTGAAGGCGGATATGTGTGCGGATACGCCGTTAAGAACGACGGCCTCGACGCCAACGGCAATTTCTACATTAAAGGTGGCACCATTTATGCAATCGGCACCTCGGCGCCCGAACTGGCAATCGACGCCAACACCGAAGGCGGCTGCAAACTCTATGTTTCGGGCGGCACAATTGTGGCCATTGGCGGACTGGAATCGGGCGCAAGCCTCACGCAGAGCTGCTATCAGGCCGCGTCGTGGAACAGCAACACCTGGTATTCAATGACTGTGGGTGACAATGTGGTGGCCTTCAAAACGCCTGCGAGCGGCGGCACACCGCTGGTGGTTTCGGGTGCTTCAACACCAACGCTAATGTCAGGAGTAACGGTTTCGGGCGGCACAACTCGGTTCGAAGGAATGTTTGTCGAAGGTTGCTCGGTGAGCGACGGTTCCGAAGTATCGCTATCATCATACACTGGTGGAAACGGCGGAGGCTTCGGCCCTGGTGGTGGCGGTGGATTCCCTGGCGGCGGTCGGCCTGGAGGCTGGTAATCTGGCAATTAATTGAACATTGGTAATTGTCGGTTTTGTGATAATTTTACATTTGATAAAAAAAGTTGCATTTTTCTCTTGACTCGTCCCTTGGGGCATACATTTACTTTGCTGCC
>JAFZKK010000036.1 GCA_017551905.1 Salinivirgaceae bacterium
CGAGTTCCTGCCCAACGGCAGCCTGATAGTTTACACCGAAGGAGCGCACCGCGAGCGGGCTGAGTTCCACGCCTCGTTCCGGCAGTCGTGCAAAGACTTGAAATTGGCCGTTCTGATTGACGAGTTTTCGGCATCGGCAAGCGAGATTACCGCCGGCGCCATCCAAGATAACGACCGCGGCATTATTGTCGGACGCCGCTCGTTCGGCAAAGGCCTTGTGCAAGAGCCGATTATGTTCCCCGACAACTCGTCGGTGCGGCTCACAATCGCACGCTATTACACCCCGTCGGGGCGCTGCATCCAGAAACCTTACAAGCAAAGCGACGAAGATTACTTCCTCGACCTTGAGAACCGTTACGAGCGCGGCGAGTTTATGGAACGCGACAGCATAAAAATTGCCGACTCGACCGAATATTTCACCACCGGCGGACGTGTGGTTTATGGCGGCGGCGGCATCATGCCCGATGTCTTCATCCCGGCCGACACATCGGGCACGTCGGACTACTACAGCCGAATCACGCGCAAGGGCTGCGAGTACCAGTTCTGCCTTGAGTACACCGACCGCAACCGCGCCGAGCTATCGAAACTGAAACACGCCAAGGACTTTGTAAAATATCTGAAAGGCCAGAACATTTTCGACCAGTTTGTGGCTTACGCCGAAAAGCAAGGCGTGAAGCGCGACGCAAAAGGTATCAGCCTGTCGCGCAAGGTGATAGAGACGCAACTAATGGCTCTAATCGCCCGCAACGTCATCGACAACGACGGCTTCTACCCCATTATTCAGGACATCGACAAAACACTAATGGAATGCCTCGACATTGTCGAGAAAAAATCGCTAAAAACGCTATAAATTATTCTTAAACAATATTTTAAATGGAAAAGTATAATCAAAATCTACCTTACAAGGTGAAAGATATGGCGCTTGCCGATTGGGGGCGCAAAGAGATTGAACTGGCTGAAGCCGAAATGCCCGGACTGATGGCGCTGCGCAAGAAATACGCTGCAAGCCAGCCGCTTAAGGGTGCCAAAATTTCGGGCAGTCTGCACATGACCATCCAAACAGCCGTGCTGATTGAGACGCTGACGGCCCTTGGCGCGAAAGTTCGCTGGGCAAGCTGCAACATATTCTCGACACAAGACCATGCCGCTGCGGCCGTAGCTTCTCGTGGTGTTCCCGTGTTCGCATGGAAGGGCGAGTCGCTCGAGGAATACTGGTGGTGCACCGAGCAGGCGCTGAACTTCGGCAACGGCGAGGGTCCCGACCTGATTGTCGACGATGGCGGCGACGCCACACTGATGCTGCACAAAGGCATCGAAATCGAGGACAATCCTGCCATTCTGAACAATATGCCGAAGGGCGAGGATGCTATCCGCCTGTTTGAAAGAATCAAAGACGGATTGAAAGACGACAACCAAAAATGGCACAAGCTGGCGGCTAAAGTGCGCGGTGTGTCGGAGGAGACAACCACCGGCGTTCACCGTCTCTATCAGATGGCCGAGGCCAAAACCCTGCGTTTCCCGGCTATCAATGTCAACGATTCAGTTACCAAATCGAAGTTCGACAATCTTTACGGCTGCCGCGAGAGCCTTGCCGACGGTATCAAGCGTGCCACCGACATTATGATTGCCGGCAAAGTGGCTGTGGTATGCGGCTACGGCGATGTGGGCAAGGGTTGCGCACGCAGTATGAGCGGTTTCGGTGCCCGCGTTCTGGTTACCGAGATTGACCCGATTTGCGCTCTGCAAGCAGCAATGGAAGGCTATGAGGTTACAACCGTCGAGGATGCCTTGCCGCAAGGCGACATCTACGTTACTTGCACAGGCAACCGCGACATCATCACCGCCGAGCACATGAAGAAAATGAAGGACAAAGCCATTGTCTGCAACATCGGCCACTTCGACAACGAGATTATGATGGCCGACCTTGAGGCCGTGCCCGGAATCCGTAAAGTGAACATCAAACCGCAAGTCGACCAATACTATTTCCCTGACGGACATAGCATTATCGTCTTGGCCGAGGGTCGATTGGTAAACCTTGGCTGCGCCACCGGCCACCCGTCGTTTGTGATGAGCAACTCGTTCACCAACCAAACACTCGCCCAACTCGACTTGTGGCAGAAGAAATATGAGATTGGCGTTTACCGCCTGCCGAAATACTTGGACGAGGAGGTTGCCCGCCTGCACCTTGAGCACGTTGGCGCAAAACTCACCACACTCACAAAGGCTCAGGCCGACTACATTGGTGTGAAAGTGGAAGGACCTTACAAACCAGAGCACTACAGGTATTGATTGAAGGACTGAAGGATTGAATTATAGAATGAAATAAGAATCCCTGTCAGAGCTTGTCTGGCGGGGATTTTTTGTTGATTTGTGTTTTCTTCTTATCTTGCCTATTAGAAAAACATCACTTTATGGACAGTTCAAAATGCGTGCAATTGCTTGAAAGCCACGGCATAAAGCCAACGGCAAACCGTATGGTTGTAGCAGACCAATTAGCGACAATGGAGCACCCAGTGTCGCTCACCGATTTGGAAGCCACAATAGGCACTATCGACAAATCGAACATACTGCGCACACTGAATCTGTTCCGCGCCAACCATCTTGTACATGTTATCGAGGGCGGCAATGGCTGCACACTTTACGAGCTTTGCCAAAGCCAACATCACAATGACGATGCCGACAACGACGAAGACGCCCATGTCCACTTTTTCTGCGAGAAATGCCGGCAGACTATCTGCTTGAGCGAAAAGCATATACCTGCAATCGACCTTCCCGCAGGATACACAGTCAACTCGGTGAATTTTATGGTAAAGGGACTTTGCCCCAAATGCAGCCGGAGCCGACGCTAAGCGCACATATTAATAAAGGGAAAGAGTGTAATGATTAAGAGGATGAAAACGTTAAACTCGTCATTAATCTAAAATTCTTTCCACCTCTCAGAAATCTCATCCAAAATCTGCATTATCACCGCCGGGTCTTTCTCGGTGACAAGGCGGATGCGCGTGTCTTTGAAGTCGGGTAGGCCTTTGAAGTAGTTCGACAGATGTTGGCGCAGCTCGAAAACGCCCACATAGTCGCCTTTCCAGTCAAGCGAATATTGCAGATGACGTTTTACCAACTCAACTTTCTGCGGAATAGTGGGGTTCGGCAATAGTTCGCCTGTTTTTAGATAGTGTTTTGTCTGGCTAAAAATCCACGGATTGCCGATGGCCGCGCGGCCAATCATAATGCCGTCAACGCCGTAGCGGTTGAACATTTCGGCAGCTTTCTGCGGACTATCGATGTCGCCGTTGCCAATGACTGGGATATGCAGACGCGGATTTGCCTTTGTCTGCCCAATGAGCGACCAGTCGGCCTCACCCTTGTACATTTGGCTGCGGGTGCGTCCGTGGATGGTTATCGCCTCAATGCCAACATCTTGCAAGCGTTCGGCAAGTTCCACAATCGGTTTGTCGGTCTCGTCCCAACCAAGGCGCGTTTTCACCGTCACGGGCAGTTTCACGGCCTGCACCACGCGGCGCGTAATCTCTATCATCAGAGGAATGTTCTGCAACAGTCCGGCACCAGCGCCTTTGCCCGCAATCTTTTTCACGGGGCAACCAAAGTTTATGTCAATCAGGTCGGGGTGCGCCTGCTCAACGCGTTGGGCGGCCTCAACCATTGCGTCGGGGTCTTTGCCGTAGATTTGGATGCCCACGGGGCGCTCGCTGTCGTCGATATCGAGTTTGCGCAGACTTTTTTCGGCATCGCGGATGAGCCCGTCGGCCGACACAAATTCAGAATACATCAGGTCGGCGCCCTGCTCTTTGCACAGGCGGCGGAACGACGGGTCGCTGATGTCTTCCATCGGCGCAAACGCCACCGGCTTATCACCCAAATCGATGTCTCTGATTTTCATATCGGTACGCAATTTAAACAAAAAAAAGCACTCACGCTGGTAAGTGCCTTTTGTGGACCCAGTTGGGCTTGAACCAACGACCCCCTGATTATGAGTCAGGTGCTGCTAACCAACTGAGCTATGGGTCCTGAATCCCTCGTTTTTTTGGGACTGCAATATTACACAATGCGTTTATATTATACAATAGTATATCTGGAAAATAAATCGGGATAAAATGAAAGGTCGATGACATAAAAAATAACGCTGCACGGCTTGCTGTTTGATTTTTTTTGTATTTTGCCGACCGTTTTTAACAGCCTTTGTTGAGGCTCCGGAGAAATGGCCGAGTGGTCGAAGGCGCACGTCTAGAAAGTGTGTATACCGCGTGAAACGGTATCGTGGGTTCGAATCCCCCTTTCTCCGCAAAAACACAAAATTGAGAGATGATTTTTAATATTTTATAACAAGTAAAAACCGTAAATAACAAAAAATCGAAATTATGAAAAAGTTATTCACATTGTTAGTTGTGACTATGATGTTGGGAACAGCATCAGTGAATTGTGTAAACGCACAAGATGAGAATGCTGCCGCAGACACTGCACAGGCAGTTGAACAGGCAGCACCGGCAGCATCTGAGGCTCCAGCCGCCGCCGAAGTTAGTGAAGACGCCATTGAAGGACAAAGCGCCCATCAGGCAATCAAACAGAAATTCATCGAGGGTGGTGTAGGCTTTATGTCAGCCGTTATCCTTTGCTTGATTCTCGGTTTGGCTATCTGCGTTGAGCGTATCCTGTTCCTCAACCTGTCGTCGACCAACACCAAAAAGCTGTTGGCAAAGATTGAGACCGCTCTTAACGAGCAAGGCGTAGAGGCTGCCAAAGAGGTTTGCCGCAACAGCCGTGGTCCGGTTGCAAGCATCTTCTATCAGGGTCTCGACCGCTACGACGCTGGTCTTGACATGGTTGAGAAAGCCGTTATCTCTTACGGCGGCGTTCAAACCGGTTTGCTTGAGAAGAACCTCTCATGGATTGCCTTGTTCATCGCTTTGGCTCCTATGTTGGGATTCTTGGGAACAGTTATTGGTATGGTGCAGGCCTTCGACTCAATCAAGGTTGCAGGTGACATCAGCCCGGCACTGGTTGCAGGTGGTATTTCAGTCGCACTTATCACAACAATGGCTGGTCTTATCGTAGCTATGATTCTTCAAGTGTTCTATAACTACTTCGTATCAAAAATCGACAGCATTGTCAACGATATGGAAGACGCATCTATCTCTTTGACAGATATGCTTTATAAGTACAACTTGAAAAACAAATAAAAAATGAATTCAACATTATCGAAAATAATTGGTATCTTTTCGGCTATTCTACTGGCTGTCAGTGCCGTATCGGGTATTGTCACCTTTATGACCGGAGAATACATTGACTGGTTGCTTATATGGACATATATCCTTGCTGGCGGTGCGTTTCTGGTAATCATTGTGATGTCGCTGATTGGCATGCTCAACTCGAAGAAGAGTGCCTTGACGTTGCTTGGCGTGTTGGCTTTGGCCGCCGTCATCGTCTTCGGCGCACACTCTTTCGCATCCGATGTTCTGCCGACATTCCACGGTGTTGAGGAATACAATCTGACAGTGAGCTTGTCGAAATGGGTTGATACCGCATTATATGTAACTTATTTATTGTTCGGAGCGGCAATTCTGGGATTGGCCGTAACAGCCGTACGCTCAGCCGCCGAATAAGAAAATTAAAAGTAAACTATGGCACGTAAAACACCAGATATTCCTTCTGCATCATTGGCCGACACCGCGTTTATGATGTTGATATTCTTTCTGGTCTCCACCACAATGGACACCGATGCCGGTATATCGCGTATGCTGCCGCCTCCGGTTCCAAAAGAGGAAATCAACGACGACCAGAAGATTAAGGAAAGAAATGTTTATGTTGTTCTTATCAACAAGAACGACCAGTTGATGGTTGA
Organism: Salinivirgaceae bacterium; assembly: GCA_017551905.1. Classification (GTDB taxonomy): domain Bacteria; phylum Bacteroidota; class Bacteroidia; order Bacteroidales; family SZUA-534; genus RUG13583. Next base: position 5,858 of record JAFZKK010000036.1, read on the forward strand.
GGGTGAGCCGATGCACATCAGCGAATTGAAAAAGAAGGCGAAAGAGTTCATAGAGAATCCTGCAGACGACCCGAATCTTCCGGAAAAGACAATAAAGGAAGTGCCTTTCTTTGGCGATTATCCGGTTTCGAAACAGGTGATATCACTTCAGAACGACCGCGGAACTTCTTACGGACTGTATGTTCAGGTTCAAGACGAACTGGCCGCTGCCTACAACGAGTTGAGAAACGAGTTGGCACAGAGAAAGTGGGGCAAACGCTACGACGATTTGGACAAGGACCAACAGGACGCTATCAAGAAGATATATCCGCAGGCTATATCTGAGGCCGAACCTAAAAACTATGGAGGGAAAAAATAATGGGAAAATTTAGAGACGGCGGCAAAAAAGAAGTGCCCGCAATTTCAACTTCATCACTTCCTGACGTGGTTTATATGTTGCTCTTCTTCTTCATGGTGTCAACCACAATGAAGGAAGTTGACTTGAAAGTCAATGTGAATGTTCCGATGGCCAGCGAAATCAAGAAACTTGAGAAGAAATCGTTGGTAAGCTACATCTACATTGGCAAGCCGAAAGACAAATTCGCCAAGGCATACGGTACCGAGCCTCGTATCCAGCTGAACGACCAATTTGCTGATGTTAAAGACATTGCCGACTACATTGAGTCGGAGCGTCAGCAAAAAGACGAAAAGGAAGTTCCGTTGATGACAACATCGTTGAAGGTTGACGAGGATGCCAAAATGGGTATCGTTACCGATGTGAAGCAAGAGTTAAGAAAAGTTAGTGCGTTGAAAATCAACTACTCTACCAAAAAGGGCACAAGGCGCTACTAATCAATTGACTTATAACGACAAAGGATGGCTGCCCACAAAGCAACCATCCTTTTTTTTGAATTAATCTGATGCTATGAAAAAAATCGCCATTGTTGGTTTGCTCGCTTTGTTGCTGCAAGGATGCGGCGACTTTGTCGCACCCGAATTCGCAGGTGTCAACTCCATAAACATCACCGAAGTCAAACTCAGCCAGATAACGGCCAGCGTTAATGTTAGGGTTTACAACCCGAACAAGCACAGCATAACCATAAAAACCGCCGACATCGATGTCGCCATGCGCGATATAAAGACCGGCAAGCTGGTGGTTGACAAGCCGATTAAAGTAGGCGCCCGAAGCCATGCCGACTGCGACTTCACCATAAAACTGAGCACCGCCGAGACTCTCAAAATAGGAATCTCATCGGCAAAAGAGTGGTTTCTGAACAGTGGCAACATCAAACTGACAGGTGTCATCGACGGGAAATATGGCGTTTTCAAACGGAAAACCAAGGTTGACACATCTGTCAAAATTGGCGACATTGTGCCCAAAACAAAACCGAAACAACACGATTTATAGCGCAAACCCGATTGCGGCATTTTGCAAAATTCGATTATATTGCCGCCTCAAACAACACTGCAATGAATAAGTACATCTTGGTTCCGGTTGACTTCTCGTCGAGCTCCATAAACGCAATGGAGTATGCGGTGTTGTATGCCAACGCCTTCAAGTGCGACATAAAAATGATACACGTGAAGCGCCGCAATGCCGATTACGACCCGTCAATCAGCTATAACGACTACGACGAGGTGATAAAATCGGGCGCCATCGACAAGTTCAGGAAGATAATCAAGCACTTCAAGAACAAGATGAACGGCAACATCGACTATTGTGTGCGCGACGGCCGTGTGTTTACCGAGGTGTGCAACCAGGCCAAATACGGCGACGCACTGATGATTATCAGCGGCACCAACGGCGTGTCGGGATTTCAAGAGCTATGGGCCGGCAGCAACGCTTTTCGCATTGTGAGCCACGCCACTTGCCCGGTTATTACCGTCAAATACAATTTTGTGCCGCAGAACACTCGGCGTATTGTTGTCCCAATTGACAACACTCCACGCACACGGCTGAAAATTCCAGTGGTAGCCAACATCGCCAAACAGTTTAATGCCGAAATGATGCTAGTCGATATGCGGACCGACAACAAAGCATCGTCGCAACGGAAAATGGAGGAGGCCATAAAGACCGTCGCCACCTACCTCGACCGGCATAATGTCAAATACAGTAAAGAGACTATACGCGTAAAAAAGACCAAAGTGGCAAGCACTCTTATCGACTATGCCATTGCCTACGACGCCGATTTGATTGCCGCCACCAGCGAACGCCTCGACAACAAATGGCTGCCGCTGTCGCGAATATCAAACCCGCAACAACTGGTGAATCACTCACCAATTCCTGTAATTACAATAAAAGTGGCCTGATTATTTGGCTACCGGATAGAGCCAGGCGTTGCTGTATTTCTCCGACGCTCTGATGCGCCGTAACTCATGCAGTGCGAAAACCTTGTCGTCGAACGAGCCAAGTGTTACGCGGTAAAGGTTGTCGGCATGGACAATACCCGACTCAAAACCATCTTTCCGATATTTTTTCATATACGACTCAGCATTTGCCTTGTCTTTGAAACTGCCGCCAATGATATAATATGTGCAATCGGGGTTCGCCGCTTTGTGTGTCTCCACCTTTTGAGCTGGTGTCTCGCTGTAGAACAACGCCCTGCGTTTGTCGGTTGATTCAGTTATGGCATTGTCGACACTTGATTTTGGCACTGTGGCCGTAACCGTATCCTCAATAGGAATAACACTTGCCGACTGGCTTTTCGAGTTTTGATATACCGGGATAAGCGCTATCAGAGCGGCAATTGGAACCAAAATGGCGGCATAGCTCAAGATTTGGCGCGAGTTAAGGTTTGGCATGTGGCGGATATTATCGTTGTTGATTATTGGTTCGTCGGACGACTTGTAACTGAGCGGCGGGAAACGGAATGAGAACATGCCGTATGAGTCAGTAAGTAGATTCTCAGTTATTTTAGGACTGAAAACCAGCGCATCGTTGTCGCCATACTGGAACGAGCCTATGCCGTCAAACTCCACCGACTCGCCACGCTCGAGCCTAATCCACACATCCTCAACGCTTTGTCGCACCATTTCCTTGGCTTCGGCATAACTTACCGATAACTGTTGCGAGAGATAGTTTATCAGCAAACCATCGTTGTACGAGAGATTGCTGTTGAAAACCAGCTTCTTGGAAGGCGGCATAAAGGTGTTGCTCGTAGCATCGTGCTGCGCCTCCTGATAATTGGCCACAAAACCGCCGAATCCTGGCAGAATGACGCAGTCGTTGATGAACAATAAGCCTGTAATATAGTTACTTAAATCGAGCATGTTTTTTATTAAGCCTGAACAAAAATAAAATTTATTTCAGAAAAGTGGCAGTTATCGGCGGCATTTGATTAAATTTGTAATAATTAATCACAAACTGACATGGCATTCTTCGGACTATTCGGCAGAAAAAGCGCCCCTACCATACCCTTAAGCGAGTTGGGGCTGACTTGCGACATGCACTCGCACCTTATTCCTGCCCTCGACGATGGTTCCGATTCGACAGAAACCAGCATATCGCTGATTAACAGCCTGAAAAATCTTGGATATAAGAAACTTATCATCACTCCGCATGTGATGACCGGCTTCTACAATAACGATGAGGGAAAGATTGTCAACGGATTCAACGAGCTAAAAAAAGAAGTTGAAAATCAGCATATTGACATAGAATTGGGTGTTGGTGCCGAATATTACATCGACTACGATTTTATGCAGGATTTGAGCAAAAAGCCGATGCTTACGCTTGGCGGCAGCAAAATGCTACTTTTTGAATGTTCGTTTGTGAATCAGCACAAGAACTTCGACGAGACGGTTTTCGAGATGCAGATAAACGGCTACAAACCAGTGTTGGCGCACCCTGAACGCTATCTGTACTGGCACGATGACATAGAGCACATGAAACTTTTGCACGACCGTGGAATTTTCTTCCAAATAAATATTCTATCGCTTGCCAAAGTCTATTCATCCGATGTGAACAAAGCTGCCAAAATGTTGATTGAAAATGATTTGGTTGATTTTATAGGAACCGATTTGCATCATGCCAAGCATCTGAACATCATAGAAAACACTAAAATTTCAGAGCATACTTTCGAAAAACTGAAAAACGCAACTCTACTTAACAACACGCTTTGATTTTCAACAACATTCAGAAATAAAAAAGGCTGTCCGTCAGACAGCCTTTCATGTTTCATATACTTGGTTTACAAAAACTTGTCGTAAAATTCGTTGTAAGCGTCAA
>JAFZKK010000037.1 GCA_017551905.1 Salinivirgaceae bacterium
ATACGAGTTCGCTCACGCATTGGAGAACTATATATCATATTACAATAATGACAGAATCAAACTGCGACTTAAAACAAGTCCTGTTAAATACAGAAATCAATTTGTTTAATTTTGTGTCCAATAAAAGGGGTTCACATCAGCACATCGTCTCTACAAATTCCACATTTTCAATCAAATAAAAATTTTCAAAAATTCTCAAAACCTCTGCTGCAATCTCGCGTAGGTTCCGCTTTTTATTGCAAAAAATTTTAAAACAATAAAAGATGAACACAGAGAACCAAAAGTCGGCAGAGCAAATGGATTTGCTCACGGCAGTAGAGAACATTGACAATTTGGCAGCAAAGTCGGTGCTGAACGACGAGTTTTTCGACACGGTGGCGCCGTATGCCGATTACATTTCGGAGATGATTGGCATCAACCGCGAGCAGAGCGTGATGCTGGCGCTGCTCATCAGCCACAGCGACGATGGTTGCGTATCGACGAAGGAGTTGAGCGACAGCCTCGATTGCAGCACGGCGCGACTTCTGCGGTACACGAACTATATCGACGAACTTGAAAAACTTGGAATTGTGATGCAAATCCGCCCTCGGTTCCGCGAAATCCGCAGCCGCAACTGCTATCGGATTCAGCAGGAGATTATCGACGCCTTCAAACGGGACGAGAAATTTGTGCCGCGCAACTTGTCGGGGCTCAACTGCAACGAGCTTTTCGACGAGTTCGACACCGTTTTCGAAATGCGCAACAACGATGAACTTTCCTACGACATTACTCTCGAAAGAATCGGGCATCTGCTCGACTGCAACAAGAATTTGCAGTTTGTCAGCAAGTTACGCAGCTACGAACTCAAGCCCGAAGATGAGATTCTGCTGATTGTATTCGCAAGTCTGTCGGTGAACAGAAGAGACGATAATGTTGTATGTCGCGACTTTTCGTTTCTCTACGAGCGCGGCAAGTATAATCAGATAAAATCGGCTTTGCAGCGCGACGCGCACCCGCTTCTCAACAAAAAACTGATAGAGTTCGCCAACAACGACGGGTTCGTCAACAACGAGGCTTATTGTCTGACAAAGCAGACGAAAGACGAGCTTTTGAGCGAGATGAACATTGGCCGCCGTAACGCGAGGAACCGCAACGATGTGATAAAAGCCGAAGATATCAAGGCTAAAAATCTGTTTTTCAGCGAGAAAGTGAGCCGAAAGGTTGATGAGTTGGGCGATTTGATGGAAAACAGCCAATATGAGCAGATTCGCAAGCGATTGGAGGACGAGAAATTCCGCTGCGGCTTTGCGTGCCTGTTCTACGGTGCGCCTGGCACTGGCAAGACCGAAACGGCGCTGCAGCTTGCTCGCCGCACTGGCCGCGACATTATGCAGGTGAACATTGCGAAGATAAAAAGTATGTGGGTTGGCGAGAGCGAGAAGAACCTGAAGCGCGTGTTCGATGTTTACCGCGAGAAGGTGAAGGAGTGCGATGTTGCGCCCATTCTGCTCTTCAACGAGGCCGACGCCATTATTGGGAAGCGGTCGGAAAATGCCGAACGGTCGGTGGATAAGATGTACCACACAATGCAGAACATTCTGCTTCAGGAGATGGAGACATTGGACGGCATAATGATTGCCACCACCAACCTTGCGCAAAGTTTCGACCGTGCCTTCGAGCGCCGCTTCCTTTACAAAATCAAGTTCGACAAGCCCACCGTCGAGGCGCGAATGAGCATTTGGCACGAGATGATTCCCGATTTGACCGATGACGAAACGCGCACACTGTCAAGCAAATACGAGTTCAGCGGTGGTCAGATTGAGAACATCGCTCGTCGCCACGCCATTGGCAAAATCTTGCACGGCGATTCGGAAAACCTGCTTAACGAGCTGCTCGGCTACTGCGATGACGAAAAGATTGAAACCAAAGAGAAAAAGGCGATTGGGTTTTAGATTTTTTCAGATACGCAAAAAGGCTGCGTAGTGGCAATTTTTCTTTGCGGCGCGATTCAAAGAAAAAAGGATGAAAAAATTAAAAATTTTCAAAACCTCTGCCGCAATCTCGCGCAGGTTGCCCTTTTAATTGTAAAAAATTTTAAAACGAACGCACTATGGCAAAAGGAAAACAAAAACCGACCGAGCAGTTGGATTTGCTCACGGCGGTAGAGAAAGTTGTTGAACTGGCCCGCGATTCGGGGCTCAAACCCGAGTTTTTCCGCAAGGCCGACACCTATATCAGTTATTTGGCCGCGCGCCTCGACCTCACCAAAGAGCAAAGCCTGATGATGGCCTTGTTTGTCGACAACAGCAGCGACCACGAAATCGAGCTTCGCGACTTTGCAAGGTTTATCGGGTGCAGCACAACACGTATCTTGAAGTATGTGAAGGACATAAACGGGCTTGTGCTAAAAGATATGGTGCGCAGTCGCGGCTGTGGGTCTTACCGCGTGCCGTGGTATGTGGTTGAAGCTTTTACCCGCGACGAGAAATTCGAAGGATACCACAACGCCAATATCAGTTGCGGCGATTTTTTCGGCGTTTTAAGCGATATTTTCAGCATTCGCGACGAGGGCGAGATAAACAGCGATGTGGCCGTCAAAAGATTGGAAACTCTGATGGAACAAAACAACCAACTGCTTTTTGTCCAACAAGTTAAGAGTTACGGATTGTGTGAGGAAGACGAGGCTCTGCTATTGCTTTTCGCGCACCTTTTTGTCGATGACAGCGACGACAGCATAACCTTCTACGACCTCAAATTCCTTTTCAGCGATTCGCGACATAAGCAAAACCGCGTCAGAAATCTGCTGAACAGCGGCACGCACCCTCTGCTCGAAAAGGGAATTATCGAATACTGCAACAACGACGGCCTTGCCGACCGCGAGTCTTATCACTTGACCGACGAGTCCAAACGCCTGTTGTTCAGCGAATTGAGTGGGCTGTCGCTCAAACCTGAAACCAACCGCCGCAATATGATTCATTGTGATAAGATTGTGCCCAAACAACTCTATTACGACAAGAAAATCGAGGCGCAGATTGATGAGCTGGCCAACCTGCTCGACGACGACCGCTACCGTCAGATTCGCTCGCGGATGGAGGAGATGAAATATCACAGCGGCTTTGCCTGCTTGTTCTACGGCGCGCCTGGCACGGGCAAGACCGAAACGGCTTTGCAGCTTGCCCGCCAAACGGGCCGCGATATTATCCAAGTCAACGTTCCCGAAATAAAGAGTTGTTGGGTTGGCGAGAGCGAGAAGAACATTAAAAAACTGTTCGATGACTATCGCTCGAAGGTGAAAAACAGTAAGTTAGCGCCCATTTTGCTCTTCAACGAGGCTGATGCTGTGATTGGCATTCGCCAGGAAGGTGCGCAGCGGGCTGTGGACAAGATGGAGAACTCTATCCAAAACATTATCCTTCAGGAGATGGAGACGCTCGACGGCATTATGATTGCCACCACCAACCTTGTGCAGAATCTCGACAAGGCCTTCGAGCGCCGCTTCCTCTACAAAATCAAGTTCGACAAGCCCACCGTTGAGGCGCGGATGAGCATTTGGCACGAAATGATTCCCGACTTGACCGATGACGAAACACGCACGCTGTCAAGCAAATACGAGTTCAGTGGCGGTCAGATTGAGAACATTGCCCGCCGCCACGCCATTGGCAAAATCTTGCACGGCGATTCGGAAAACACTCTCGACACGCTTCTTGGCTTCTGCAACGACGAACGTATTGAAACCCGCGAGAAGAAGGCGATTGGGTTTTAGTGAATAATTTATTGGAATATAAACTTTTAAATTTATTTATTATGGCAACAAAACAACTTTCAAAAGTACAAAAAGAGGCCATTGGCGATAGCCAAAGCGTGATGTCGGGGATTAAGGCGCTGGATAAACTTATTGGCGGCTTTCAAAACTCAAATTTAGTGGTGATTGCTGCGCGGCCTGCAATGGGACGGCGCTCATTGGCACTAACGTGCGCCTACAATCAAGCTTGCGCTGGAAAAAAAGTCGCATTTTTCAGCGTCTCGATGTCCGAAATCGAAATTATGAAACGACTGCGCAATATCAGCAGCCTTCTCGGTAACGAAAATGACGAACATCGGTTTGAAGACCATATATTTATCAATTGTGCCCCACAATTCGAGATTAACGAGTTGCGCTACGAGGCGGCACGGCTCAAACTAATCGAGAACATCGACATTGTTTACATTGATAATCTTTTGGATATCTGTAACATCAGTACAGGCTATTACAATATTGCAACAGCGCCGGTGTACGGCGAAAAACTACGGCAACTTTCGCGCGATATTAACATTCCGATTGTGGCGGTGAGCAGCTTGACGCGGCATTGTGAGTCATCGAAACGAGAAGACCGCCGTCCATTTTTGCCCGATTTACGTTTTGGAAATGTGCTGAACTACTTTGCCGACACAGTGATGCTACTGCACCGCCCTGAATATTACGGGTTTAAAATTGACGAAAACGGTAATTCGTTAATAGGTGTTGCAGAAGTGATTGTTGAGAAAAGTCCAAACGGGAATGCAAACTCTACCACAATTCATTTTGAGCAGGGCGCTTTTCGAGATGTTGAGTGATTGAAATTAACAAGGCTCAACAATCCCTACAAACTTCCTTTTTGCAAATCGTCGGCCAACAGGAAAACAGCGTAATGCGGAATAGTAAGAATATCGTTTTCAGCATTATAACCAAAATTATTGGCCGATATTTTTATTGCCGGCGCCTTCGGGTTGAACTCGCGGAACTCGTTGAGCGAATTTAGCCCGCCACGCGATTTTTTTGCGTCGATGGCATACAGTTTTCCGCCCGAATAGGCCACAAATTCAAACTCGTGGTTCGATTTGCCCGTCCAGTAATAGAGCGGAATCTGTTTGGCGGCAAACTCGCAGGCGATGTAATTCTCGTAGAACACACCCGAAAGCGTGTTCCGCTTCTCGCGAACAAAGAAATCTGCCTGATTCACTTTGCTTTGGAATGCAAAAATGCCCTCGTCGGCAAGGTACAGACGGAACAGCCCTTCCGATTTCTCGATGAACGGAACAGTCACCTTGCCCGTAACATTTTTGCTACGGTAAATCACGTGCGCCAACTCGAGCCATTGGTAGGCATTGAAGTAGTCGCGGTTCGATTTTCCCTTTTCTATCTCGGTGATTTTGAAATTCTTATTCTCTTTATTCAGTTGGTTGAAGATATTTTGGTACAGATTGCGCGTTTTCAAAATCGTCTCGTCCGACACATTGTAGAAAGCCATATCGCCTAAATAATTCTCATAAACCTCTTTGAGCGTTTTAGTTGCGTCGACATACGATTTGTCCTGAATGAAGATGTCGAGCGGCTCCGGCAACCCACCGATTGTCAGATATTCGTGCAACAGGTCCATTGCCATTTGGTGATACGGCATTTTCAACTCCGATTTTGTGCGGTACGACTCCCGGATTTTCTCCAGCAGCAACGGATTCACATTCAGCAGATATTCCTCGAAAGTCACCGGATAAAGCGTCATTGAGTCAATCTTGCCAACGGGGAAAAGAAACTCGTCGTTCTTGTTTTTCGACTCGGTCTGTTTGATTGCCAACCTGACGAGCGAGCCAGTCGCAATCACAGGTAACTCTCTGTAATCCTGGCAAAAATATTTGAGCGAAGTCAGAACTTGATGGCATTGCTGCATTTCGTCGAAAATGAGCGGCACCTCCGGCGATATCTTTTTCCCGAAACGTGCCTCAATGTAGGCCAGATAGTCGTCGGGGTTGCAGGTCGAAGAAAAAAACGTGCAGGCCTCCGCGTCTTTTTTCAAATCGATGTACACAAAATCTTTGAAGTAACGCTTTGCAAACAACTCTTTTACAAGATACGATTTACCCACTTGGCGTGCGCCCCAAACAATAAGCGGTTTGCGACGTTTGCTCTTGTACCATTCCAAAAGTTCGTTAACCTTTACACGTTTCATATAATCAATGTTTTACAAACATTAGTTGCAAGTTTTAAAACCTTTTCGTGCTGCAATGTTACAAGTTTTGAAGGGTTTTTGCAAGCATTTATTACAAGTTTTGAAGGGTTTTTGTAAGCGTTTGTTACAAGTTTTGAAGGGTTTTTAGAGACGTTTGTTACAAGTTTTGAAGATTTTTGTATCAAGGAATAGCCAAACACAAATTGTTGTTGCCGACAATTCGGTGAATAAAAGCCATATTCCCCGAAATAATATCGGTGAATAAGTACTATAATCACCGAAAAACATTCGGCGAATAATTTGGTTTTTCGCTGAAAGGTTGTAGAAATGAACAACGAAGGTGGTCGCAGCACAAACTATTCATTGATAATTGAATAGCAACGGCGAAAGGCCTTATTTTCACTTTTTTCAAAAATTTCCAAAACCTCTGCTTCAATCTCGCGTAGGTTGTCGCATTATTTGCAACGGGCAAATTGAAAGCAAGGATACTGAACAAAAACTTTGAAAAATGTAATTAACTTTGTAGAGGTTATATCGAGAGCGGGAAAAGGCGAGAACATTTTTCGCCTATATTTGACTACTCTTTTCGCATTACGCAAAGGCGGAGAATAATGGCTATGACAATTGAAGATATAAAACTGCTGATAAAAGGCGACGAGCACCGCACGCTTGAGTTGAAGAAAACAACTGGCGAGTTGAAAGACGGTATGAAGTCGGCTTGCGCCTTTTTGAATACCGAAGGCGGATGTCTGATATTTGGCATAGCCCCCGTGTCGTTGAAAATAACAGGACAGCAGGTAACCGACAGCACTCAACGCGAGATTGCGCAGGAGTTGGCAAAGATTGAGCCCGCTATTGACGCACGCCCCGAATACGTGGAATTGCCTGATAGCGATAGCCGCCAACTGATTGTGTTTCACTTTGATAAATGGAAAGACGGACAAGTGCCTTACACCTATCAAGGCTGTCCGTACTATAGGATTGAGAGCACAACCAAACAAATGCCGCGCGATATGTACAACGAGCGTCTGCGCCGAAGCAGTCCTGTAAAGTTCGCGTGGGACGCCCAAATTGCCGACGGAATCGCCATTTCCGATTTGAGCGAGGAGCGCATTCGTGGGGCGGTTCGGTCGGGAGTTGCGGGTGGCCGCATTAATGCTTCGGCCGAAAGCGACAGTGTTGAGACTCTGCTCACAAAGTTCAAACTCTTGCAAAACGGCAAGCCCACCAATGCGGCAGTGGCACTCTTTGGTGCCAATGTTGACGGCTATCCGCAACTGCGGCTGCGTATGGCGCGATTCAGAGGAACCGACAAAATGGAGTTTATCGACAACAAAAGTACCTCGGGTAATTTCTTCGACCTTTTGGACGCTGGTATCGAATTCTGTTTCAAGCATTTGAATTTGAGCGGAAAGATTGTCGGTTTGCGCCGCGAGGAGCATTTGGACATTCCGTTTGAGGCACTGCGCGAAGCATTGACCAACGCCCTTTGCCATAGGCGGTACGATGATTTGAGCACAACCGTCAGTTTAGCCATTTACGACGACCGCGTTGAAATCACCAACCCAGGATGTTTCACTCACGGTTTGACGCCAGCCAATATCAAGCAGTCGCACGATTCGTTCCCGTATAATCACACTATCGCCCAAGTGCTTTTCCTCTCAACCTATTTAGAGAATTGGGGAACAGGTGTTAACCGTATGGTTGACTTATGCCGAAAGCAAGGGCTTCCCGAGCCCGAGTATCAGTCCGATGGTTATACGGTGAAAATTATCTTTTGGAAGTCGGCGAAAAAGGTTGATAGTAAAAATGGCACTGTAAACGGCACTGTAAGTGGCACTGTAAATGGTAAAAATGCACCTGTAAATGTCGGTGTAAATACTGAAGATGTCGGTGTAAATTCGGATGATGTCGGTGTAAATGGCACTTTAATTGGCACTTTAAATGACCGTCAACGACAAAATACCACCAACCAAAAGTTGACAGAAAAGTTGATAGTAAAGTTGATAGAAAATGCACCTATAAAAGGAAAAGATGCACCTATAAGCGGTGAGAATGCACCTGTAAACGGGGAAAGTGCACC